>JBHLPQ010000277.1:0-3876 GCA_048939265.1 Promethearchaeota archaeon
TCTGCTGCAATTACTGACCAATTAGAACCAATAATCTTTGCAAATGCTGGAGCAATTGCTCTAAGAAATTTCATTATTGTCATTGATCCAACTTACTATCCACGAACTGGAAGAGTATTAAGAGATAAAACGGAAGGATATTTTGGTCTGCCTGTGAAGTTCCTCCTTTTAACCCATTATCATGCAGATCACGTTTTTGGTGGCGGTGCATTCAAAGATAAAGAGATAATATCCTCTACACTGGCTCTTCATAAGATCTACAATAGAAATAACACTGGTTGGCAACCATCGTTTGAAGAAATGATGCAGCAGGAACCTGACAAAGCAGAATTAATTCAAGAAATTGAGTACATTTACCCAACAATTGGATTCAATGACACACTTATAATTCGAGATGAGGATCTGCAGATAGAGGTCACTAATTCTGGAGGACATACGGATTGTTCCTCCTATATTTACGCTCCTCATGATAAAGTACTATTTGCAGGTGATTTGTTGTTTGGACATGATTTTCCTGGTATTTTTGATGAGACGTGTAATCCTGAGAAATGGATCCAAACTCTGACAAAATTCCTTGAGCTAGATTTTGACACTCTTGTACCTGGCCATGGTTCAATTGTAGATAAAAATGAAGTCAACAAGTATTTAGATTTTTTCAAGGAGCTAAAAAAATCAACTCAAGAAGTTGTTTGCTCAGAAGGCACTATTGACCAGATTGTCCTTCCAGAGTTTTATGAACCAGTCGAGGATTATAAATGGGTTAAAACAACATCAGTTCAAGTTTTTTATGAATTTTATAGCAAAATTGCAAAGGAGAAGGCTACAATATGAGAAAATTAAAGATCTCTGTGGTAAAAAAATTCAATCCAAAGGAGATTTTTGGCCACGAAATGATCCGAAGTTCAACTGGAAAACCAATCCCTTCTTGTTACTTACAGGAAGGGCAAGAATTCATTGTGGAAAGCCATCTTAAGCCACCCAAAGACTTCTGCGAACAAGCATGGCATGACATTTATGATACTCTGATGGTATATTATAATGATGGTGATTATGATTATCCCGACGCAGGAATCACTTATATTCCCTGTAATGATGGCATAAGACCAGTAATATTTAAAATTGAAAAAATCCCCATCAAATGAGGGACACACAACTGCAGAAGGTGTTAAGAAAGCTCTTAGTTCGATTACTCCTTTTTTTTCTTCCTTGAAATAATTTTTTAGTAAGAAGAAGAATACTCTTAGAGTTAGAGGAGAAAAAAAATGAACAGAAAAACCAGACTACACATTCTTTGTCTCTCAATTTTGTTACTAATATCTGTGGATACCTCCTCTGCCCGAAGTAATGAGCAAAAATTAGAGTGGAACGTATATGTAGGGGACAATGAGACCTTTATAGTGGAAAAATACTTTGATGATACAGATAGTGACGGGGATGGGAACAAAAAAACACAAACACTTGAAATTACAGATGAAAGGGGCAAAGAAACCGAAGTTACAACCCAAAACGGGTCCACAATCAAAGTCAAAATTATTGCTCTTAATAAAGACGCCCAAATTAAACTAACCTATAATGATAAGGTTACTTCACAGACACAAGTCGATTCAGACCCAGTGAGTCCATTCGTAACGAAAACAATATATAATCAGTCGTATTGGGAAGAGTGGGCCGAGGGAAAGGAAGAATATTCGGTCATAGGTCACCTCTTAATAAGGTCTGTAAAATCAACAGTGGCTGGAATAACCACAGAAGTAACAATTAAAAGAAACTGGAAAGATGGGTGGCTTATCTATTTTTATAGGAGAACATACAATACAACGGCAACCATTTCAGAAATGGAACTGATCCGAGGAGCACCAAATGCCCCAGAACTGACGTGGCAGGTGAAGGTAGGAGACTCGCAAACGTATACGATTACAGAATTCTATGATCAAAGTGATTCCGATAAAGATGGGAATCCGCATTCTTCAAGAGGAGAAATCGAAACTGAAACGGACGAGTTGATTAATGTCACTGTAACAAAAGGGTCCACAGTTAAAGTCGAAATTGTAGAACTCGGGTTTGTAGCAGTAATTAGATACACATACGAGGAAGAAGTGAGGACAAAAGCTCACGATGATGATGGTTGGGGTCTGGGATACCTAATGAAAACGATAGACGATCAGTCGTACTGGGAAGATTGGGCTCGATTTAAGCCGGACTATTTTGTTGAAGGGCCTTACTTAGTACTGAGGATGTCAGATCAGGAAGAAGAAGGAGTAACATGGGAACAGGTAAGAAAAAGAGACTGGAAGACAGGTTGGATGATGTATCAAAGCTGGAAGGTGTATAATGAGTCGAGTCTACTCACTCAGTATGAAGTGTGTGCGGAAGCCTATGAGCCGGTCAGCTCGTGGCCAATAACAACATCAAACCGTACATATCATGCCCCTATCCCAATGATGGTGATGAGTATTATCATGATTGTTTTTTGGAAAAGAAAACTCTGATCAAGCGAAAAGACACGGTTAGAAATATCTTGAGTCCAAAATTTCTTTTTTGTTTACCTGTGGAGAAATTTTAAGTCTTAATCTGTTTATATTGTGCTTTGTAACTATTAACCTTTTTCATCCTGAAGCTCCATTACTTCTCTGAGATAATTTTTTAGTAATAAGAATGATATTCAGATTATGGACTTTCCTACCCTATATCAACAGATTGATGCATTACTTGAAGCTGAGCGATTAGACGACGCCCAGATTTTAATAGATGAACAGTTGGCTCTTTCAAAATATTCAGTCTTGACAACACCAAAGCAAGATCAGTTATCCCTCTGGGAAGAAAAATGGCAACTCCAATTATTGGTATGTAAGTCCTTAATAATTCAGTTCAAGCCGAATGAAGTAATAAGTTTAACAGATATAATTCTAGCAGAAAGCAGAAGTCTTGAATCTTTCACAATTAAAATCCAAGTCTTCGCTATTATAGCTAAAGCAAATGCATTATTCCTTTTAGGGCAATTCAAGGAAACTGTGCAACTTATACAAGAAGTAGAGAGTCATGTTGACAACCTAGATGATATATCTCAAGAGGAACTGCACAGTCTTCGAGTATCTATGGAGAAAATGAACGGTTATATGAATCATGTTTTTGGTCAAAATGAACTTGCATTAACTCACATTAAGAATAGCTTGGTATTGTGCCGTCAAGAAACATGGTCAATGAGAGGAACTCAAATCTTGGAAGGGATAGTTCATATTAATACGGGGCAATATTCCAAAGGATTTGGCAAACTCAAAGAAATAAGTGAATATAGTAATAACAATGGATTAGTCTATAGTTTTGGATGGAGTTTATTAAATCTCGCTGTTTATGCTTTTCAAATAGGACATTTAGTATCGGCAAAAGAGTATGGCTCTAATCTTTTAAAATTCAGTAAAAAAATAGGTAGTAAATTATTAGCCGCATGGGCCCAGACTGCTCTCGGAGGAACTGCTTTAGCACAGGGAGAATTGTCTGTTGCAGAAACTCTCCTTATTTCAAGTTATAATGATTTTAAATCCATTGGAAATCTATGGTTTCAGTTTCCTGCTAGGCGTCTAGGAGCTCTTTATCGTATTCTAGGTGATTTTGATAAAGCAATTTTCTATCTTACAGAGAGTTTAGAAGTCGTTAAAAATAATGGATTTGAGTTTGTTATTGGATTTCAATTAAATCTCATTGGGGAAGTGTATTACGCCCAGAACCAAATTCAAGAAGCTCGTAAATACTTTGAACAAGCCTTAGAATATATTAATCGCATCGGTACTAAATTTCTTTCAGCTAAAGTCACATTTAACTTGTTTCTGATCCTGATAGAGACAGGAAAGATTTCAAACGCTGAACAACAGTTGTTTC
>JBHLPQ010000116.1:0-6784 GCA_048939265.1 Promethearchaeota archaeon
GATACACTTTGAATCAAAGAGGAAGATCCCCCTAAAAGAGAATAAATAATAGCAATAATGATGAATGGTTGATTCCCCAATAAAAAAAAAGAAAAATAGCTAAATGCAGCCCCAAAACCACTAACGATAACTATAGGTATTCTTCCAATTTTATCAGAAATTCTTCCCCCAATAGGAGCAATTAGTCCTCCTATCAAAGAAAAGATGATAAGCAAATAGCTTATGATTTGATCATTAAAATTAAGTCCGGCAGAATCATTCGAATAGTAAAGGAAAATTTGCGTGCTGGATGAAATTCCAATTACTAGTAATCCTATACAGAGAATGAAGATTAAATATTGTTGATTTTTCAATATTTCACGAATATCCCTAGGAACTATTACAGCTCCATCTACATCAGTCTTTTCAACTTGAGGAGATAATTGGATAATGCTTGCACATAAAATCATTAATACTACTACTAGATAAAAGATTGTCCCCTCACGAAAGCCTAATCCGTCACGATATAGAAGCCCACTTACTAAAAAACCTACTATTTGCCCAATCAAACCGAAACCATCAATCAGTCCTACTAATTGTCCGCGTTGAGTCCCTTCAGTGGCTTGAGCCACAAGAAATCTAATCCCCAAATCACTCATACTCCAAAAGACTTCTAAAATTGATAAGAGAAGAATCATGAGAAAAGCAGCACCCAATATAGATCCTAATTCTAAGAATAAATAATGTCCAATGAATGCTATAAAATAAGTAAATGCTGCAATCAATTCTCCTCGGACAACATAAGGTCTAGCTAATGAGTGATTATGGTTAAGTCGCGGGCCCCAAATTTTTAACTGTCCAAATGTCGATCCGATTAAATTTGCTGTTCCTAATAACGCAGAAAGGGTGTTTGGTAATCCTAGGAAGGTTCTGAGATAAAGATAAAAGAACGCGTAGAAGATCGCTCTTCTTAAAAACGAAATGAATTGGAATATTCCTATTGGAACGATACCTCGATTGGTCATCTCATTAACCATTCCTATTTTTGAAAATTGAATCTAAAGCCAGTTGTTTTGATTCAATGACTTTACTTATTGACGTTTTGAAAGATAATGCAGCCCAATAATTGAAGATTAATCTTAAATTCCCCGATGACCGTAAGAGAAGCTCCAAATCATAAATTGATAATACTTCTGTATGATGTCTTAGTTTTTCTATTATATCTCCAATTGTAGGTAAATTTTTCTCTGTCTTTGATTTTAATTGTTTAGGAGATTTGTCGGGGTGGAGTAATTTATCGAGTTTCTCTAGTCCTCCAGATTTATTGTCAATTTTTCGAAGTAGATTTATGACGATTTCTTTCTCAAGCCCTTCATTGATTCTATGATGAGTTCCACGCCATTTGGTTATATTTCCTACTCCCCGTTCACCACCTCTCGGTAAAAGTACCATATTTGATCCTGTGATACGCCAACGAGCAGAATCACAGCCATCGACTATCTCTGCAAGTTGATTGATAAGACTTGGTGCTCCGACTCCTAAAGCCCAAAGCTTTACTTTTCCCATGTCTTCATATTGTCTAAGATTTGCCTTAAATTTCTCAAGTGCTGGAAATAATCGAGTTGCGTGTCCTCCTCCTTTTCTCATTAAGGGAACAAGACGCCCAATGAAAAACCATTCAGGAAAACCCTCATTCTGAATAATTTCTTCCATAATTTCGATTCTATCATGAGGAATAACAGGTTGGACTTCTAGTGAATATAGTTCTCGATAGTTTGTTAAAATTTTATCATCAGGAAAATCCAAAGTTATTTTTAGAATAGATGAATCTTGTCGTGTTATTTCACGGTAAATTCTCTTAAGTTCCTCTATATCCAAATTAATCTTTTTTTTCCTGTTTAACGCAGAAAAAGCTCCAGAATCACATATGATTTGGCCATCCCACCTAAGATAATCATGTATTCCTTCTTTAATTACCTTTTGAAATAGTTTAGGAGAACTAATGAAATCTATTGCTGATATCATTAAAGCATCAGGTTTTAATGCCCAATCATAACTCCACGGTCGAAACCTCGCATTAATAGGAGTACCAATAGCGAAGATCATAATTGCTCCTCATGACAGGAAATCTTCAAGGGATTTAGTTGACGAAAAAGTCTCCAAGAATCGCACTAACTTCTGTTGTCCGATCCCAAGGCCACCCATATTTTCTACTATGATTTCTGTATCTATATGAGTTTCTAAACCTCCAATAGCTTCTAAATAGGTTTTTCCCATTAATATATAGATGTAATCAAAATTTTCTTCCTTATTCCATTTGATAATCTCTTGAATCACCTGTGGATTATGCTTCCTAGCAATTTCTGAAGTCATTTTTAGATCATAACTCTCTATTGAGTCCGTACTCCGCAGGAAACCATATTTCGCAGAAATAATTCCTAAATGAAGATTATCCCCCCATCTCCCTTCTCGTTTTGCTTTTTGAATCACTTGAAACATCGGGCCTTTATAAGCTTCAACTACACACATTTCTCGATTTTGTAACTCTGGGGCTTTTCTTTTACCACACGAAATAATAAGTAACGCTTTTGGCTTCAACTGAATACCCCTCAAAGAATAACCTATAAAAGGTTATTAAAGCAGTTTTTGAAGACGTTCCGCATATTTATTACTTTCTTCATCCACACCTCTTATTTTAATCTCTGATGGCTCTTGGACTCCTAGTTTTAGCTCTACAGCTCTTGCAATCTGTTCTTGCTCAAATACAGGGCCATTTGCCACTTCTGGTGTTGTACCTAGATCACGAAGGATTGTTACACCCACTGCATCAATAGCAATACGATCTGTACCCGCGATCATTACATGGGGATGTTCGAGTTTTCCTGTTGCTGGTCCTCCCTCAACAAAAGCATCAACACCATCCAAAATCACTAAAGTGGGAGTGTACACCTGATTTATCTCCGCAATAAGTTTTCGCTGATGTACTGAAGAATGAAGTTCTTGCATGAATCCTTGGCGGGGGACTAAACCAACCGCTAATTTCAATGAAAATGTGAAATGCCCTCCAAACTGATGTGTCTTAAGACAGGGCAGAGCAATAATGGCATCAACATTTTGAATGATTTTAGGATAAAGAAAACCATTCTTCCAATTAGAATCAGATTGTTGGACTGGTTGAAATTGAATCCATTCTGATTGAGGCAAATTGGATAAATCAAGAATATCAAAACCGTCTATTTCCTTTTGTAGGCCGAAAAGTCCCTTGGTTACCATAGTTTCATGCGTATCAACTGGTCCTGATCTTTCTACAACAGTTATTTTTCGTACTCTGCAAGTTTTAAGGTGAAGGATTAATTCTCGAATTATCGCGATATCTGTAGAGGCAGGGGGAGGGTCTGCTGTATTGAAGTTAGGCTTAATAGCGACCCATTTATCTTTTAAAGCCTCAAAGAGAGATTTATAATGAGAAAAAATTGCTTTCATCCCTCTGATTCTATCGTCAGTTTTAACAAGCAAGACTTCAGTCATCTTAAGATCACCTGATCTGTAAAAATTATTATGAACCCAAACTCCGCTAAATTAATAAGTTGTTGACCTGACTCCTCATAGTAGCTATATCAAATTTGAATAACCAGAAGTATTTCAAGCCTATCGAAGGAATATCCTTGCGCCTCTATTTAGGAGTTGTTCCTGGAATTTTTCCATGGTTGAAGGAGCATTGTATTCACAAAAAAATGAAACGAATCAAAGCTGGAATCATCTTCTCGTATTGGCTTTTTCGGAAAAAAATTCCTGAAATAATTTCAAAAGGAGTACATGACTATTTTTCTTATGACGGCCCAATTATGATCGATTCTGGGGCTTATAGTGCCTTTAATTCTGGTGTGGAAATTAATATTGACGATTATTTGTCATTTTTATTTAAAATAGACATTGAAGTAACTGATACTATTGTCAATCTTGATGTAATTGAAAACCCGGTGAAATCAAAAGAGAATTGGATGTACTTAACGAATAAATTAGGCATGAATATTTTGCCTGTAATACATTTACCTGAAGGAGGAAAGGGATATTGTTCAGAAGATTATATCGGGTTAGGCGGGATGGTTCCAGCATTTAAAATAAACCAAGGTGGGAGTGTGAATGATGTAGTATTATGGTTGGTTTCCTTACACCAAACCTCCAAAAACTATCATGGTTTCGGTGTTGGAAGTCCATTCCATCAAATTACCTTTCTAGATTTCATTTACTCGGTTGATTGGATTGGTTGGCGACGAAATGCCGCAGTGTGTTCATGTTACACCCCTGAAGGATCAATCTATATACATGAAGCCCGTAAAAAGAAAAAAAAGGGAAAACGTCTTTCCCAAGAATTATTTCATCTCTATACTCCCCCTTTTATTGATTCATACGAAATGTTACATAAACAAGGTACTGAAGGGTGGATAAATCGAGCATTATGGAATGTTTGGTGGTTTTTGGTTGCAAACGATTATAGAGAGCAGATTGAAACCTCAAAATATGTTAGTTCTTTGAGGAGAAGAATTACGCAGCTTCAGGAGGAGTATAGAAGACTGACTCTTGACCAATACTTCTGATATAATTCTAGCTAATCTTTATCATAAATCCCCAAGATAGTAAAGCAATGTTGGCAAATTAACACGCGAGGGATAACGGCGTCAATATCCTGTTTGTTACTTCTAGCGTCTCTTGCAGACAATCGACTGTATGGAAGAACCATTTGCATTACTAATAAGTCATTAGTGGTTGCATAATCGCTCCATCGTCTTCTTAGTTGACCTTCATAATCCAATTTGATTGCTGCTTTACAGGAAGGACAATAAAGACTAGCAGGGTACTTTATACTTGACATAGAGGGATCAAACCTCATTGAATTTTTAAATGTTATTAAAGAAGACGCCAGTCTTCTTTGATTCTTATAATAGCTTCCTCTACTCGTTTAACGGCTAACTCTCGCCTTTCTTTGGATAAACTTGGCTTATTTCTTAAGCAACTCCCTCTACTTGATTTTACCTGATCCAAATACTCTCGTAGAGCTGCTTCTGTAAATTCAAATACGGATGATTCTGTTTCTTTCTCAATTTCTTTTTCCTTTATAAAAAAGATTAGTTTTTCACTGAAGATATTTCCAATCTCTTTACTTGTAGATTTACTTGCTGCATCAATATTCCGCGAAAGGGTTAGGTGATGGTTTAATCCTAATAATTTTCCTATCTCTTCAAAGTGATGATGAGTTTTAATTCGCTCGTATTCTAGACAACTATCACCAATTACTATACAAATAACACTTCCGACTTTAGCTATCCTTCCCATCTCAGATATTGATTTATACATGTCAAATAAGTATTCAGTCAAGAGTCTCCATCTATTACTAATATGATGGCCATGAGCACCAATTTCAACTTTAGCAAAACTACGATAATCATAACCTAAGATACTCATGTTATATTGATGAATCCGATTGTAATCCAGTGCATTAACATAGGGAGGGGATGTTACGATACAATCAATTGTAGCTTCAGGGATAAATGATAAATTCCTTGCATCTCCCACCTTAATGTCATTTTGCATACCATTATTAAATTCCGCAATTTTAGAATTGAATTTTTTCATATTTTTTATCATAGCACTTATTTTCGAAGAAAAGCTTTTCCAAATGTTAACTTTCCTCCAACTTTTTGATTCTGTTAGAGTAGAGACTGTTGATGAAAGTCCTACCTTGAAAAAGTTCTGATATTCACTGTTTACTATTTTCTGTTCAATATAATCAAGAATTAATGAAAAAATCTGAATATTTTCTTTCGTAAATCGCTTTGTTATATTTCTTTTTGGAAAGATGAACTCTCTCGGGGAATCCTGTTCTTTCTTTAAGATAAAAGATGTAAAATGAGACTTAAGATTCGTCCAATGATCTAACAATATTTCTATTTCAAGAGGTTGGGTTTTTACCTGAGATAACAAGATTGCTAGAGGATTTTGATCGACCCCACCTGAATGATGCCGGCATAGTACTCCTTCAACTAGGGTTGTACCGCATCCTACAAAAGGGTCAAAAATTCTAGATCCACCAGAACCGAGAAAAATGTTATAGATCGTACGGGGTATTTGTGGGATGAAGCGTGCGGGGTAAGAATGATATTTATGAGTGAGTGTCTGTGTGACGGCTCCTGGAAAATCCCAATTGATTCTAGTGATCTTTTCTCTTGGGAAAACCATTCTAACACCGCTTTATTATCATGAATAAACCTGTTTCATATATAATATGAATTTTTCATAACAAGGTTTTATAAATCATTGATAGAGTCAGTTTTGCAATCTTTTTCTGGTCAATTGAGGAAATTAAAATGCATACACCACAACAAGCCCGATGTGTTTATCATCCTAATCGTGTTGCTGTCGATAAATGTGAAAAATGCGGCAATTTAATTTGTTTAGAATGTAAAATGACTCGTAGAGTAAGGAGAGTCGATGAAGGAGACAGTGTTTACACTTTCTGCCCCCCCTGTTATCAAACTGTTCAAAAACAAAGTAGAAGGTTTGGAATCATTGCCATTATCATATTTATTGTAGCTGCGGCAATTATGATAATTATTTTCTTAACAATGGCTTCAAATATGATGTCCTCAATACCAGAAATGCCTTAAAGCTTTTTTTATTGCGGCAGGCGATTCAAGAATCTCTTATATCCAGTCCCTAATACTATAATATCAGGAATCCTGATTCTATTATTTTTAGGCTCCAAAATAATGTAATAATCAGTTGGTTTAAAACCTGTGATTAAGAA
>JBHLPQ010000116.1:6794-11428 GCA_048939265.1 Promethearchaeota archaeon
TTTCCATGCTTCTCCGACATCATCCTTGTCAGCAAGAAGTTTGATGGAATCTTCCATCATTTTAACGATAATTTCAGGTACTTTAAAAAAGGATCTAATCTCAGAATATATTTCTAAACCTCTATCGATTTTGGAAGGCAAAATTTATGGAAAAAACACATGATCTTCTTTCATTAGATGGAAAAACTGCAATAATTACGGGAGCAGCATCAGGTATTGGACGAGCTACAGCTTCTCTCCTTGCAAACATGGGAGCAAAAGCCATCCTACTTGATATCAATGAATCAACGGGGAGTGAAGCTGCAAAGGAAATCAATAGGCGAGGAGGAAAGGCAAAATACTTCGCATGTAATATTACCTCAAATAAGGAGTGCAAAAATACCATTGAGACTATCCATGAGGAATTTGGTAGAATTGATATCCTATTCAATAATGCAGGAATCATTAAACGAAAAAACATCATTGAATTAGATGAACAAGACTGGGATCAAGTATTGGAGGTTAATCTAAAAGGAATCTACTTATTAACTCGGTATGTAATTCCTATAATGATTAAAGGTAAAGGAGGAAGTATAATTAATACAGGATCAGGATGGGGACTAAAAGGGGGACCTAATGCTTTAGCTTATTGTGCTTCAAAAGGTGGAGTAGTAAACATGACCCGAGCAATGGCGATTGATCTGGGCAAGTATGGGGTTCGGGTTAATTGTGTTTGTCCTGGTGATATCGACACTCCTATGCTACGGGGTGAAGCACATCAATTGGGGGTAGATGAAGAAGAATTCATGAAAGAAGCTACCAACAGACCTATCAATCGTGTTGGTACACCTCTAGATGTGGCTTATGCAGTTCTTTATCTTGCGAGTGATATGTCCACTTGGGTAACTGGCTCTATTCTAGTTGTTGATGGTGGAGGTATTGCTTAATTCAAGCTTCTTTTACCAAGGAAGAGCATTAAGATGAATGAAAAAAAGACTGTTTATCCTTACATTCCAAACTCAGTACCCGAAATTAAGGCTAAAATGCTTCGAGAAATCGGGGTAGATGACATCGAGACCTTATATGAGGATATTCCTGAACGTATACAATTCAAAAGGGAACTGAACCTGCCAAAACCTTTTCTTTCTGAATACGCATTAAAACGGCATATAGAAAGAATTCTTTCAAGAAATCGAACATGTCAGGAAAATATTAGTTTTCTTGGCGGAGGTTGTTGGCAGCATCATGTCCCAGCGATATGTGATGAGATAAATCATCGATCAGAGTTTTTAACTGCATATGCTGGAGAACCATACGAGGATCATGGTAGATTTCATGCTCTTTTTGAATATGAAAGTATGATGGGAGAATTACTTGATATGGACGTGGTAAACGTTCCAACGTACGATTGGGGGCAAGCTGCAAGTACTTCAATTAGAATGGCTGAAAGGATTACAAACCGTTCTGAAATATTAATTTCCAAAATGGTTGCTCCTGATAGACTGGCAATTATTCGAAATTATTGTCAACCCATGATTGAAATAAAGCTTATAGACTTTAATCCAAAAACAGGCCTAGTTGATCTTGACGATTTAAAAACAAAAATATCCTCTAAAAGTATTGGTTATTATTTTGAAAATCCCTCTTATTTCGGAACTATCGAATCCCAAGGAAACAAAATTTCTGCTATTATACATGATCATGGAGCTTTAAGCCTTGTTGGAGTTGATCCAATTTCCTTGGGAGTGCTAAATCCACCAAGTCATTATGGAGCAGATATCGTGTGTGGGGATATCCAGTCCCTAGGGGTGCATATGCAATATGGGGGAGGACTTGCTGGGTTTATTGCCACTCGCGACGAAGAGAAATTTGTAATGGAATTTCCCTCCCGTCTTTTTGGTATTACTCATACGTCTGTTGAAGGGGAGTGGGGATTTGGGGATGTTACCTATGAACGGACATCTTTTGATAAAAGAGAACAGGGAAAAGAATTCGTTGGTACAATGGCGGCTTTATGGGGAATTACTGCAGGAGCTTTTTTGGCTTTGATGGGGCCTCAAGGAATGTATGATCTGGGGAATTTAATTCTGCAAAAAACTCAATATACAATGAGGCGAATTTCTGATATTCAAGGAATAGAGGTTCTATCATTACAATCATCACACTTTAAAGAATTTGTTGTGGATTTCAACACGAGTGGAAAGACCGTTAAAGAAGTTAATCAATATCTCCTTGAGAAGGGGATTTTTGGAGGGATCAATCTAACCAAAGAGTTCCCTGAACTCGGCCAGAGTGCCCTCTATTGTGTTACAGAAGTTCATACAAAAGAAGATATTGATCGGTTAGTTCAAGCTTTATCTGAGTATCTAAATGTAGAGGAGGGATTGTCATGAAGCCCAGAATGAAATTCCATCAAGCTAAATGGGATGAACCTGTCATTTTCGAATTAAGCACCAAAGGAGAACGTGGAATTCTTGTTCCTGACATTGGGAAAGAAATCCAAGATATAGTTGGAGATGGTATATCCTCTCTTCCAAAAAACATGGTGAGAAAAAACCATCCTAAACTCCCAGAAATGTCTCAAATGCGGGTTTTAAAGCATTACTTACGTTTATCGCAGGAAAATCTAGGTGCAGATTTGAATATTGACATTGGTCAAGGGACATGTACCATGAAGTATAGCCCTAAAATTAATGAACAATTTGTCACATCTCTGAAGTTCACAGAACTCCATCCAAACCAAGAGGAAAGCACAGTTCAAGGTATTCTGGAAATAATTTACAACTCAGATGTTTTTTTCCAAGAGATTTCAGGATTGGACAAGTTCTCCTTCCAACCTGGTGGAGGCAGTCAAGCTATTCTTGCAATGGCTTCGATAATTCAAGCATATCATGCATCAAATGGAGAATCCAAAAATCGTGATGAAATGATCACAACAATCTTTTCACATCCTTCTGATGCAGCTGCCGCAGCTGTGAAAGGCTATAAGATCATCACTATCTATCCAAACGAGGATGGGTTACCAGATCTTGAAGCGATAAAAACAGCGGTGTCCAAACGTACTGCGGGCCTCTTGATCACAAATCCCGAAGATACGGGTATTTTTAATCCTGAGATTGTGGAGTTTACAAAAACAATCCACGAAGTTGGAGGAATTTGTGGTTATGATCAAGCCAATGCAAACGGAATACTGGGGATTACACGAGCCAAAGAAGCAGGATTTGATATGTGCTTTTTCAATCTCCATAAGACCTTCTCTTCTCCTCATGGCTGTGGGGGGCCAGGTGCTGGTGCTCTTGGTGTAACAAAGAAACTCATAGATTATCTTCCAGTTCCTCTGGTTGAGTTTGACGGAACGAACTATACTCTAAATTATAATTTATCAAAAAGTATAGGAAAGGTTAGAGGATACTATGGCGTGATACCAGCTGTATTGAGAACTTATGCTTGGATTATGAGTTTAGGGAGTAAAGGATTGAAAGAAGTAGCTCAAATAGCAGTTCTTAATAATAATTATTTATTAAGTAAAGTCTTAAAACTACACGGAGCTAGTGCTCCTTATGCTAAAGGCCGACATCGCATTGAACAGGTCCGCTATAGCTGGGAGGAGCTCACTAATGAAACAGGAATTACGACAGAAGATATCACTAATCGCATGATTGATTTTGGTTTTCATATGTGGTCCTCACACCATCCCTTTATCGTCCCTCAACCAATGACTCTAGAACCTACTGAATCATACTCTAAGGCTGAAATTGACGAATACATCGCAGGATTAGCACAAGTTGTAAAAGAAGCTTATGAAAATCCTGATGTTGTTAAGAACGCACCTCATAACAGCGTTGTCCACAAAATTAAAACAGAACCTCTTGATGATCCATCAAAATGGGCAATAACTTGGAGAGCATTTCTAAAAAAATGGAAAAAGTAATGATTTCAAATGAAAAAATTGGGTCTAATAATTAATCCCATTGCTGGAATGGGGGGAAAAGTAGGACTAAAAGGAACAGATGGAATCGATATTTTAGAGCAAGCTAGAAGATTAGGGGCAGAATCAGAATCTCCCAAACGGGCAGCAGAAGCATTAAATAGGCTTAATTCATTTAGAGATAAGATTGAACTTATTTCATATCCCAATGAGATGGGCGAAGAAGTCGCTAAATCAGGTGGATTTAAGCCTAAAGTTGTAGGTTCGATAATAAAAGGAAAAACAACTTCTGAAGATACAAAAAAAGCTTCTAAAGATCTAATGGATCTTGATGTTGATCTTTTACTCTTTGCTGGAGGAGATGGAACGGCAAGAGACATCTATTCTGTTGTCAAAGACAAATTAACTGTGCTAGGCATCCCTACAGGTGTAAAAATTCATTCAGCTGTTTTTGCGTTGAACCCAATGAGAGCAGGGGACTTAGCTTCATTATATTTACAACAAAGAATTAATGATGTTCGAGAAGCAGAAGTGATGGATATTGATGAAGAAAGTTTCAGGAATGGCATTTTATCTGCGAAACTATATGGATACATGAAGGTTCCCTATGAAAGAAGATTTATTCAAGGAATGAAATCTGGAACGACACCGAATGAAAAATATGATCAGGAAGCGATTGCTGAAGATATTATTGAGAACATGAATGATGATTATTACTATATTATCG
>JBHLPQ010000012.1:0-37636 GCA_048939265.1 Promethearchaeota archaeon
TCATTCAAATAATGGGTCGTGACTAAAATCGTTGTACCCTGCTTGCTGGCTATTTCACTAAAATATTGCCAGAACTCGCGCCGTAATACAGGATCTAAACCAACCGTAGGTTCGTCTAGAAAGGCTATTTCAGGGTTATTCACCATGGCTATGGCTAGCGCTGTTCTTTGTTGGGTTCCTCCCGACAAATGGATGGCTAGTTTATCCTGATGACTTGACAGGGAAAGCTTCTCAATCATCAATTCAACCCTGGCTTTCAGTTCGCGATTAGGAACGCTTTTCGCTCTGGCAAAGAACTCGATATTTTCCCTGCAAGATAGAAGATCGTACAGAGCTCTTTGTTGAGGAAGATACCCCATGATTTCCCTGAGCTTTTTCTTTTCACGCGGCATCTGATACCCCTTTACAGTCATTTTACCTGTATCTGCTTTCAGAATACCCAGTAATAACCTTATAGTTGTTGTTTTTCCAGCTGCATTGGGACCTACAAGACAGAAAACTTCACCACGATTGATCTGGAGATCGAGATTATTAACAGCGATCACATCACCGAATGTTTTAACTAATCCATCTATTTCTATATCAAATGCCATATTAACCACAACAATTTCTTTTTAATTACTACCCGAGTAGTAAGTTTTATTAAGATTGTTATCGCTTGAAGAGCTGACCATGGTAGGCAACCAATTGATAAAAGACCTTCAAATACTCGGTTTGACAAAGTGGGAAGCTCAGGTATTTGTTGAACTTGTTAAACTTGAAACTGCTGATCCATCAACATTAGTTGAACGGTCAAAAGTTCCTCAAAGTAAAATATACCACGTTATGGATCTTTTAGAAAAGAAAAATCTCATCTCGAGCCAGGTTGTTGGAAAAAAACGTAAGTTATACCGTGTTATTCCCGTCGAGCAAGCAATAAAGATCCTCTCAGACCCTTTTACCCGCGCAGTAACGACTAGTGAAGTTACCTTGAAATCGCTCTACCAGTCAGATAGGTATCAAGAAACGCCAGGCCAGGAAATAAGGACAATCCGGGGGAGCCAAGCCCTTACTCTGTTTATCAATGAGATCGTAGATAACGCAGTGGAAGAAATTTTCGTCATATTTTCTGTAGAGTGTCTTATTCGACACGTACCAGTCTTTATTGCTGCTATCGAGAGAGGAGTGGACGTTAAAGTAATCATCACCACAGAGGAAAAAAAATTATTATTGAACCATCCAGAATTTGGTTTGATAGAAGATATTGCCACCGACGTGTGCTTAGTGAACTTGGATTTATTTTCAAATCTTGCAAAGGAGTTTTCCTCAAGTCAATCTCGACCAGCAACAATTTTCCAGAACATAGCGCGCCATTTCATGCCTATCCTTGCAGTTAGACCAGATACAATTCTTGTTGATAGCCAGTTAGACAGGAAAGAATCATTGATCATTATAAAAACTTCACATGACCTTCATGAGAATCTCGGTATCCACTTGAAGGCAAAAGAATTCATTGACTTTCAGAGCAATCTGATCCGTATTATTTGGGAACTGTGGAGTAGCTTTGGAGTTTAACATTTCCTTATTATCTTTGAAAGGCAAAAAAAAGATATGCAAGAACTCATTCTACCTTAAGAACATTTCAGAAATATAATTCCAGGATTCATAACCGATTTATCTTACTTTAAGAGTTCTATAGATCCAAATTTGAGCACACTCTCTCCAGATTCATTTTTGGTCTCAAAACCAATTATTTTGCTCTTTTCCTTTTCTTCTAACAACCAACCTTCTGTAGTTAGCGTGTTATTCATAAAAACAGGTTTTGAAAATCTTGTTTTCACCCGTTTGACCTTTGCTGGGTCACCTCCAGCAAGGCCATCTACAATGGCTTGGACAGCAAAAGCCAGTGTACATAAACCGTGAAGAATGATATCAGGTAATCCAACTGTTAATGCAACATCTTTATCTAAATGAATAGGATTTTCATCTCCCGAGGCAGCTGCATAACGCACTGATTGATCAGAAGTGACTTCCATCTGTTTACTGATAATTATCTGTTTTACAATTGTTTTTTCTTTCACTCTCGGTTTTACTGGTCTTGATCCCTTTCTCGGTTTTTTGAAAAATATTCCAGCTCGCATTTCAAAAACGAGTTCATCTTCGGTACTGCCACTGGTTTTTGCCCACAAAATGTCCCCTGATTCTTTAATATCGATAGATTCTAGTTCAAGCTTAGTTTTAATTTTATCCCAAGGTCTTAATGGGCGAAAGTACAAGATTTCGTGTTCACCATGAATCATTTGAGTTACATCAAAATTAAGAGTGTCATCTGTCACCATTTCTTTCAATGGGGCAATTGCCATGGTTACTGGGAATAACACTGGGATTACTATTTTTTTTTGATCTAATTCATAGTAACAGGGATTTGTTTCATTTGTAGCTTTGGCATATGCCATTGTTTTTTCTGGATCAACGATTTCTGTTGTCCCCGTGTAAATCCTACCAATAATATTTGGATCGAGACCACTTTCCATTGATTCCACACTCCTCGAGCTTCATGAATCCACAAATTAAAAATCAATTAAAACTTTCTTTGCTCCTTTTTTTTAGATTCACCGATTATGGACTTTAGATGCGGTTTATTTAAAATCTTTAGCTTATAGACGATTAATTTTACTAGAAAAATCTATTAACCGAGAATTAAAGAGTTTGGGGTGTTCATGTGATATTCCATGGTCAAATGGATACGTTTCTACAATGCTATGTTTTGGTAGGTATTTTTCTAACAAAGCGAATGTCTCTTGAGGGACAATAGAATCTTTAGTTCCATAAATCAAATAAATAGGTCTCTTTATACTATTTAGTTGTGTAAGGAGGTTATTTGGTTTTTTATACAATTGGGAAGTAATCCGAGACACAAAAGCTCTATTCCGTTCTTTAAATCGATTCCATACTAATTTATTTATTATCGAAATATTTTCAAGTGTCTTTTTGGGTCTCGATTTTGGTATCCGATACGATTGGATCCTAGGGAACATAAAAGGAACAGGGCTGAGGAGTACAAGGGCGTTGACTTTTTTTGGAAATAATAGGGCATAAGCTATTGCTAAAATGGCACCTACGCTATATCCGACAATGATTAGTGGTTTATCGATTTCTAAAACATTATTTAAGAAAAAATATGTGTCTGAAAGAATTTGATTCGTCTCTGGAGCTTCATATAACCTAATTGACGATAATCCGAACCCACGAATATCATATGAGATTAGTTGATATCGAGAATAGAGTTTTTTACTCCGCAGCTGAAACCGCCAATGCTTCCAAGAACTACCTAAATGCCCATGGATAAAATATATTGGCATTCCTTTTCCAATTGTGTAATAGTATAGTGCCCGTCCTTCATTTGTAAAATAAGGCAGGATAATTTCCTTCTTAGTTCTTCTTGAGTTTAAGATTGAATACAATTGAATAAAGCTGAAGAAACAACAAGATAATATAATTTCTATAAAAAAATCATAAGCACAATATTTAGTTCATCTTTAACTTGCAGATTTTAGTAGGGAAAAGAATTGATTTTTAATCTTGATGAAATTCAACCAGAGTATTATTCTTTACATCCGAATAAGATGTTTAATTATCAGTTCAACAAGGGAATTTCTTTAGGTTATGCTCGAGTTGAGGATTTAAAGGAAGTGACGCCAAGGATTCACAATCTTCATGATTGGGCACGTGAAATGAACTCATTGGCAGACCGAGCCAAAGTTGAAAAGAGAATACTAAATGCAGCCTATTACTATCGAATGGCTGAGTTTTTTACTCTCCCATCTGATCCCCAAAAGATTAGTCGATATAAAGAATTCAATAGATTAATGCACTTTGTTTTGAAAGATCAGCATTATGAAGAATATAGTGTCCCCTATAACGGTAGATTTCTTCCTACATATAAATTTAAACCGCTAGAACATCCTAAGGAAACATTAGTTATCCATGGAGGATTTGATTCATTCATAGAAGAGTTTTTTCCTTTAGCAACATTCCTGGTTGAGAAAGGATACGAAGTATACATGTTCGATGGACCAGGCCAAGGAAAAGCACTATTCGAACATCAACTCAAGCTTATTCCAGAATGGGAGAAACCTGTGAGTACCATCCTTGATTATTTCAACCTGAATGATGTAATATTAATTGGGATTTCTCTAGGAGGGTATTTAGGTCTTAGAGCTGCAGCGTATGATCAACGAATAAGTAAAGTGGTAGTTTTTGGAGTTATTTATGATTTTTATTCGGCACGAATGAGTACATTATCGCTTAGCTCACGACTAATATCTAAAATTTTAATTTCTCTTCAAAAAGAAAGATTATTTAATTCTCTCATTCAAAAAGCAATGCAGGGAGATCTTTTTCTAAATTGGTCCTATCAACAATCTATGTATGTTTTTGGAGTGAGTACACCATATGAAGTTGTTGAACAACTGAAATTATTCAATGTCATCGAGATTTCCAAGCTTATCCGCCAGGATATACTACTTTTACACGGTGAAGATGACGATTTTATTCCATTAGATATGTATTATAAACAGAAGAGAGCCTTAACTGCAGCAAAATCCATTTCAGGACGAATTTTTACTAAAACAGATAATGCATCGCATCATTGCCAAATAGGAAATATTAAACTTGCATTCGATACAATTCATGATTGGATAAAAGATGTAGAATCAGAAAAAAAAAGTCTTCAAGTATGAAATGTTTCAATTGAGTCGAAATTTAGTTCCGATTTCTAGATATTTATTAACAATCAGTTGGTAAAATCAAACCACAATGAAGGCTTCCAAGGAAACGATATTATTCATTATCTTCATTTGTTTGATACCATACCTTCTACAGGTTCATGAAGTAAATGCTACACCTGACTTTTCTAGGTTAGAAGACAAGTTAGAGGTGATTAGAGAAACCTATAATGTCCCCACAGTACATGTCGCAATAACACATAATAAGGATCTACTGTGGGCCAAGGGATTAGGGAACCAAACCGCGCCGAATACGGTCTTTCTTATAGCTTCTAATACAAAAATCTTTGTAGCAACAGCCATTCTTCAGTTATATGAACAGGGGGTGATTTCTTTAGATTCTGATGTGTCTTCGTACTTACCATTCGAAGTAGTACATCCTGATTACCCTAATGATGAAATAACTATTCGTATGCTCTTGAAACATATGTCTGGTCTAGACTCTGAATTACGGTACGAATTTTATTGGGATACGGAAGGAAAGTACTTGCATTATCCTTACGCTCATAACCCTACCATTCTTAACATGAGTCTAGGTGAATATCTTAATGAATCGTTTACTCCAGAAGGTTCGAATTACTCCCCACTAATCTGGAGAAATAAGCCAAATGAGAGGTATTATTATTCAAATGCGGGGTTTAAATTACTTCATTATTTGGTTGAATATGTATCAGGACTTTCCTTTGAGGAATATATGAGGGAGAATGTTTTTGGTCCATTAAGTATGACCAATTCTGGGATAAATACCTCTGATTTTATCGAAAATCATGCCACCCCCTATTCTAGGATTTCTGGGACGAACGAAGAAATGGAGCTATATTCCACCTGGCAGATTCGCTGTTCTGTTACGGATATGGCCCATTTTATGATTGCTCAGCTAAATAATGGGAAATTTGGTGAAAATCAGATCTTAAAAGCCTCTAGTGTTGATATGATGCATTCTAAACTTGTTCAATATTCTTTTTATCGCAATCCTCTCTTCCAAAATGTAAATAATTACAGATTTTATCAGCATTCTTATGGGCTAGGATGGAGTCATTTCCATGATGGATTTGGAGGTCATGGAGGATCAACTCCAGGTTTTCTTTCAGTGACAGCAGGTAGGGAAAATCCAGACGGAACAAGCACAGGTATTGTTCTATTCATGAATCTAAATTCATTAGTAATGAATCCTGCCAAAGAAGATTTTAATGAGATACAAGCGTGTTATTACCAATTCATTAATACAATCCTTTTTGAATTAAACCTTATTCCGACAATAAACCAGGAGTCTGTGGATGAACTCATTTTCCCCGTTACTCTGTGGGTGACATTTGTTCTTATTGTACATTTCAGCGTTCGAATCGCGAATAAAGAGAGGATAACCAAATTCTATAATTCCACAGGTGGGAATAAGAGTTTCATATTACCATTTCTACTCTGTGGGCTTTTAGCTCTCGTGATTGGATTAAATTATTTCAGCTTGAATGATTGGTTAAGGTTATTGTTCTTTATACCTATCGTGAGTTATTTCGGCTTTTATTCTTTTTCTATTCTCAAAAATGAGGAGGATTTAATACATTTCAGGAAATCAATAGGTGGTTATTTCTTTCAAGGCTGGTTAATTTTAAGTTTACTTGGCTTGGTTCTTTACAACTATCGGTATTGTATGGTAACATTTTCATGTTTGATTCCTATACTACTTTGTTATATTTCGATCTCATTAGTTTTCATTTACGATATTACAGAGAAGTTCACGAGATCACATGCTCATAAAACACCATCAGAGCAATCGGGGATGGATGGTTAGGGTACTCCTACTACAATATTGGAAAGGATGAAGAAAGCTTTGTCAATTCATTATAAAAATCATTAAAAAAATCATAAGAAAGAAAACTGACAAAGATAGACAACCTTTTAGAATTCAATCTTTTCTGGACTACCCCCTACAGTATTTTGCTTTTTTAGCTTAGTCGTTTAGTACCAGATAATTATATGGTGATTTATTTGGCGAATAAAGTCATTGAAGGTTGGACAGGTCCTGGAAGGCGTGATGAGAAAATTGAACCTCTGTCATTGTCAGAAGATGGATTACATATTGATATATACAAAAGAGGGGTTGCAGAGTGGTGGTATTTTGATGCACACTTGGATAACGGATATACTCTAGTAGTCTTTTTTTATGCAAAGAATCCCAATCCAGGAATGCGAGGAAAGACTGGTGTGGAACTAGTACTGCTAAGACCCAATGGTAAACGAGTTCAAAAATTTATTTCATATAGTAAATCGGATTTTAGTGCGGCAAAGGATAAACCAGAGGTCACAATTGGTATAAATTAACTTAGAGCTAAACAGGGAGAAGGTGGACTACCTATTTACGAAATCAATGTCAATGAAAAGGATCTAGGATGCCATATAATCTATAAAGCAGAAGTAAATGGTTGGAAACCTGGAACTGGGTTCTTAAAATTCGGCGAACTCGGAATGTTCAATTGGATAGTACCATTCGCACGAGCCATAGTGGAGGGGACAATCATTGATGGAGACAAGAAGATTCAAGTTTCAGGAATTGGTTATCACGATCATAATTGGTTAAATTTTTCCTTTCAGAGTATAATAAACTATTGGATGTGGGGGCGGGTTTACTCGGAAAAATTTACCGTTTCTTATGCTTTTATCCAATGTAATAAGAAAGTAAATAATCATCAAGTCAAAGTATTAATGTTAGCTAAAGGACAGGAAGTTATTCTCAGTACGGGGGAGTTTGACTTTATTCAAGAGGATTTTTCTTACAACTTAATTACTAAACACCTATTCCCAAGACAAACCACAATTATTGCGTCAGACAAGATGAATTTAGTTCTTTCTGTAAATAAAATTCTTGAAGCCCAAGATATGTTACAGAATTTCAATCCGTTATTTCGCTTCTTAGCTAAATATTTACTTAGGATCAAACCTGGGTACTTTAGGCTATTATCCGACTTCGAATTAGAGGTGGCTCAGGATGGAAAAACAGTAAAAGAACTTGGTTCGACTTTACACGAGATAGTCATCCTTACACCTGTTCAAGAGGATCTGGTATGAGTCTTAAACGGTTAGAAGCTTTAAGACAGGATATGAAAAAATGTGTCCGCTGTAGCTTATGTAAAATTATTCCTCTGCCCACCATTCAACAAACACGGTTCACTAGTGCCTGTCCACCTGTTGATGAGTATCACTTCCATGCTTATTCTGGCGGAGGGATGAGTGTAATGGCTCTGTCATTGCTCGATAAGCGAATAGAGGTCGATGAAGATCTAGCACAGATCGTCTCAGCCTGTACTTCTTGCGGAATGTGTGATGTCGCCTGTAAATTCATTATGGCCGCTGAACGACAAGAAGTCATTCTCGCTCTGAAAAACTATATTTACGAGAGTGGTTTGGGAAATACACCGAAAATAAAGAAGAAAACCATGAACAAACATTGGGCTGAAGGATTGAATCTTAAAACTTTACCAGAGGGAAAATCTGACATTCTACTCTTTGTGGGAGCTGGTGCGAATCAACATTCAGATCATGCAATAACAGCACGCAATCTAGCAAAGTTACTGCTCCATGCTGGTGTAGACTTTGGCATTCTTGAGGGTGATGAACCAGAGAGTGGTATAGAATCTTATTGGACTGGAAGGTCCCAAGAGTTTCATAGAATAGCACAGATGGTAGTCAACCAACTAGACAAGACTGGAGTGAAAAAAATAATCACCTTATGTGGTGAGGATCTGGGTGTATTCCGTTCTAAATACCCACAAATAGGCTTTCCTACAAAAGCAACCGTTACCCATGCTAGTGAATTTCTACTTAGACTGATAAAAAAAAGAAAAATCCGTCTGACCCATTCTATTGAACACACCGTAACTTATCATGACCCGTGTTATCTGGGAAGACAAAGTGAACCATTTAAAAAATGGAAGGGAGAAGAACGACAAACCCATGGTGTGATGCGCTATTTTGATCCCCCTAAACCGATCAATTATGGAGTTAAAGGTGTTTTTGATGCGCCACGAGACATCTTACGAAAGATCCCTGGATTAACATTTAACGAGATGCATCGTATTCGTGAATATTCCTATTGTTGTGGTGGAGGAGGTGGAGTACCTGATTCCCATCCAAACGTTTCTCGTTCAGCAGCTATTCAACGGATTAATGAAGCCCGAGATGTAAACGCAGAGATTATAATAACAGCGTGTCAACACTGTCGGTACAATCTAACACGATGGCAGGAGGATGACCCTGTACCTGTCATAGATTTAGTGGATTTAGTTTACAGAGCAGTAGGAGTGGAATGATCTAATGACACAATCTGATCTCATACCACAATTGCAAAAATTGATACCTACTGGCACTCTGAATAGTAACACTGAAGAAAGAACTCTCTCCGCCCAATTTGGTCTTAATCAACAAGGTACTCCTCCACTCTGCATCTTAAATCCTGGGAATGTCGATGAACTAGAAAAAATTATTACTTTCGCCAACAAAAATGGGCTAAACCTCACTGTAACCTCTTCCACTGGTTTACATCGTAAGGGAGGGATTACTAATCCCCAAGACCACATCCTAATTGATCTCTCTCATTGGAAGAAAATTGATTTAATTGACCGACGTAACCGTGTCTGTCGGATAGAACCTGGGGTTACTTATAAAGAACTTTTAAATGCCCTTTCACAACATGGTATGACTATCCCGATGCCCCTTGCCCCCCGTAACGGAAAGAGTGTACTAGCAGCAGTAATGGATCGTGAACCTAGTACGTGGGCAAACAAACAATGGGATAGCGGGGATCCTGTTGCGAGTACGGAGTTTTTTTTTGGGACTGGTGAAAAGTTCCGCACAGGCGCGGCAGGTGGTCCAGGAACCATCGAACAACAGCGTAAAGCGGGTGGCGCCCAAAAATATCCACAGGGCCCCTCCCAAACTGACTTCTATAGAGTAGTGATGGGATCACAAGGGACTATGGGTATTGTCACTTGGATTACTCTTAGAACTGAAATAATGCCCTCTGTACAAAACATATTTTTAGTTAGTTCTGATGAACTTGATCCTCTTCTGAATTACATGTATACTGTCCAACGGGGATTACTTGGGGAGCAATCCTTCATTCTAAATCGGACAGCTATCGCACTGCTTTTGTCTATGGGAAACGTTGAATCGTATGATGATTTACAAAACTCTGTACCCGAATTTATTTGTCTGCAAAATATCGCTGGTTTTGAGAGACTGCCAAAGGAGCGATATAATTACCATCAACATGATATAGAACAAATTACTCGTCAGAATGGGCTACAACTAGAGACAGACATTGGAAAAATCTCAGCAGCGGAGCTATTTACTCAAGCTACTAATTCTTGTGGTGAAAAAGATTGGCGTGACACTCTGCTTGGAGGCTGCCTTTCTATCCTTTTCCAAACGACATTGAACCGAGTACCTGATATGCTAAAAGTTTTTACAGAGACAGCCACGAAATTTGACATTGATCACTCTGAAATTGGAGTATATATTCAACCCATGGTCCAAAACCACACGTGTCATATAGAATTTATGATACTAGTAGATCCAAGGTCAGAGTCAAAAATTGACAGACTACAACAATTTGAAAGGCAGGTTACAATACAACTAATGAGCTCTGGGGCATTCTTCAGTAGGCCGTATGGCACTTCAGCAGAAGTTGTCTGGAATCAAAACCCAGGGAATACTCGAATGGTTAACATTATTAAAGGGATTTTTGATTCAAACCATGTACTACAGAGAGGAAAGTGGTATTCTCCAGTTACTTATGGGGAAAGGGTCTCCCCTAAAGAGCGGGATCTATCTGAACTTGAAGGCATTGTGGGTAAACAATGGGTTTCAACTGCTCCTGCTCTTCTTGATACTTATGCTTATTACATGAATCCTGAAACAATAAACAAAGATGGTTCACTATGGCTTCCACGCCCTGCTGCAGTGGTTTTACCCAAATCTACTGAAGAAATCCAAGAAATTATGCGTTTTTGTTCCACTAGTCAATTTATGGCTAAACCAATATCGACTGGATTTCATGCAGCAGCAGCGGCCTCAAATAAAGATGTCATCATCCTTGATTTAAAGCGTATGAATCATACTGTGGAAATTGATGTTAAAAACCAAATCGCAGTCATCGAACCTTATGTCAGGGCTATAGATCTTCAAACGGAAATCATAAAAAACGGATTAACTTGTCATATCGTTTCTTCTGGAGCAAGTCATTCATTACTCGCCTCTCATGCTGCAGCCTGGGGGTACGGTACATCTGGTGCATCTACTAGTTTTTCTGGTCGGAATTTACTTGGAGTCGAGTGGGTTCTACCAACTGGAGAAGTAATCAATCTCGGAAGCGCAGGATCAGGTTGTGGTTGGTTTTCAGCGGATGGTCCAGGGCCTTCCATGCGAGGAATCGTTCGAGGATTTCAGGGGACCCTCGGGGGCTTAGGTGTTTTTACTAAATGTGCCATTAAGTTGTACAAATGGGATGGGCCTCGTGAATGGGAAATTGAAGGGCGGTCCCCAAAGTATATTTTGAAAAAAATCCCTCCCAGATGTTATCTCAATGCTCTTGCTTTCCCATCTAGAGAAGCAGAAAGAGATGCTGGGTATAAAATGGGTGAAGCTCAGCTAAATTTTGGTGAGTTCCGTACTGCTATGTTTTTTGCTGCTCTTGGGCTTACTGATACAAATGAAGAATTAAAAGTAGCATTAGAAAGTGGGATATTTCAAAAAATCGGACAGAACATTCTCAGCATCGCGATTTTTTCAGCCTCGGATAAAGAGTTTGCCTGGAAGATTAAGGCATTAAAACAAATAGTACGGGAAACTCGTGGGGTTGTTGTACCGATGAACCTTCCTTTACGACCAAAAGTGCTTAAAGTGGGCGGTTGGTTATCTAAACCCATTCGTGATCCACTATTTTTACTTCGATGGTTCCCTTTCTTACAGAGTGTAATTCCCCGATTACCCTTTTGCCGAAAGCTTAAACGAGAGAAACAATCAACCTTATTTTGGTTACTCTTTCGCAATGCTAACAATATTCAAGCAGCATTTCGTCCATCCCAAGGTATGGCAACAATGCTTGGCGCGTTCGATACATGGGATCTAGCGCATACACAAGCAGAATATGTGGCGAAGGCCAAACAATCCTATATTAAGCAGGGGTTGATTCTGGATGATGATGGAGACCTTGGTTCAGGTGGAACATTTGAGAGTGGCCATCTGGGATATCTTGAAGGGATAATTCTCTATGACCCTGGTAATCCTCAATCAGCAATAGCAGCTCGTGAGTTAGTGGAAACTGGAGTCAACGATTCTATAAAATTCGCTATGGGTGTACCCATTGCTGCGTTTGGGGTTGAATCGAATAAAATATATGGTCCTGCCTGTAGTAATTATCACATCTGGCTTACACGGATCAAAGCAGCTCTTGATCCCAATACGGCTTCTGATCCATTCTTTTACTCAGAGAGTGGTTTATTAAACACTGTTTATAAAACACTGTTCTAAAATGATATTCTCTTAATATTGAAAGGTTATTATGATGTGTTATTAATTGATTATTTTACCTGTTTCAATATCTAAATAGAGTTTTGTTCCACCCTTATAATATCGAGGAACAATTATTTTTAATCCTGATTCAAAAATCGCAACAAATTTTCCATCAGGATTTATTCTAATTGATTCTACTGTTGCTTCGAATTTTGGTTTACTTCTAAAATTGTCTGTTTGTTTTTGATCAAACAGAGAATTGATAGTTTCATCAATCCGTTCTATTAATGAAGACGAAATAGGATGATCAAGGACTGACTCATTTTCTATTAAGTGATCACTACTATTCGTACCTACCAGAACACTTGTTAAATCCTCATGAGTTAGGATCCAGGATAAAATTAACTGAGAAATTGTTTTGCCTGTTTCCTTGCTTAGCTCAGCCAAATTATGTGTTAGTTTAAATATACGCTTTTGCCAATTGTCAGGGGCAAAAAACATCTTGTTTAAGTCTCTTGGAAACTCAGTGAGTTTTTTTGTTAAAAACCCACCAAAATAGGGTGAGTATGTTAATATACCAATATCCAATTGGTGACAAGTTCTCAAAACTGATTCATAAGCTGTTTTTTGAATTGGATTTAGAGGAACTTGAACAAGATTCGTTGGAATAAGAGCCTCCCATTTTCTGAGTATCTCACTATAGAAACACGATGTTCCAACAGATTTGATGACATCGTTTTCTAACAGATCCGAGAGATATGATAATGTCTCTTCTAAGGGTGTTAGCGGATCATGAAAATGTATTTCATAATGGTCTAAATAATCAGTCTTCAGGTTCTTAAGGCTTTGTTGAATGCTTTTTTCAAGTGTCGCACGACTTGAATCAATAAGAATCTTTCCATCTTGATGTGTAACTCCCCCAGAGGTGGTAACAATTATGTCATCTCTAATTCCGTAGAGGAGTTCACCAAGTTTAGCTTCGACCTTTCCTTGTTGGTAATTTGAGGAAGTGCAGAAAAAATTAATTCCTAGATCAAGTGAGGTCTCAATTAATTTCTTTAATTCATCATCTTTTTTCTCTATTTTTAATTGACGTGTACCAAAACCAATTTTTGATATTTTTTTATTGGTTTTAGGTATTTTTGCATACTTCAAGGGTTTTTTCCTCTTATTCAATTTTTTTGAATGGTTTTATTCAATTGATTTGAACGTTACAAAAGATTTAAATACTTTCTGAAATCGGCTAAATTTAAAGTCCTTTGTACTCTTTGGAGTATCCTCCCATGGAAAACCAAAATAGTCCCGAACAGTTGTCTAAACTCGAGAAATTCCTTAGAACTATAGAAGACTCTGTAGAAGACTCTATAGAAGGTACAACACGAATGGCTCTTTTTTTCCTTATCTTGCGTGAAAAGGAAGTCACAGTTGACTATCTGAGAACAGTCCTCAAAATGAAAGGGAACACAATCTACTATCATCTCAACAAACTAGAAGAAGTAGGGATCATTTCAATGAAACGAGAACCTATTTCAGGTACTAATTTGAGTCGAAAGATTTTCTTCATTAATCCACAATTCTTTCAAATGAAGAAAGAACCTGAATGGAAAGTTCAAATTGAAAGTAACCCCAGGCTTGCCTTTCTTGCAGAAATGTATATTGCAATTGGAGCATTAGTGGAAGCAATCCGAACTTATCGTACTATGTCAGATGATCAATTTAACGAATATTACAAAGAGAAAAAACCAATATGTGATGTCCTTTTTCTTAAAAAAGACCAATACTTACGATTTCAATCACTAACTGACCAATTTCTCCGAGAAATCTCAACTACAGATGTTTCAACAATTCTTAAGGAATCTGAAGGATTTATTTATTCAGTATTTGCTTATCCACCTGTAGGTTAACCAGCAAAGAGTTGGGGGGGGAGAATACTAAGATATCCTCAATTAAGGAAAATTGGGGGTACTCCTCCTAAAAGTTGCCATCAAAATCACTAATTCCGTCATTTTTTGCTTGAGATTCACCATATGGATATTTCGTATAAAATCGTTTAACTTTACATCGTTGTTTTTGCAACCAGAATCTCTCACGAGACCATTGTTTCGATTCTTCACTTAGTATTTCTACATCAGCTTCTCAATAATAAGAGGTAGTGATTCACTAAATTTAATGAAAATGTTCTACGTGTTAGAACACTACATTGTGGCGGAAAAGTTTAAATATTGGTTTTTTTATAGAAAAAGATCATTAAAACTGATTAAATCCTATATTAGAACCAAATAGAATGGTTTGAATAAACCAGATGAGATTTCATGAGACATTCTCTGCCTAATACAGTAAAAATTGCCCCTTATCATCTTATTCAATTGATTTGCCTCTTTTTACTCTTTAACGTCTTCATTTTTCATAATTCCTTATGCTATCTATTTGTAGTAAAAGAAAGATCCCCTCAAGTAAATCAGGAGTACAAAAATACCCTTTTTTCTACAAGTGAAGCTCCAAAAGTGTTAACGGTTGGTTGTTGGAATTATTTGGACCAACCAATTAATTATGATCCACTTAAAAGCAAGTTTAAAGATATATCATTTAACCAATGGAGAAGACATTCTCTTATTTTTGATACCTTAGTAGACTACAATTCTGAAACAAAAGAAATCATTCCCAGTTTAGCAACTCAATGGGTAGTTTCCATTGATAGCACTTACTGGGTTTTCACACTACGTGAAGATGTGTTTTTTCATGACGGATCACGATTCAATGCTTCCTCAGTAAAATTCTCATTTGAGAGAACCTTGAACCAATCAAATAGTAATGATTTCGACTTTGAATCAATTGAAATCAAAAGCGAATACGAAGTAATCTTCCATTTCAAAGAGTCTAATGCTCCATTCATTTATAATCAGGCTGCCACTCATTATATTGTTTCCGAAACAAGCTTTGAGAATTCCACGCTTACAAGACCGATTGGAACTGGACCATACAAATTAGAGGTATCATCAAGTAGTAGAACCTTTCAAAATTTCACGAGAAATTCTAATTACTTTAAAGGTCTACCCCCCTTTGAGAGGATTCACTATCTAATTTATGATTACTTCGAAGATTTAGAGTATGCTATTATCACAAAACAGGTCGATTTTATTCCTGCATATTTGAATCATATGCCCGAATTGATTCAGAATGACCCAGATTACTGGACGCTATTTACTTCAAAAAAGACAAGTACTGTTTTATTTGGCTGGATAAACCATAGTCATCCAATATTGAGCGATCCGATAGTGAGGAATGCTCTAAATTATGCAATAAATCGTCCAACTCTAATTAAAGCCCGAAGGGGTTATGCTACAGAGACAAAAACTATTCTCCCCCCAAATTCTCCTTTCTATAATCCTGAAATCCCTGGATACCCCTATAACGTAGTTAAAGCCACTTTATTATTAAGTATGGCAGATTACCCGATTCAATCAGACGGTTATCGGTTTCACTTAACAATTGGGGGAATAGATGCTGGAACTGGTAGATTAAAACAGATTAAATCTGATTTCGAGGCGGTAGGAGTTCAAACAAACATAATAGAATACGAAGACCTTTCTCAAGCTCTATTAGGATGGATAAGTGGGGAAGTAGACATCCATATTTTAGGAGGTTCAAACGATTTATATCCACAGGTGGAATATCAGTTACTCCATTCATCTGGAGATCAGAATTATGGGGGTTATAAAAGTAATGTAGTGGATAATTTATTAGAATTGGGACAGGAAACTCCTGTCCTTCAGGAAAGGTTGTATTACTATAATTTATTACAAGAATTAATCCAATATGATGCTCCTTATCTCCTTTTAATAAATCTCGATACATTTTTAGTGTATTCAAAAAAGATTTCTCCTTATGTTAACCTTCTTAACGAAAAATTTGTGTTTACTTATACTCATCAAAGTGATATGCTGACCAAGCTACGTATCGAAGAAAATTTTCAAGCTTCGCCACAGATAATCAACTATTATGAAATGAAAAATGTAGAAATCCCCAACATTCCAATTTATTTTCCTTTCACTGATATAGTAGTCTATCCAACAGATGATCTCATTATAACTATGAATACAAGTATGAGTCACAACTTAGAAACATTTTTACCCGATCAAAACGAGATTGGGAAATTCCTCCAGATAACATGCTCTAGTGAAACCACTCCGTATCGCTTAAGGTGTTATTATAATCCTTGGGAAGTTGAAAATATACCCCTAGATCAGTTGATCATCTCTCAATACGATGAACAATCTAAAACATGGCACAAAATAGAGCCATTAAGGCAAAATTCTACACTACAATATGTAGAAGTCAAAATTCAAGGAGAAAAGGTACTAATACGATTTAATCTCGATATAATCGAATTAACATTTAAATTTGTGCCTATTTTTCTATTTCCCCTCGGTGGATTAGTAGGTTTGGCAACAGTAACTATTATTTACAATATTAAGAAGATTCAAGATGTTAGAAAGATGTGTGAACTATAATGGGTCAAGATGACAAACTGCAGGTGATTATGGTTGACGAACCAAAGCACCAAACTTACCGTACCCAGTTAATCCAGAAAATTAAGCACAGATTTCATAGAGTCTCGAATCTAATAGAAACTGCCCCCCTACTTCAAGGTACCACCTTACAGATTTATTGGTATCTTTTGACCCATCCACAAGGTATGGCAGGAATTAGAGAAATTCAAAGGGCGCTAAATCAGTCTTCTTCTGGTTCAGTGTCTTATCACATAAATAAACTTATAGAAAACGGAATTGTGACAAAAAATGAAGAATCTGACAAGTATTACGTAAAAACAGAAGTAAAATCAGGGGTATTAGGTTTTTATTTTCGTTTTGGGCATCACGTGGTTCCCCGTTTTACTTTTTACTTAGTAATCTTTATTTTAGCAACAATCTGCTTTATAATCTTCCTTCTTACGAGGGGAGATGCCTATATTTCGGATCCAAGTAATTGGGTCTTTTTATTCATCTTAATCTTCGGGATTTTAATCTTTGTGTATGAATCATTAAAAATTTGGAGTATAAAACCCTAATTACGTTCACAACTACTTTAATTCAGCTAATTGAATAAAAAAGAACGCCGATAAAGAATCTGGATGTGAAAAAGAGATTGATTGAATGTAACCTAACAAATAGAAAGAAGAATGGAGTTTTTAAAAAGTGAAATTTCGAATAAGGTTAAGTTTAACGAGATATCAACAAGCCACTTTGTTTGCTGTGATCTGTGGTATCAGTGTTGCGACGATAAATATGAATGGGTTGATTGATGCTCTAGGAAAAACCGCGAGTGATCCAATCTTAGAGGTAGTCTGGTCGAATATTTATGCACGTCCAGATGAGCAATATCCGTCACAATTTATTTCTACAACAGGTGGAGGGTATCTTCTCGTAGGATCATCTGATGCTTATTCTGTTGAAAAGGGAACCCATGGTGTTGGTTGGGTGGTAAAAACTGATGCAAATGGAGTTCATGAGTGGAATAAAAGCTATTATCATCATCTAAAACCTCTTGTCACCATAAACAGTGTTGTTCAAACACCTGATGACGGGTATGTACTTGGAGGACATGTTGGATCTGGTTCTTTTGGTACTGTCGATATATGGGTACTAAAAGTAGATGCTAAAGGAGATGTACAGTGGAATAAAACCTTTAATGGACTAGAAAGTAGCAATGATTACGGTTCTCAGATCCTAGTCGCAGGAGATGGCGGTTTACTTATTATTGGGTCAACACACGCCCATTCAGTAACTTCAACGGATTTAGATAGTGATTATTGGCTTATCAAGATGGATGCTATGGGTAACGAGGAATGGAATAAAACGTACCATCGGGTCGGTTTTGATTATGGGTTTATGATTGTACCTCTATCAGATGATAATTACCTTTTGGGAGGATCATCAAGAAAAACTGCAGATCTAGAAAGCCCAAGTTTGATATGGATCCTAAAAATTGATCAGAACGGATCTATTCACTGGAGTAAAACTTATAGAAACGATCAATATGATTATATGGATGTTGGAGAGAACCAGTTAATCGAAACAACAGATGGCGGCTTTTTACTAGTCAGTAATGAAGTTGGTGATGAATCAAAGGAATACTGGACTGTTAAAGCGAATAGTACTGGTGATGTTGAATGGACAACAGTAATTGATAACAAGAATTATGCTAAACCATATGTCTGCGTCCAATCTCCCAGTGGTGATTATTATATTGGTGGTTGCGCTAGTCCATCAAAAGACCAAGAAAGTAATATGTGTATTGTTAAAGTAAACAGTTTAGGTACTTTCGAGTGGAAAGCTACCCATATTAACACGGAACTGGGAGAAACAATAGTAGATATGAGTTTCATTGAAGGAATTGACCTAAATGAAACTTTCCTAGCATTTGGACGTGTGGAAAGCTCTAGTGGAACATCAAATAGCGATTTTTGGTTTGGTAAGCTACAAATAAACTTAGACACTTCTACTAAAGGTACACCAGGTTTTGAAATGGGTATTCTTGTTCTCACGCTTACGATCGGTTTACTATGGTTTAACAGAAGAAAAAAGCATCTTTAAAAGCGATCAAAAGTGTTCAAGCCATGGTTGAATAATAAGACTTGAAATAATCCATTTCAAGTTCCCCATTCTCTTTTCGTTTTTTTCGCTGTAGTGATGTATTCCGCTAGTTGTGCTTGTTCCAAACGTGCTCCGAAAGGAGCATTACTTTCGATCAAGGATTCCCATTTCTCATATTGAGTTCTCAATTGTTCTTTCTCCCGTAGGACTTTATTAGCCAAGTATTCAATCTCTTTTTCCTTTGCAATGAGTTCTACTCGATCCAAAAATTGCTGTGACGCGTTTAAATCCCCTTCTACCATTGAAAGCTTAGCCAGTAGAATCAATATATCAATAATTAATGAATGTGAATTTTGTTTGGTGGCTATTTCGTCTAAACTCTGAATCAGCTCTTTGACTTCGTAAAAGACTTCTTCCTCTCCGTATGCTCTTAATTCATCAATCAATAACTCTGAAAGCTCAAACATTGCCCGTACAGTTAGAGAGTGATCAATAATTTCCTCTGATATTAGTTTTTCAAGAATCTCAGAAGATTTTCCCCTCATCTTTGTCCTTCTACTGCTTTTTAATACCAAAGCTTTAGCTAAACGGTACCTTTGACTAATTATTCTATTGTCCTCTTTCATATTGATCTCTTGGAGTTGTAGTAAATATGATTGGGATTTCTGTGGATCTCCTGAAGACACTGAAAGATCTATAAGATTGAATAAAGGAAGAGTTATATCACGAATAGCCCCGATCTCCTGAAATAATGTTAGACTCTGCCTAATCTGATCTGAAGCTTCGTCATTTCTCCCCATTGATTGATAAATTTCTCCAATATTGTTGTAGCAGATCGCTATATCATGATTATTCCCTAATTCTTGCGCTAAGACTAATGCGTCTTGATAGTAATTTAAAGCTCGCTCAAAATCCCCTCTCGTATGATATATTAATCCAATATTGTTCAAGCATAATGATAGAGGACGTTTCTGACCTAACTCTTTACAAATGGCTAAACTTTTCTGAAGAGTCCTTAATGCTAAATTCAGTTCCCCTTGATGCACATGAATAAGACCCATGTTTAATTGGGATACAGCAATCTGGGAAAAGTTTTCCAATTCTTCAGCTAATGATAAACTCTTTTGAAAAAAGTCCAAGGCCTCCCGTAAGTTACCCATACTCCAGTTAATCATCCCAAGATTATTGAATATCTTTACAGTTGCCTTTTTGTTCTCAAACTTGCCAAAGATCTTCAATGATTCTTGAAGATACTCGATTGCTCTTTGATAATCACCTTTGCTAACGAGGATAACTCCTACTAAATTAAGACATTCCGCGATTTCATACTGATTTTTGTTTTCCCTCCTGGTGATTAGTGTTTTTTGCGCCAAATCAAGTGCAGCATCATATTCAGCTGTTCGTATGAGAACTCGAGCTTTCAGGTAGTTCAGGGTAGATGCTTTTCTACTTCCCTGCTCATCCTTAAATAAGTGGAGAAGTTCTTCTGCGTTTCTTATTAAGTTTAAACACGTTTTTATTTCTCCAAGTTCTAAAAATGCTCTTATTTTTAGGAGTATGACATGAAATTCTGATAATTGCTCTTCAGATTGCTTGCTTGTGTCGAAAACCTTTTCAATGAGATGTAAACCCGATTGAAATTTACCTAGTTCATATAAAAGTAAGATTTCGAGAATTTGTGTCTCTAACGGGGCTACTCGTGCTATTTCACTTGTTTTTTTAATCGCTTCGAAAGTGTCTAAGAGTTCATGGCTTTTTCCCTGATAGAGTAGATTTTCTAATAGAGTAAGTTGAGTAAGAGAAGAGACTAGCTGGTTGTGTTGTAGTTTCCATTTGATTGAGGAAAATACATCTGAAATGGACAGAAAAAACACCTTCTTAACAAATATCCTTTATATAATACAATCCTCAAAAATAAAATTATTCATCCAAAATAAAACTATTGATCCTCTAAAATATTATTAAGCCTGGATGTTCTCATCGTGTTTATAGACGAACGTTTACCTTTCAAGTCAAAAATAGCATATGGCTTTGCTCAAGCGTCTAACAGTATTCTTAGTGGTATAGCCATTGGTGCAGCGATCACTTTCTACTATAATGTCAAGCTAGGTTTAAGTGAAGAACTTGTTTCCATAGCCTGGCTCCTATTCGCCTTTTGGAACGCGGCCAACGACCCTTTATTCGGGATTCTTCAAGAACGCGTCAATACAGATATGGGCAGGCGTATTCCTGTCCTACGTTTTGGTGCGCCGCTTTACGCCATTACTTTTATTATTTGTTGGTTTCCATTCATGGGAAACACACAAATTGCTCTGTTCTGGAACCTGTTGCTAGTTCTCTTTTTTGTCGACTCCATGTTTACCATGATCGGGTTGGTTTTGTTCGGATTACCCGCTGAAATGTGTCTTACTCAAGAAGCTAGGTCTAATCTCGGCTTGTATAGTATAGTTCTAGGAGCTACTGGTGGTTTATTGTCAGTATTGCTCCCACTGATCTTACTTACAAGTGAGACTTCAACAGAGCTTAATCCTCTCTTCAAGCCAATGATGGTACTCGTTGGGATAGTTGCTGGAACAGTCTTATTCTTTTCGAGTTTTACCTTGATCGAAAATGAGTATGCTAGGACCGAAGAACCACTGGGTTTTATTGAATCGATGGTTAAAACGGTTAAGAATAGGGAGTTTTTAGTTTTCGAAGCCAGTAATTTTGCTTATACCTTGGCTTTGACGATATTTACAGGTTTTTTGACATATTTCATGCAGTACGTGATGGAATTAGAAGGTCTCTCGGCTTCCCTCCCGTTGGTTATTGTTTTTGGCCTTATGCTGCTAAGTACATTTTTTGCAGTTCAGATGGTGAAAAGACGTGGTTTGAAACGGGTTTACATTACGGGACTACTACTCGCTAGTTTTGGTTTGATATTGTTATTTTTAGCCCAAAGTTGGTTGATTCCCGTGATTGTAAGCTTTACTGTCGTTGGAATCAGTTTTGGGCCGATTATATTGATAAATCAGCTGTTGGCAGCCGACATTATAGATTATGATGAGATTATGACGGGGAAAAGACGAGAAACGACTTATGCTGGTATGAATGCGTTAATCACAAAACCCTCGATCTCCATTGCTAATGCACTGTTCTTGTTGGTTATAAGTATATTCGGGTTTAACAATGAGCTAAGTGAGCAATTAGATTCGGCCGTTCTTGGAATACGGTTGGGTTACACGTTAATTCCAGCAATTTTCTTCGTGATCAGTGCACTTATATTGCTGAAATGGTACACCCTTGATGGAAAAGAGTGGAAAGCAAAAAAAATTGAGCTAGGTAAGATACATATCCAAAAAGAAAGGGAGTACATTGAACATCTTCAGAAAGAGGGAAAGATTTCCAAGATTTATCAAACACTCTATGGAAAGGAGAACTGAGATAATAAATATAAATTCAAAGGATTGTCCATTAAAGCATAATATAGATGATCGCAAGTAGAGCCGGAATAATCATTGATACCATCGGGCCATATTTCACGATAGTGGTAAAAATGTTGGTCTTTTCTGATTCAGTGAGTCGGTTTTTAGAATAATCGATATCTGTATAGTCTCCTTCTTTGCAGTATTTGAGGAAGACTTTTCTTACACTTTTAAGATGCCTTATTTCTTCTTTCGTTGTCATAACTTCGTATAAAATACCTCTGGCCCTTCTAATTACTATAAAGAAAGATACAAAACTAGAAACGATTAATAAAATGACAGTGGCAGAGGAGAAATCGAACTTAAACTTCCTTTGAATGGATTCCAGAAAATACCCAGTAGACGTAGGAGTCCCGTCAGTAGAGGCGAATGGATCTTGATATTCTTCATCAGAAAGCGCTCCAATCCAATTGAATATAATCATTAGGAGTGAAAAAACGAGAAAAGGGTTAAAGCTTGCAGAGAGATCCATTAAGAACCGTATTAGCGGCTCCAACCACGTAAAAGAATTAAAAAGTGGGATGAAAAACAATTGGATTGTTCTGATTAAATCTAAGATAAATGTAGTAATTTCTGGTGGAATTAGAGCTAATAAGTCAGGAAAAACGATTTCAAAAAACCACGGAAAAGTGATCGGTGCTGTGAAGGCAACCGATAAGCTGAGTGTTTGGAAAAACGTCCTGAGCAAGAAAAATTGTACTCTTTTCGAAAAAGGCTTTTCTCTCACTCTTAAATAGTTATTTGCGTCAGTAATTTCATCTTTTGGTTGTTCTTCGACGATTTCTTTCTCTTTGACATGATTCCATTCAAGGCCTCTTCTATAATTTGACATTGGATTAAAAAAAGCGAGTTTAGCTATCAAGAGTTTCTTTCCTGTGAAAGGCTCTGTGAATCCCTTTTTCTCACTTAATTTCTTATCCCAAATTTCGCTGTAGGACAGCCATGGGGTAGGTACTCGCACAGTTAGGTGATTGGGTTTAGTAATAAAGGTTTCAGGTAAGTATCCCATGATTTCCCCATCCACCTGATAGAGACACTTCTTTGTTGGGGAGTCCACAGATATTTCCTTCCCCTCAAACGTTTCAACACTCTCATGAGTGAGATGATTCCCTTCATACACCGTCGGAAAAAACCTCACCAGTGTGATGCGACCCATTTTATGTACTGTTGTTGCAGTAAATTTCCCATCTGTTACTTCTGCGTTTGGACAGATATGCATTCCTGCTCCGTATCGTTTCCCGTTACCTATGGCAAGTAACATTCTTTGGCCCTCGATAGCTTGTTCTCCATCTACTCGAATTAATAGATCATAAGGCCTAAACTTTAACAGGGTTTGTGCAAGGGCTAATTGATAACTTTTGGACCCCAATCTTTTCGATCCTTTATTTGTCCGATCCGCTACTTCTGCATCAAACCCCATTGAGGCTACTCCTGCAAAGTACCGGTCTGCTGTTTCACAGTATCCTACATCGAACGTTCTATTTTGACCATGAACTAAGCACTCTACCGCAGCTTCGAGGTCACCTTCTGGAATTCCAAATACCGTTGGAATATCATCACCCGTACCAACAGGAATTGCCGTGAAGACACCTGGCTTTTCAGCTCTTAGAATCCCATTTAATACCTCATTAGCAGTTCCATCCCCTCCCACAGAACAAATAATCTTATATCCCTCATTAACTCGGGTTCTTGCGATTTCAATCGCGTGTTGTGGAGCCGAAGTAAACTCAAAATCGTAATCTAAATTTTGATTGTCCAATAATGGCTTGATTTGATCTTTCCAAATCTTTTCAACGCGTCCTCCAGCAGCGACAGGATTTATTACTAGGAAAACCTCTTTCATAATGGTTCCTTCTGTATTAGACGAAATACATGAATTTAATCTTCATTTTTTCAGTACAGAATTAGATCTATCCCTTTTCACCTCAAGGAATTGATTTTATTATTCTTTTCCTTACTTTCCCTTTATTGTGAAAAGGGATCCTGCTTTGATTATTATTTTGGTTACTATACTATCGAACCACCTGGTCATTGTAAATGGATAAGAATTTTATCTTCTTCTTCGTGAAAATAAGAGAATGTGCTTTACCTTTTGACTCCACTCTAATTCCGATTTGAGGGGAGAGGCTCTTTTAATTTGTATATGATAATTGGAAGAATGGGTTTTAATGTACTAACTGTTTTGATTGCGTGGAGCTGGGTGGGTAATAACTTCAATGGGATATTAGAAATGAAAATAGGCAAATTCAGGATGTTCCGTAAATTATTGAGGTTATGGTTGTGGTCCATTTTAAAACGCGGGTGGTATCTGCCAGAGATTTCTGAAATTACTGTTGAGGAATTACATGAACTTATGAATTCCAATAAGCTACCACTATTACTTGATCTTCGCGACCTTGTAGAATTTTATGGTAATGGACAATACAAGTTTGAAAAAATGGGACATATCCCGAATTCAAAATGGATCCGTCTTATGGAGCTCTCAGCTCATCTCGAGGAGCTTCAAGAATTTAAAGATAAAGAAATTGTTACAATGTGTCAGGGAGGTGGAATGTCCCTAGTTGCAGTCGAAATTATGGTTGACGCTGGCTTTCAAGATGTGAAAAGCCTAAAAGGGGGTATAAAACAGTGGTACAAGAAAGGTTACCCTTTAATTAGAACATCTGAAGAAAAGCTTCCCATTGAAAAGATTAAATTTGGAACTTTCGATGAAGGATCTAAAGCAATTGAAGAAAAGCATCCTTTGTATGAAAAATATACTGGTGATGTACATTTTACCGTTGATGCACGTAATTTGCTCTGCCCTTTACCTGTAATGAAATCCAAGAAATCATTGAAGACATTACAGATTGGTCAGGTGTTAGAAATACTAACCACTGATCCAGGGAGTAAAAAAGACATTCCAGCTTGGGCACATGTTACGGGTCAGGAACTCTTAATATCCGAAGATCGTGGCCCTAAAGAGTTCCGATTTCTTGTTAAGCGAATGAAATAAAGATAATAGAAATTTCTTTAAAAATGGTGAGCGAATGGAAGATAATACAGACAGAATGAGAGCAATAATTCAAACAAAAAACGGACCACCCGAGGTTCTTCAACTCCAGATGGTAGATAAACCAGTTCCAGCAGATAATGAGGTCTTAATAAAGGTATATGCGGGAACAGTAACGATAGGGGACGCGATACTTCGAGGCCTCAGAATTCCTGGGTTTCTCTGGTTTCTCCTGAAAATGATTGGGTTCCCACCAAGAAAAAGAATACCTGGACATGAGATAGCTGGAGAAATTGAGGTAGTGGGTAAAAATGTGAAATTATTTCAAAAAGGGGACCAAGTCTTCGGAACTACCTCTGGGTTGATTATGGGTGGTAATGCTGAGTATGTATGTGTGCCTGAAGAATGGAAAGATGGGGTACTGGCAATAAAGCCAACCAATATGACCTATGATGAAGCGGCTGCTCTTCCTATTGGAGGGATGACTGCTTTACACATTTTAAGGAAAGGAGATATTCAAAACGGCCAAAAAGTCCTTATCTATGGCGCATCTGGAAGTGTAGGTACCTTTGCGGTTCAGCTCGCTAAATATTTCGGAGCAGGAGTCACTGGGGTGTGTAGTACTTCAAATTTGGACTTGGTGAAATCATTAGGAGCCGATGAGGTCATTGATTACACAACGGATGATTTTACTCAGTCTAACGATACCTATGATGTCATATTTGATGCAGTGAGGAAGATTTCCAAGAAGCAGTGTAAGAACCTGCTAAAGAAAAATGGAATCTTCTTATCTGTTAGTTCATCCACAAGCGAAACAAAAGAGAAGTTAATTTTCTTGAAAGAACTGGTAGAAGCAGGAAAGCTGAGATCAGTTATTGATAGACGATATTCGTTGGAAGAGACAGCGGAAGCCCACCGTTATGTCGATAAAGGGCATAAAAAGGGAAATGTAGTCATAACTGTGAATCACAAGAAAACCTAGTAAATAAGAAGGAATTGATTGGAGTTTCTTAAAATTAAAAGGTAGTGATGAAGAAATGGAAAACAATGACAAAATGAAAGCAGTTGTATGCACAAAGTATGGACCCCCAGAGGTACTTAAAATAAAGGAGATTAATAAACCCATTCCCAAAAAGAATGAGGTTCTAATAAAAATTCATGCTACGACTGTCCATAGAGGCGATTCAAGGATGCGTGGTTTAGATATCCCAGGTCCTTTCTTTTATCCTATTCTCGCTCGTTTCATGTTAGGTATTAGAAAACCCAAATTTTCAAGTCTAGGTATGGAACTAGCAGGAGAAATAGTGGAAATTGGAACAGATGTCACCAAATTCAAAATAGGTGATAAAGTTTGGGCAACGACCCTGTGGGCTGGTCTTGGAGCACATGCAGAATATAAGACAATGGAAGAAGACGGGGTTTTAGCATTAATACCTTTGAGTATGACCTTTGAAGAGGCTGCAGTCATACCTGCTGGAGGAATTACAACGTTAGGGATTATTAAAATGGCAAATATCCAAAGGGGGCAGAAAATACTTATCTATGGTGCTTCTGGAAGTGTTGGAACTTTCGCGGTTCAACTTGCTAAGTCCCTTGGTGCTGTAGTTACTGGAGTGTGTAGTACTTCAAACCTAGAATTTGTAAAATCGCTAGGAGCAGATAAAGTGATCGATTACAAAACCACTGATTTCACTGATTTGGATGAGACCTATGATATCATTTTTGACGCTGTAGACTTATTTAAAGGAAATTATAAGAAATCATTGAAGAAAACAGGAATCTATCTCAATGTAGATAAAGCATCAGATAAAATCAAGAAGAAAGATGCACTCCCCCTTCTAAATGAGCTTAAAGAGATTTGTGAAGCTGGGAAACTAAAAGCAGTGATCGATAAAACCTATCCATTAGATCAGATCGTCGAAGCTCATCGGTACGTTGACACGGGGCGAAAGAGAGGTAATGTTGTTATCACAGTGGTTGAAAGTGATTAATAAGATATGTGGGAATTTATGAATCATTGTGAGTTGTGTGGAGAAAAATAACATGGGAATAGGTTATTATCTTAAAAATGCGGTAAGGTATTGGAGAAAGACCTTACGGATGATATTTTTATACAACAGAACCGAATGGTCAGAAGTTACCGTAGATGAGTTGCTTGATCGTATAAATTCTGATCAACCACCTTTAATACTTGACATTCGTACTGTTCAGGAATATACAAACGGACACATTCCAACAGCACGACAAATTTATGTTACTGAAATAAACTCGAATCTAGAGAATCTTCAGTCATTTAAGGAGAAGGAAATTGTTACAATCTGCCCTGGAGGAGGATTATCTTTGGTTGCTGTTGATATTTTGGCTGAAGCTGGGTTTAAAGATGTTAAGAGCTTAAAGGATGGCATGGATTTATGGTCTGAAAAGGATTACCCCACCACTACTGCTGATGAATATATTTACCCTACTAAAAAGGATAAAGCAAAAATTCCAGATGAAACGCCTTTGGATAAACCATATCTCGGTGAAATCCATCATACTTTAGATGCGCGCAATTTTACCTGTCCTATTCCTGTGCTAAGATCCAAGAAACAATTACAGGCTTTAGAGATCGGTCAGGTATTAGAAATTCTAACTACAGATCCAGGAAGTCAGCGGGATATTCCTGCTTGGATACGTGCTACAGGCCAAGAACTCCTAATCTCTGAGGAACGTGGTTCTAACGAGTTCCGATTCCTGGTTAAGCGAATGAAATGACGATATTAATCAAACTTTGACTAATTAGAGCAGAACATGTTTTTCATGATGTAGCCGTAATGGTTTATTAGCTACTCATTTTCTTCCAGTTAAGCTCAAAATATGGAGTATGAACTATATGTCAGACGATATACTAACACAAATGATCCTACCAGCTCTTCCAGGTATTGGAGCAGTTGTTTTAAGCGTCTATAACTTCCTTAAAGCAAGACGGGGTGCTGTATTAGACCTATCGCATATTTATCAATTCGGCACAATAAATCTATATGAAGATGGTAAAGATTTCAAGTTAATCTACTTGACAATTCCTTTTGAAAACCAGGGTAGTTCTGTTGGAACAGTTAATTCAATTAAATTGGAACTCTCATGGTCAGGAAATAGTACGTTTTTGTATCCAGCCCGAAGAGTCGAATTAACTGACCCCGAGGACGATGCAGTTATTCATCAAGAAGATTTCAAAACATCACTCCCAATTTTGCCAGTCTACATTCCAGCGTATGATGGTGCTTTCTTTACTTTTGAATTCCATGATGTAGATGAAAATCCTTTTCCTGTAGAACAAGATGTTAACGCATGCCTATCAATAATCTACGACGGGAAAAAGAAATTAACAAAGGAATTCACAATGAAAGTTTCTTCTGAATCTTGGGCTCGATCTGAGTCATATAATCTAGCTATTTCATATGATTTTATTGCTCCTCCAGAAGACCCAGATTTTAAGGTCACTCGGTTGTGGGGAAGAGCCAAAGATTCGATTTAAATCCCCATAAAATTCTTTTTATTTTAGCTTGTAACAAAATTGGATGTAAGAAGAAGAATCCTTACTCCTTTTAAAGAATTAAAAATATTACAACAAATATGATTGGAATAATTAAGGAAATTATGGGACTGAATTTCATAAGATATGTTAAAAAAATCAGTTTTGGTGATTCAGAGAACCGACTCTTCATGTAATTGACTTCTACATACCCTTTTTCTTTATAGTAACCAATAAACACTTCCTCAAGCTTTTTTAAATGTTCTTTCTCGTCTTTTTCAGTCAGAAATTCATACATTATCTCTCTTTCTCCTCTGATGACTAGAAATAAAGAAATGAAAAAAGAGACTACAAAGAGAAACACTGCCATCTCAGTGAAATTTAAATTAAATTTTGCCTGAAAATCAGAAGCAAAAAAGTCAGCAGCAGAAGGTATATCGGAAAGATCAGCGAGTGGATCTTCATAATATTCATCATGTACAATTTCTGTCGAATTGAGAATGATCATTATGACCATGTAGATTAAAAAAGGATTAAAAGTAGCTGCAATCTGCATGAGAAACTCAATTATTGGTTCAATCCAAGAAAACATCGCTAGAAGGGAATGAAAGTAATTAATAATATCTCTTATAATATTTGCCAGAAAGGGGGGTATAATTGCAATTATATCTGGAATCACAAATTCAAATAACCAAGGAAAAGTGATAGGGGCAGTTATTGCAATTGATAGACTCAGAGCTGGAACCAGAGTACGAAGTAAGAAGAGAGGAAATCGTATACGAAAGAGCTTTTCTTCAATATCTATGATAGCATTCTTAGGAGAATGATCTGAATCAATATCTTCTAAAACTACTGTTTCATTTAATCGTTTTTCGTCCCACTTCAGCCCCCTTTTATAATTGGAAATTGTAGATTTAAGTTGTTGTCGCTTTATCTTCCCTTTAGCCCATTGGAAAGAGGCCATAATCTTTTCTTCGGGTTTTACCTGATCAATTTCTTGTGGCACTAGATCGGAGGAAGGGGTGTCAGGGGGCATTTTTCATCATTTCTGAAAAGTAGGAGACTTTGTATTTAATTATTTTTTTCTTTATTCTATTAATAATAGTAAAAAAGGCGTCCTTTCAGAAAAATAGTCATTGTGTTATGGTGATGTTACGAACTCATTAACCATCATAGCAGTATAGGGTTTGTGAGGGAGAAAAGATAGTTATCAAGGGGATATTAGCTTGGAATTACTAAAAATAATCCTGGTAGGAGACGGATCAGTGGGAAAGACCTCAATCCGTAAACGCTATCTAGGTCGTGGGTTTCCCGTCCAATATTTACCTACATTAGGAGCAGATTTTTCAGTTAAAAATGAGATAATCTGTGGAAATAAGATAAGTTTCCAAATCTGGGATCTCGCAGGTCAACCTGTTTTTGAGACGATTAGGAAAATGTATTATCGCGGTGCCAGAGGCGCATTCATTGTCTGTGATGTCAGTAATACTGAATCTGTGATGAATATCCATAATTGGGTGGATGAATTATGGAGAAATAATGGGAATGGGCCAATTCCGTTTGTGATTCTAGGGAATAAAATCGATAAAAGAAATTCTGGAGAGTACTGTATTCCAGATCAAACATTACAAGGTATCGCTAGGGGAATCACAACGACAACAAGAGATACTCTACAGTTTGATGTGACCTATTTACCTACTAGTGCTAATACAGGAGAAAATATTACTGAAGCATTCAAACGACTAGGAATGCAGGTAGCAGCTCACAGAATGTATCTTTCACAATATGCTTAGAGGAGTAAAAAGTCTCTAACTTCATCAGCAATGCCCAGCGTAAACCTTTTGCTACTCTCTCTTTTGCTTATGCCTTAATACAATAAATATGCCAAGAATTATTGTTAAAATTATTAACCCTGATATTATGTTTCCAGGAATAGTCGTAATACTGTGTGGAGCTGACAATGGAAATTGGTCTTGATTCCCTGCAGTTCCATCAATGAAATACGGAACATCGACAAATCCATCATCATTAGCATCTGGAGTAATCCAATCATCCCAATAGTTGTATCTGAAAGTATTATTTAAATCTGGATTATTATCGTGAGCTTGGGATGTACCACCCCGATTGTTACCAAGGAATCTATTCCAAGATACGTTATTATTCGATGAGGTGTACAGTGAAATTCCAAAGTCCTTGTTATTAGTGATTGTGTTGTTTGAAAGAACATTACTGCCTGAAAAATACCGAAGGACGATTCCCTCATCATTATAACTTACTGTATTCCCGAGGAGAGTGTTGTTACTGCTCAAAGTAAACAAACGGATTCCAGCGTCGTTGTTACTGGCATTATTCCCAGAAATAATGTTATTGCTCGAAAATTCTAGAGCGATTCCATGCCAAGAGTTATTGGTGACTATATTCCCAGAAATAGTGATATTGCTCGAAGAAACCAGATAGACGCCATATTTATTATTGCTTATGAGATTATTATGGATTTTTATATTTGAGGTATCTTTTAAATTAATCCCATCTTTGAAATTCGTGCTCCCACTATCAATTGTACAATACCTGATGGTAAGATAAGCATCCGTGGATTGAATCAAGATACCGTGTGCAGTGATGGCTTCAATGACAAAATTTTCAATAATATAAGGAGAATCAATGGTCCCCTCTCCTTCAAGTCCTTTCTCCTCGATAAAAGTCGCCAATGCATCATTCCCATCAATAAAAACAGGACTATGACTATCTGTAACTGGGATGGATACAGGCCTGGAGAGGTTAATATGTTCCAGATTTCCAGTAGAGTTTGCTGTTATTAATACAAAGGTAATTGAAAGGAGAAAAATGGCATTTATATTAATTTTCATAAAAATCAAATCAAACAGACTAGATCCATTCTGACTGTATTGGTTACAAGAAAGTGGACAGATTTCAAAGATAGATTGACATTAGATGGATATAAAATAAATTTGATGTGCTTTTCGGAACAATTATAATTCAACAGGTGTGATTACGAGAATTAAGTTAAAAGGAATGAAGGTATATTCCGATGGATGCATTGATTATTTATGATTCAATTTATGGGAATACAGAGCAAGTAGCACAAGCGATTGGTAATGCTCTTAAATCGCACATCGATGTCGAAGTAGTTCAAATAAGTAACGTGAATCAAGAACAATTGACAGGATTGAAGTTACTCATATTTGGTTCTCCTACTCATGGGGGTAGTCCTACAGAAGCGATTCGAGACTTTCTTAAAGATATTTCAGAATCTACTATTCGAGATGTTAATGTGGCGACATTCGATACCAGATTTTCGACAAGATGGGTTAAAATTTTCGGTTATGCAGCAGGAAAAATGGCTAACAGTCTGCAAAAAAAAGGGGGGATTCTCGTTACCTCCCCAGCACCTTTTTTTGTCAAAGGTAAAAAAGGGCCTTTGAAGGACGGAGAACTAAAGCGTGCTACTAGCTGGGGGAATGAACTAGCCACTAATCTTCTTTAACATGTTCGGGAATCTGTATTTAGAAGTTTAAGTTCTTCTTTCCCAACCTTTGTTAAGCATGTCAATGTAAGCATCTTGAGACATTAACTCTTGGCTAATAATGGAGAGGTATTTCTCAGATATTTCTCCTTGTGTGATAATTTGATTTCCAGCCTTTTTAGCAGCTGTGTTTATATCGTTAATGATATTCTCTTTCCGTAATGGTACCATTGCAACTGAATGAGGCCGTAACAACGCGCCACCAAACTCCCTGTCAAAATTATTACAAAAAGCTTGAAAATAAGAAAGCATTGGGTCAAAATTTGTCATATGCCACCAAGCAGCACTAGAAACAAATACAACTTTGCCACGTTTCACATCATCTCTTAGGGGATGTCGACAACGACCAGCACGCAACTCAGTAAAAGGTTTCATTAAAGCGATTAAACGATCGATTAATGTTTTCATTGATCCATTTATTCCATCACAATAGATTGGAGACGCGAATACCCAAATGTCGGCATCTCGAAACTTAGGAAGTAGAACCCCCATGTCATCTTTCTGGCCACATACACCTGGGGAAGTGGTCCAACATTGATAGCAGGAGCGGCAAAAATTAATCGTAAGGTCCTTGGTATAAAACAAATCTAAATCTGCGTTAGTTTCCCGAATACCTTCAAGGAACGGTCTCAAGATATTAGCAGTCAATCCTTTATCCTTACGGGGACTACTGTTGATCGCGATAACTTTCATGGAATTATTCACCAAACAGGTATGATATATTCGCAGTTTTTCTACAATCTTCAAGGGTTACAAAAAAAATATATTAAAAATAAATTTTCCATAACAAACTATTGAAAAACCATTACATTGATTTCATAGTGTATAATCGACTGAATTACATATCTGCTTACAGAAGGAAGAATGAATCTTTGACCGAGTTTGATCCGATCTTTCGAGATCTCATTAAAGGGTCTCCACTTTCAATCTGGAAAGAAGATTTATCAGAATTAAAAAAATACTTAGACTCATTGAAGGAAAAAATTGATGATGTCCGAAAATACTTGGATGAAAATCCTTCAGAGATACTGAAATGTGCCCAATTAGTAAAGATAGTTGATTTTAATACATCAATGATGGAATTAATTGAAGAAGAATCGAGAAATGAATTACTAGGGCCTCTTTTAAAACAAATTGTCTCTATTCCATTCCAAGTTCCACCTCTTAAGGAAGCTATTATTGATTTATCAGAAGGAAAATTACAAAGCCTCGTAGAAGGCTATACACTAACTAGAAGTGGCAAATTAATCTATTTGAAATATTTAACCTACATTCCTGAAAAGTTTGCTTCAACATGGGCCGAAGCTTGGGTTCTCGTATTCGATCTTACAGAATATAAGGCCAAGGAGTCACTTCTGACTGAAAAAGCTAATAGTAATGAGTTTTTAATTGATTTAATGACTCATGATCTCAGAAATTATTTATCACATCACCAAGGATATATTGATGTAATACTCACCAGGAATCTTAACCATCAGGAAGATGTCTTACAGTACTTATCTAAGGCAAAAAAGGGTATACAACAGGCAACTAAACTTTTAGAAAATGTTTCTGTTTTGATGAAATCTCAGATAGCCAAAGAATTCGCATTACACCCCATTGTTTTAAAACCTGTTCTTATTAAGACACAACAATTTATAATGAATCTGTATCCCGATCATGAGATTGTGGTCTCGATTGAAAACATCCCTGATAACTTAGTTATTCTTGCTGATTCGCTGGTTGAATATTTATTTATCAATCTCTTTACAAATGCGGTAAAGCATAATCCTAATAAAATCAAGGAAATAGAGGTAACCTCTTCTCAAGATAATGGTGTCTGTTCTATTACTATCACTGATAATGCAAAAGGAATTCCGATTAATATCCAAGGAACAATTTTCACTCGTTATTCTAAATTTATGAAACAGGGAAAGGGGTCAGGTTTGGGTTTATTTATTGTTAAAACACTTGTAGATAGGTACAGCGGTCAAATTTCAATTAAGAACCGTATTCAAGATGATCATTCCCAAGGGACACAGTTCATCATCACTTTGAATTGTGAGGGATAACATAAGAAATTAGGATTGCCAGAACAAATGAAAGAATATATTAACGCGAATAAAAAGCGCTGGGAGGAACTCGCAACTCTTCACTTCGAAAGTAAATTCTATAAAGTTGAAGAATTCAAAAAAGGAGGGATTTCATTGAGTGATCTTGAAATTAATGAGGTTGGTGAAGTCAAAGGGAAGAAACTATTACATTTACAGTGTCATTTTGGAAAGGATACATTATCTTGGGCTCGGTTGGGAGCTCACGTCACAGGAGTGGATTTTTCTACTCGTGCCATTGAATTAGCACAACAATTGAGTACAGAAATTAGTATTGAAGCAACATTCATTCAATCTGATATTTATGAATTAGATCAAACAAGCTTGGAACAGAACAGTTTTGATATTGTGTTCACCAGCAATGGGGCAATCTATTGGTTACCAAATCTGAAAAAATGGGCACAGCTTATCTCTTCTTACCTAAAACCAAACGGATTCTTCTACATATTAGATTCTCACCCAACGGGGAATATTTTTGACGATGAGTGTGAAGATGATCTAATTGTCCGTTACCCATATTTTCATCAGACTCAACCGCTTGAGTTTGATGAAGAGGGTTCTTATGCCGATGAAGGGGCAAAATTAACAAATACGAAAGAATATGGGTGGGTACATGATATGGGTTCAATTGTAAATAGCCTTATTGAAGCCGGATTACAAATAGATTTTGTCCATGAATTTCCCTTTGTGGCTTGGAAAATGCTTCCATTTCTCGAAGAAAAACAAAATGGTTGGTGGTACTTGCCAAAAAAGTATCTACAAGTCCCTTTAACGTTTTCATTGAAAGCTACAAAGTATCCCATTTAGATATAACACTGTTATAGCTTTTTTTTTCTTCTTCAAAGATTTCTTCAAGAAGATATATAAGTAAAGGCTCTCTTCCCAGAGCTTAAATCCCTTCATTTTAATTCAATGGATGTTTTGGAGGATTTACCAATTTCTAATGCTTGGAAAGATGATTATATCGATGTGGGGGATGTGAAGCTTCATTATGTGGAGAATGGGACAGGAGAATTAGTTCTTTTACTTCATGGTTTTCCTGATTTCTGGTATTCATGGAGATATCAAATCCCTGTATTATCAGAGTCTTTTAGAGTTGTAGCTCCAGATTTACGAGGCTATAATAAAAGCAGTAAACCTAAAGGCGTTGATAATTATTCAACTTCCCCCCTTGTTGACGACATCAGTCAGTTGATTACCGTTTTGGGAGAAACCAAAGCCATAGTCATCGGTCATGATTGGGGTGGGGCCGTAGCTTGGAATCTGGCTATGATGGCACCTGAGAAAGTATCTAAACTGGTTGTTATTAACTGTCCGCATCCTGTGCCGCTTTTAGAAGCATTCTGGTCAATGCGATTTCAACAACTGCAAAAAAGTTGGTATGTATTCTTTTTCCAGATCCCTAACATTCCTGAAGAAATGCTGAGTCAGAATAATTACGAAGCTCTCCAAAGAATGGTGGTTGGATCAATTTCTAACAAACAAGCGTTTACACCTGAGGATATACAACAGTATGTAGAAGCTTGGTCCCAACCAGGAGCATTGGAGGCAGGTATCAACTACTACCGGGCGAATTGGAATATTGCTCAAATATTGTCTATTAGGAAGGACCATCAAGCTGGTTTCATCAAGCGATTTCCTAAGATCAAATGCCCCACACTTGTGATTTGGGGAGAGACAGATGTCGCTTTAGATCGATCACTGACTTATGGGCTGAATGAACATATTGAGGGCGAATTCAAGCTCGTATATCATCCTGAATATGGCCATTGGGTCCATGTTGAAGCTCCTGAATTCGTCAACAATACGATTTCATCCTTCCTCGATTGAACTTAAGTGAATCATCCTCGTTTGATTTTTTGACACGAATCGTTTCCGCGTCACTCTTTTTTTCTCCTAATAAACTACTTTCAATATGAAATACTTATTTTCTTTATATTAGTCAATTAGTAACATCTTTAAGATGTCATTTTTCATCTTTGAGTGTGAAATTTAGTAATTATTTTAACTAATGAACGATGTAAAGGTTTTGTGTGAAAGAAGTGTCTGAAACTAATATTTCTACAGGTTTAATTTTTAATATTGCCATTCTAACTTTTCTCGACAAACCCGTTGATCATATTATTCAAGCTTTTCTTCAAAAATATCCTGATCAGATAATTGAAAATCAAGACACTGATGTTTCATTGAATCTAGTGTCATTTCTTATCAAAACTGATCAGGAGCTTATTAAAATAAATCTAATGCAACCTATAAGCCCCTACCTAATTGATAAGTTAGCCACTAAATATTATAATGAAAAAGAGGGAGCTATTATCTTATTTTCAAAAAATAATGCTTATTCCTTTAAGGCAGCTAAAACGTTCTATAAAAAACTAATTAAGGAAAATGAGGGATTTCCTATACCAATCGCTTTTATAGAGTTATTAGAAACAAATGAATCGTGCCAACTGAATATAGACGAGCCTGAAATTTTAGAAGATACTCCTCATGTCGCTTATTATGGGATTACTGAAAATGCAGATGGTTTTGAATCCGTGCTTCAATTCTTAATTCAAAATTATTTTGAAGCTCATGAGGGCTCCTAATTCCATGAATCAGCTTTTTCAATGAAAATAAGCGATGATACCCTAGAGAGAATTAGTCTTATTCCGTGCTACCTCAATCTACAGGAGAAACTTATAGTTTAACCTTTTTAAGGTTCTTCGCGGTGTCCTTATGAATTGATTCAAGCTTTTTATTAGTTTCTAAGAGAATTTTTAAGCTTTTTTCGATTCTTTTGAGTTTATTATCGATTTCTTCAAAGTTGGAATGAAATTTCTTTGATTGAGAGTCTATTTTCTTTTGATGAGAATATATCCTTTTGAATTGAGCCTCTATTTGTTTAAATTGTTCATTTACTTCATCAAGGGGAACCATTTTTTCAGAATCATCTTTTGAGGCCTTAATAGAAACTTTGGGGGGAGGTGGAGGGGGGATTTCCTCAATTTCCTCGGTTACGCTAGTTGGGAGAGGTTGTGGTGGCTTTTCCAGAGGGGGAGGTGCGGGATGTACTGGTTTGGGAATTGTGGACGGTGGAGGGGTATAGGATGGCTCCGTCTGTGGAGGAGTGACAGGTGGAGAGGAAATTTGGGGTTTTTGTGTGGTGACAGGTGGAGATTTAGGTTGAA
>JBHLPQ010000117.1:0-11381 GCA_048939265.1 Promethearchaeota archaeon
TACATGGCGATAATATTCTATAGAAAGGTTAGTACGTAATATCAAAACAGATTTTGGATCAAGTTTCGATTATAAAGCAATTTTTACCTTTCTTCAACAGTGAATTTTGGCATATACTACATCTTATTGTTGAATTTTTTGTTTCATTGAAGTATCAAACCAATTTTCTGTTGATTTGTGAAACTTCATCTGACATCATTTCTAGTCAGAAGATGTAAACAGAGATAATGTATCAACGTCACCCCCTATCCCTCCGACTAGGACAGATTTCGAGATTCAGGAAGAATTGCAGCATCTCGTTGAGACTCCCCATCCAGGAAAAGGTTCAGCAATCGCTCAATTAGAACAATACCTGTTGTAAAAATCGTTCCAGCTAGATTGAACAGATCCTAAGACCAAAGAATGGGTTTTTTGGGTCTTGAATTAGGTAGAGAGACACCTACAAGGCAAACTGAGAGACGAATCGTATCAGCTGATGCCAATCAACCTTCAGGACTTTTTGAGGAACCAGTCTGATTCCATGCACCTTATATGAACTTTGGAGACTTTCTCGAAGATATTATGATAAGAAAATATGAAAAATAATCGAATTCTAATCTGATAATGATAATTAATAAAAAGACCCTTGGGCCAGCTGCAACACTCTTTAGGTGAAAAGCGTATCCTTACTTATACGAGGACAAACTACTACACAGAAGACAGCGTTTCCTCCTGTCTGTCTGTACCTCAAAATCGCTCCTGAGGATATGGTTTTCTACAATACCCTTTATCATGATTATAAAGAAAATTTTAAGGGATCTGTACAATGCCGATTGAAAAAGATAAAGTAAATGCTATCCTTCGTGAATTTCAAGACATTTTAAAGAAATATCGTCCTAATACTTCTGAATTACAATTAATTAATTCAAAAATTTCTCAAATGACGGCAAGAAATATTGAAAAACAGTTTCGAGCAACTTCTTCCCCACCAGCACGAAAAGCTCCTCCACCCAAATCAATAAAGAAGAAGTGGCATAAAATTAAAATTGATTAATTCTACCTAACATCAAATTTTAGTAGACTCCATGTTAGAACACAATTTTTTTTAAATTACGAAGATCGGAGTCCTTACTATCTTGTAAATGATTTGCTGGATTATTATGGCTAAAATTCATGTCAAAATTATGCTGCATCTCTATGCCATCCCCATTCTACTTACTTTCTTTCATCTTTGCTACCAGATGAAAGTTTGGGGGAAAGAACATGTTCCTGCTAGAGGTTGGGGGAAAAAAGGAATCATTATTATGGCAAATCATAGATCCCACTTAGATCCATTCTTAGTTGGATTGGCTGTGTTCCCAAGATTTTACAAACCATTTTTTTATCCCGCGGATGCTAAGTTGTGGAAACTTCCCCTATTTCGCCCAATCCTGCATGGTATGAATTGTTTTCCAGTTTTTAAAGGATCCAAAAAAATGGATATAATAAAATATCACATTGCAGTCGTGAAAAATGGAGGATCAGTTTGTTATTTTCCTGAAGGAGCACGAACCAAGGATGGAAAATTACAACCTGGAAAGTTAGGTGCTGGTCTAATAGCTCATGCTACTCAAGCTTTGATCATTCCTTGCGCTGTTCAAAATACTGATATTGCTATGCCAGTTGGAAAACCATTCACATTGGGAGGTGGGCCCAGAAAAATTACATTGAAAGTGAAGTTCGGCCCTCCACTTGATTTAAGGAAATTCTACAAACTTCCAAGCTCTAAAGAGACATCTCAACAGATTAGTGATTATATAATGGTAAAAATTGCAGATCTATTAAACGAATTAAACAAGGAGAAAATAAGTTGACACGCTTTGTGACAAAAGAAAAATTAACCAGCTTGTATGATGAACTTGAAACGACGGGAATAGATATCCTTTATCTGACAGATTGGGAAGAGAATAGAAATGTCAATGTAAAATATCTTTCAGGTCATCCTGAAGATTCTAACCTATTCATTGATGTTAAAAATCGCCAAACTATTCTCATCCCATGGGATTTCCAGATAGCCCATGAATATGCAGAAGTAGATCAGATTATAAATATGGGTGACTTTGAGGGGGGTGTAATTCCTGCAACTGCCGAAACTCTAAAAAAACTCACCAATTCTAATCCCAAGATTGGTGTTCTTCGGGATATTCCATACCATCGTGTTAGGGCAGCACTTGATCAAGTGCCAGACGCAGAAATAGTGTTTGATCCACAAAAAATTGACGCCTTACTTGACAGATTACGATCAACGAAGTCTTCGTATGAAATCTCTCTTTTAAAACAATCTATCAAGATAAGTAACAAACTTGTTGAAGAAATGGAAGATCGTCTAATTAATAGAAGAGAAATAGAGACTGAGATGGATCTTGGTATATTTATTGAAAGTGAAATGCGTAAGTTAGGTGCATTTGGGGTTGGATTTGAAACTTTAGTTGCGAGTAGTGCTCGGTCTTGGCAAATTCATACTTATCCCCGGGCTGATCCAAATTTAACAATGTATCGACCAGGCTTAGCACTGACTGATTTTGGAGTAAGTGCAGCTGGATATACCTCTGACGTTACTCTACCATTTGTTATGGGGAAGATGAATACAAAAATGAAAACCATTGTAGAAGCAGTGCAGCAGGCTCACGATGAAGCAATTGACGCGCTTAGGAGCAAAAATTATCTCCATGAGATTGCAGAAATTGCATTTAATAGAATTGAAACAGCTGGCTTCAAAATGCCTCATGGATTAGGGCATGGAATCGGGTTGACCGTTCACGATTCCCCTTTTTTAAGGAAAAAACCGACTCATGAAACCTTACTAAAAAGTTGGACTGATACAGAGCTAGAAGAGGGAATGGTCTTTACAATTGAACCAGGAATCTATGAAAAGGATGTGGGTGGATTTCGTCTTGAAAATGATGTAATAATTACTGCTAAAGGCTCAGAGGTCGTTACAAACTCACGTCCAATTTTTATAGATGTGTCCTGAAAAATTCTTCAGAAAGAACTTTTTGGTTATGATCACAAAAGACTACAGAGAGATTCCAATCTGAAGCAAATGTTACCCCAATTAATATGATTTTGAAGTCAAATCTCTGGCTTTGAATAAGCATCTCCATTTGATTAGGAGAAAATGAGAACTGAAAAGGAGCCCATGAGTCAATACCTGTTCGTGATTTTACCTCAATAATAAATCCACTTAATTGATATGAATTGGCTTTATTTGATAAAAAACGGGTCAATCCTTCTTTCTCATAAAAATATTGACATATAATCTCTTCTGGCTTAAATCGATAATCCTGGTCTTTATAATAGGGAGTTATCCCTATGAAATCCATCGTTTGTCGGTTTTTTCTAATAAAATCAACATATTTTCCTACAATTGAAGCGTCATCTAAGTATTTCAACGCTTTTGAGGGACGCACAATAAGAATCGGGAAGCGCTTGGAAAGAGTGTAGCGGGCAAATTCTTCTGCCACTAATCCTTTAAGAACTGTGTTCTCCCCAGTTAAGAGATTGTAAAACATTTTACATGCCTCTTTCTTCAATATTTTGTATTAAAACCGTTCCAATAGGGATTTTAATTGGGATTGACATATCATTTTCTAGAAGTAGATGACCTTCTTGAGTGAGGTCAATTACTATTCCTTGATATTCACCCCCTGGAGTTTGAACAATCACCCTCATTCCAATGACATTATCTCTTTCTCTCCATTTTTTGAGTATTGATTGCGATCCGTTGAGTCTCAAACATCCAAACAATTCTTCAATTTGACTAATAATTCTCTGTAACAATATATGGAGGTCAATTTCTTTATTGTATTCTTCATAGACGGTTGTGATTTGATCCTGAAGCCTTCTTGAATATTGATCTAATGTAGTGTTGATATTCAAACCTATTCCAACGATCAGATAATTTAGGGAATATTGAGTCAGCTTTGTCTCGACTAAGATCCCTCCAAGTTTCTTCAGATTATGTTTTATCAAAATATCATTAGGCCATTTAAGTAGGATCTCAATACCAAAAGTCTCTAGTGCATTAGCAATCCCTACAGCTGTAAGAAGAGGAATTATTCCCAGCTGTGATATATCAATCTGCGGTTGCATGACTAAAGATGTCCATAAACCTCCTTGGGGTGACTCCCAAGTCCTTGTTCTCTGCCCTTTACCTGCAAATTGTCTTTCAGCAACAACAACAAAACCAATTTTATTTTTCTCTTTAATAAGTCGTTCTGCAACCTCATTGGTAGAGCTGACTTTGGAGTACTGAAAGACAAAAGGACACAATTCTGAATTTATCACAGTTTCCTTCATTTATATCGAGTCTAATACAAAGTCGTATTAAAATGTTTAGCCTTAGATCTTGCTTCATATGGCAAGACGCTGAAGGGAAGTCATTCTGCAAAAAAATTCTTGACTTTGTATATGATAAAAGTAGCTACTCCAATCAATGTTAATGCTATAGCCATAGCAGAATAATATCTCTGCGTAGGATCCAAATTGGTAAATTCCGGTGGAAAGAATGGTTCCAGGAGAAAGAAAACAAAAAATCCAGCCAGAAAAATAATTAACAAAATAAGAGATGAAGTAGTTACACTTTTCAAATTAGGTATTACGGTTTCATTCCAATCCTCAGCTAGTGAGCAAGCTATTGTCGCTAGGATAATGCTGGAACCAAAAATTGTGCCCATGATAGCGATGAGATATACTTCAATGTTGATAGCAAGAAAGGTTAAAGCAAAAAATGTAAGTGGAAATTGTGCGATTATTGCCCATCCAAGTGCAACAGCAATCAATCCTAACCCCTCCAACCGTGACCATGAGAATTGAACAACCGCTGTCATAAATGATAACCTATCTACGTTTAAAGGTAATTTTACTCTCACGTTGTGTTTTAGTCAGTTTCTGCAGGAGTTGGCGTAATTGTCCATCAGTTATTTTATCAGCAACTCGCCCAGTTGGAGCAAGTTGGATTAGCTGATTTTCTAAAGCCATTGCATAATCAGGTTTGGCAAGTTTGATTCTCGCAAGTCTTTCTCTTGCCTCATTTGTCAGAATTCCTTTTAGAATCGCTTGCCTTTGATTCTCTATTTGGCGCTGTTGTTCTTCTAATCGTTGTTGAGCAACCTGCTCATTTTGCATTTCAGCGAGGCGTTTCTTACGGAGAGCTGCCAATTCAGGATCTTCTTCCGTCATTTATAAGAGACCTCTTCCTATAATATAATTGAATATTATATCTCTATATTTAATATGCTGATAGTTCAGGAAGCTGTTGTTTGACTTTATAAGCCATACTATCTACAAATCTTCGACCTTCAGGTGTTACTACTCTCCCTTTGCTACCAGATGAAACATAACCCCCTTTCTCTAGTTGATGAATGGCTTGGCGAATAATGGCGCCAGAACCTTTAAAGGTTTTCTCTGGTTTACTTCCTCGATTTTTTCTATCTCCATACATCTTTCTTATATGCATAACTCCAATAGGTTCATGTAAATAGATTTTTCTTAAAATCGAAGCCACACGAATAAACCACCAATCTTTTCTCTGTTCTGGAGCATTTTCTTTTGCTACACTCAATTTAACGAAGTCCGCCCATTCAGGGGGTTTGAAGACTTTATCATTTGACTTAAGTTCCTCTGATATTGCTTCGATCAATAACTTGCTAGGCACCATCTGCGCTGTTACCATTAACTATTCTCCTTTGATCTTGCTTCTGACTATCATTTCTTTGATATTTTTAATCCAATAATTTAGATTTAACCTTAATTTTCCTTTTAAATCAAGTAGAAGGGGATTCGTAAATCCTTTTAGTGTTTTTTATTATAAGGATACCAAGACATATGAAGAAAAAACACAAAAGGTAACTTATTTTTTCCTCTTTCTTGAAAATTTCGACCTCTAATAAAGTTTTTCAACTAACAAGAGCTATTCAAGAGTCGAGGAAGGTATTGTGCCTCTGAAATATAAATATACCTTTGTTTATATCTTGATCTGTGTTGTATTCAGTCTTAACCAAGTGAATGCAATAGGAGCAATTGATCCTGTTATAGATAATCCTATAGTTATTCTATTCGATGAGGGTCATGGACAACATTATAATCGTTCATTGTATAGTCAAGCACTTTCTGACTTAGTTAACAATAAATCAATGAAGGTAGTGTTTAATAGTGGTGAGTTCAACAGTACAAGCTTCGAAGGCGTTGATATCTTTGTTTCCACAAATCCTGGAACACAAATGACGTATGATGAAAGTAGATATTTGAACAGGTTCATTAGCGGGGGTAAGGCAATGCTTTTACTAGCAAATCCACTAAATGAAGACAATCAGACTTTGAATGGCAGAGGAGATATAATCAACAATTTCTTAAATTATCTCGATTTTGGTTATATTATGGGGAAATTTTGGAGTCATTCTGGAATCGAGGGAGATGTTAAACCAGCTGATATTGTCATTAATGAATTTTATAATGCAGGAGATCCCAAATATTTGCATCTTAAGCTTAATAGCTCAAGTCACGAAATTCTCTCTATTGATAAAAATATAACATCTATAGTTACTTACTCCTGTTCAATTGAAGAAGCAAGCGCACCCGTTTTGGCAGCTTCATCTGTGGCTAATTCTAGAACGATTTCTGGAAAACCTGGTGGGGATACCACTCAAACCGATGGTAGGTTTTACTTATTGGGTACTACTGGAAAAGAATTGGAAAGTGGTGCACGAATTATCTTGGGAGGATCTAGTATTATGTTTAGTGATGTATATGATCCAATTCTCGAATCCACTTGGTATCAAAGCGAAAATAATTCTTACCTCTGGTGGAATATCTTTGATTGGTTGGGTGTAGTAAGTCCTAACGCTCCTACCTCCCCACCCATTCCTCCCGAGACAATTATACTAGCAATTTCATTAATAATTGGAACATCAGCTATTTTCATGCTGGGAGGAAGTGTAGTGTATTCTATTGGTTCTGGACGTAAAATATCATTGGTAAAATCAGGTCAAGAAGTTGAAGCTCCTGTTCAAATATCTGCAGAAGAAATTAGAGAACCTAGTACAGTTCAACCAACCTTATCTTCTAAGGAATCAAAACGAGATAAACGGATGCGACAAATAAAGAAACACCAGCGAAGAAGAAGATAGGAGTGTAATCACTTGGGTCGAAAACGAAAAAGAATTGTTCGCACAAAACCGATACCTACACTTCCAATAGTATTTGATTGCCCATTATGTGGCACAGGAAAGTCAATCAATATCGATATTAATAGAAAAATTAAAACAGCAGTAATTCGATGTGGGAAATGTAAAGTACAAGTATCCCGCCCAATACGTCCAATAGAAGAACGTGTTGACGTATTTGGTGACTGGCTTGATGACCTATTAATGGAAGAAAATGACAGCGATGATTCTTTAAATTAGAATAGTAATGAACTAAATCGAGATGCCAAAAACAATCTACCTGATACCAGTTTCAGGCCGTCCAAATGCTGGTAAAACCTCTCTAATTAATTATTTAAGTCATTCAAAAAGACCAGTTGGAAAACAAGCTGGTACAACATTACGGATTGCGTCGATACCACTTGTTAAAGACTTATTTCTAATAGATCTTCCTGGTTATGGAAGGATAACAAAACGTTCTAAAAAACTTGAAGAAAAGATAAAAGATAACATCATCTCCTTCTTGGAGGATCCTTCAAATCGATTATTATTTGCTTTACACATAATAGATATTTCTACGTTCCATCTTATGGTCACAAGTTTAGAAAGAAAAGGAATAATTCCTATAGATGTCGAAATGATTCAATTTTTGACTGAAAGATCAAATTATCCTCCCATAATTGTGTTAAATAAAACCGATAAAGTAAAATCTAATTTAATAAATCAAAATCTAAAATTACTACAATCATATGATATTCCTGAATCCGAATTCTTCCTTTTATCTCTAAAAACGAATGATGGGTGTCGTAAATTGCGAAATAGAATTAAGGAATTAATTGTTCAGATATTAGGATCTCCCTACGAACATTTTTAGTATTCTTGTGAATATAAAAGGGGTCAATATAAATTAATATATGAAAACAATAGAAGAGAATTGCACAATAATACAGAAACTAATTCAATCAAAAGATAAGGGTTCACTGACTCTATCAACCATCGTCTATACACTGAAAAAGTTATGAGGAGCTGAATTTGAGTAATATTGAAGTATTAATCAAGAAGATATCTGAGAAAGCAGGGCTCTCACGGGCTGAAATTAAGAAAAGAATTGAAGATAAACAAAGAGAACTAGGCTTCTTTGTAAACGACATTGCAGCAGCACACATTATCGCAAAAGACCTTAATATTTCCCTTGGGCGTCCTGAATTAAAGAAAGTCCCCAAACTAACTATAGAGAATCTTAAAAAGATGGAACCTGGACTGTCAGGGGTGGGTCTTACAGCTATAATATTACGAGTTTATCACCCAATTGAATTTGTTAGAGAGGGAACGAAAGGTATCTTAGCTCCAATCTTATTACATGATGGAACCGATAGTATTCGTACAATTCTCTGGGGTACAATGGCACGACGTATTACAGAGAAGCAGATAGAACGTGGATCTATTATTAAGATAAAACAAGGTTATACTAAACTCGGGAGGAATCAAGAATTAGAGCTTCATCTTGGAGATCGAGGATTAATTGAGACAGATACCGAAACTGAAATTGAGAATCTTCCAGATCCTGAAGACGAAATCTTAGCTTTAGACGCTCTAGACGAAGAAATGGAAGAAATTGATGTAAAAGCAACTATCCTCAAAGTGGGTAATCTCTCTACTTTTAATCGATCTGATGGAACCGAAGGACGAGTTTCCAACCTGTTTCTCAAAGGAAAAAGGACAACACGTCGTATGGTGCTTTGGGATACCCAAGCAGAATCAGCATTCAATTTCACACGAGGAGATGAGATTTTTATTCAAGCAGTTAATGTAAAATTAGATCGAGATGGGAAACCTGAATTACACACGACACGAACGACCTACATCACAAAAATTGGACATAAAACACTGCCTAGTGTTGAGGAACCACAAGGAGAACTAGTTCAACGTGATGCAATAGAGAAAAAACTAGCAGAGATAAAAGAAAGTGATGGAATAGTTACAGTAATCGCTCGAAAAGGGCCTGTGAGTAAACAGAGTGATTTCACACGAAGTGATGGGACAATTGGTTCAGTAAAAAGGGCAACAATATTCGATGAAACAAGTGTAATAACATTGGTACTCTGGAATGAAGCTATTCCATTTTTTGATGATTTAAGTGATGAGCCCTTTCAAATAAAGAACTTGAGGATTAATGTGTCAAAATACAAAACGATAGAACTTCACACGACCTCTACAACAGAATTTCTTTCCCTTGATGCTTCTGAAATTCCTGAGGATCCTCCTCTTCAGAATATCAATGAAATTAGACCCCAACAAGGATTAGTATGTGTACAAGGAGTTATTCAAACTATTTCTGAAGAAAGGGAATTTACTCGCTCGGATGGAAGCACTGGCCGGGTAGCTTCTATGTCAATGCGTGATACAACAGGAGAAATCCGAATAGTTGCTTGGGACAATAGTGTTGAACAATTAACTACGATTCGAGAAAAAGAGATGAAATTTGTTAAGATATTCTTTGGTGGAATTCGTCAAAGGGATACTGAGGCTATAGAAATCCATTTATCTCCACAGAGTCATCTGCGACCATCATCAAGAATACCTGTTGCATTGCGAGGTGTAGAGATTGTTGAAGAAGAGCAAGTCGGTCCCCAATCTATCCCGGAATATCATAAAATGCAACTTTCAGAATTATCTGAAACAGAGGACGGAGTAATGATAGAAGTTCTTGGAAAAGTCATCCGACTCTTTCAACAAAGCCCATACTATCATGCGTGCCCTCAATGCCGAAAGAAAGTAACAGAGACCGATATGGGGTGGATTTGCCAGGAACACCAAGCTGTTCAGCCACAAATTCGATTCCGACTTTCAGGAACGCTTGATGATGGAACAAGTACAATTCGAACAGTTTTCTTTGGACTCTCAGGAGAAATATTAACAGGAATGGGAGGTACTGATATTCAAGCGTTAATTGACCAAAATTTAACTGATGATGAAATCTTTTCAATAGTCCAACAAGAAGCGGAAGGAAAAACGGTCTTAATTCAAGGCCGAGTACAATTAAAAACTCAAGAAATTCAAGGGGAAACGATTCAACGACAAGAATTATTCGCCAATCGTGTTCGATTTCCAGCTCCAAAGATCATTGCAGAAGAATTAATCAGTGAACTGGAAGAACCGTGAAATATTCCCCCATTGGTTATTCTCAGGAGAATTCTTTAATAAAAATAGGGCTGGTGGGATTTGAACCCACGACCTCCTGATCCCAAATCAGGAATCATAAAACCATGCTAGACTACAGCCCTAGGCTATTCTATATCGTTTATTTTGACTATAAAGGTGTTTTGCGCCTACTAATATAACTTTTCTTAGTGAATAACTGGGTTGAATGAACTCCCAATAAATTTGCTATAATTCATTATTGGACGTGAGGGAATTAATAATGGAGTTCATTTCGGTTTCCGATGCATTGGTTTTCAGGCTTGTTCCTGAATAATGAGTTTTGGAGCATTGATAACCCATTTCCCGCAGGATTTTCACAATCCGCATTAATGGAGGGACTGGTGTGTGTATTTTCTTCGCTAAAGCTGGTATATCGAAAGACCAAGGAATATCCAGAATAGACTCCTCAATCATCAATGAGAGATATTTCATCAATCTTTTTTTAGTTCCTAATTTTTCCAAAAGAGTATCAGATGACATCGATTTTAAGTATTCTACATTTTGAGTTCTTCCTACAAATAAAGGACCAACTGATAGTAGACCATTAGCTCCGCAAAAAGAACATGATATTGCTTTCTCACCTATTATTGTAATAAACCTCTTTTTACATTCTTTACACAGATGGATAAATCCAGTTTTATCCATAACATAATCCACACCTCTGCTACGAACAAGAAAACATCTCACGAAATGTCGATGGTAAAAGGTAACTACTGGGAGTAGGGATTGCCCTAGAGTTAATCCAACGTGTTGAATGCCAGTTATTAAAGCGCGAGAAGCAATCTCATGGACATTTCCTATACGAGCGTCAAACTGACTTACTCCATATTTCGCAAAAAGGGCTCTAGGATATAATCCAACAAGACTGGCTAGATCTGTTGCGGTACAAGCAAGAAGTCCATGCAAACTAATCAAAAGAATACTATTATGAACGAAAGGAATAGGTGTTCCATAGGGATCTATATCAATAAAATCAAAAATAATATCCTTAATATTAAGAGTTTGTAGAAAAGAGTTACA
>JBHLPQ010000118.1:0-11342 GCA_048939265.1 Promethearchaeota archaeon
CTGACAAGTTCGATAACATCTCCTCTGATACTTTGAAAGCTGCGCTTTAAACCAATAGAATCGAGTTCATCTAAGAATACTATTGCTGGGGCGTTCTTTCTTGCTTCTGCATATAAATTCCTAATTTTTCTTGCTCCATCTCCAGCATAAACTCCCAGTAGGTCGCTGGCTTTTATCAAAAACATTGCATTATTAGTGATTTGTGATAAAACTCTTGCCATCATTGTTTTCCCATTTCCCGGAGGCCCCCAAAAAAGAACGTTACGAGGAGCCCATTTTGATCGCATCAAATCTGGATCCATTAAGAATTTCGCAATAACTTGACATTTTTCTTTTGCACGTTCTTGACCAATAATATCAGAAACTTTGATCTCTTCTTGCAACAATGTAATAGGAGGTTCGGGTGTTTCTTCAGAAAATAGAAGAATTTGAGTTTTTTTAGATATTTGAGACCTTTTAGGTTCTACTTCAACGGCCCTAAAGGCATAATCTGGAAATAATAATGTGTCAAATAAGAAATCTCCCTCTTCAACTATCAATCCCGTCCATTGACTACGAGCATAATGCTGAAATAGGGTGGGATCATCTGTGGTTAAAAAAGGTGATATATCTTCACTCTTGGCGCGTAGAGGATAACCTACTGGTAAGAGCGTCAACGACTTCATTGTTAGAGCGCTTTTAAGTGAGGAATCTCTCTTTGGCAGTATTTTGGATTGATGCTCCAATGAGTTTAATCATCTCCGATTTTTTATGGTCTATTCTTTGACACAATTATCGCTTTCAAATCCTTTTTTCAAGAGGATAAGTTAATGTTATTTCCTCTTAGTTGTGGAACAACTTTTTATTTCCAGATTCTGTGTCAATTTCAGCCAGAAAAAAGCCTCCAATTGAACAATCAAATTGAATCCAAGGTTCGCTTCTTAGATAAGACCTATATTCTGGCACATTACAGATTTAGTCCAAAGATTAATATAATATAGAAGTTCAAAGGGTTCGTGGTCTAGTTTGGTAGGATCTGCGCCTGGGGCGCGCAAGATCGGGGGTTCAAATCCCTCCGAACCCACTATTCTGTGATTTGTATTAATGGAAGTAAAATTTTTTTATTTAATTTTATTTCCTCTTCCATTAGGAGACCTAAAGACTTTTTCAAATTTATTTATTTTTCTAATATTATTTTAATAAGCTTTAGGAACAATCCAAAGAGTTCATCATTAGTAGCTGAATCTAGTGAAAATTTCAAGAGATTAGGCCCTAAATCCAAATCAGATGGAATCTTGAATACTTTTTGAAGTTGATCCATGATTGCACGATGACCATCCTGAAGCAAATTTCGGACACGTGGACGACTCATGTCAACAGCCATATTTGCTCCTTCATATCTTAATTTATCTACAGTTTCTTCTTTATTAAATACAATTATGGTGTATATAAAATTCCCTTTTTTTCTAAAATGCCCATAAACAACCATCCCTGGTATTCCTGCCGCATAATAACAAGCTACACGTAACATATCAGCAATTACTGAATTAAAAGGGCTTCCATGATTAATTAAATTCACATTTCTATAATTCCCTTTAGCATTCCCTATCATTTCTATAATAAATTCATCTAGATAACCTGATCCTTGAACAGTAGTTACAATCCCATCTATCACTCCACATGTTTGACTTTCCAGTTTACTACAAGAAGTTCCTGTTTTAAAATCAATAATAAATCCTAGTTTTGATTTATTAGCTTTTAGTATCTCTTGAGATTTCTGCTTTATTATCCCTAGATTGCATAATAGATCTTTTCCTTCATCGCTTTTTGTAATTAGATCAAAAAAAACTCTTATTGCAGCTGAATTGTATATCTCATTTGTAATTTCAGTATAAACAAATGATTGGCTACGTTTTGAATATCGTGGCATCGACAATTCATTTTTTGTCTCAGAACTCAGATATTCATATGCATTATTGTTTTTACTAGGTTTTATAGACTTTGAAAAAATGGGTTTTACTTTACAAGCAGTCTTAATAAGAGTTTTGTTGTTAAAAGCTTTTTTGAAAGCTTTGAGATCGCTTCCAGACCTTATAAACTCATCGTATTTAGATCTTATTATTCCTTCTCCAGATACAACCTCAAATTTCACCTCAATACTTTTTAATATTTGCAGTGGATCATGTTTAACATTTGCAACTGTTTGAAGAAGTTCTCTATATGTTTGATTCCCATATTTTTTCCATAAAGCCTCTAAGATAGGATTTCTGTTAAATATTGTATTAAGCTCTTTTAAAGATCTTTCAGCTGATTCCTCTAGTCTTTCTACTATCTTTTTCTCTAATAATCGTTTTTTATCGCTAATATTATCTCGAACACGGAATATATACATATTAGTGTAATTTTTATTCCCTAATTTATCATAAATAATACCATTCCAGCGATCTGGAACATTCTCATGTTCATTTGACATTCTTGGATCAAAGCGATCAAGAAATGATTTTTTTCCGTGACCAATAAGAGATGTAATTGAATCCTTTAGTTCTTCAAAATTGAAAATCAGGAGTTTTCCGTACTCATCCGAGGAAACTTGTTTTAAACAATTAATCCAATCGTTTATATCAACGCTAAGTATTTGATTGTTGTTTGAGGAATGCTTTAGCGTTGTCATTTCCCTAAATGAATATCGAATACTCTCCCTGACATCATCAACAGCCCCTCCACTAGCAAGAGTCTTCTCAATGTTTATCCAAAGGTTTAATTTCTCGAAATATGCATATACTTGTTTAACAAAACCAGAGGAGTCACTAGTAAAAACGAATGTTCTGTCCTCAAGAAAGATTTCAGTGAATAGCTGTCTAATATCAACATTTTTTAAGATCCTAATATCAGAGTAGTGATGCATTATTCTGCGAATTTTTTTCAAGGCTGATTTAGATAAGTCTCCAGTACTTCTATTTCCCAAGTCATCAATTTGATGAAATCTGATATTAAAGATACTCCCGATTCTGATTATGTGAGTCACGATTATTTCAAGCTCATCAGGAGGCAATCCAGTCAAAATATCTCCTAGATTAACGATATCCTTGGAAGACAAAATATCCGCGTTTTCGGTAATATTTAATAATGCTGCTGATTGTTTTGCATGTTTTTTTATGTTAATTTCACCAAAATGGTTTATTATGACAATAGAATCTCTCTTAAGAACAATTGAATTGAAACTTTCTGTATGCAGGTCGATTTTCGTAATGATATCAATGATTGAAGAGTCATCTTCAAGTTCAGCGCAAATCTGGTTTTTTATATGAATTTGAGACTTTTTAGAAAGATTTAATCCCCTTTTCATTAGTTTAATTAAATATTTCAAGTCACCGACTAAAAACTGATAGAATTTCCAATCCATTGATGTATCTAAAAGTTTTGATGGCTTTTCAGAATCTTTTTTCCTTGGTTTAGACATATCCAGAGACCATTGAAGTAGTTCTTTCAGTTCTAGCATTTCCCACAAATCCCAGACACCCCTACGTCTTCCTCTCTTATATGAAATCACATTTCTTAATTTTTTGGAAAATTCAGCCCAAAATCTGTTATAATTACCGTTTTCAAAATAAGATCCTGACTTTAAAATAACCTCCCTTTTTAAATAAGCGAGTACGTCATTAGAAAACCTTCCCGATTTTTGTAATCCATAAAGGATTTGAGAAGGAGTCAACTCTTGTTGAAATGCCGACATATGATCATATGACATTAAGATACTTTGGATAATTATCACCCAAATTCAAATATTTTGTTTCAGTTCTGTTATAAATATGTAACAAAATATTTAAAAAGATTACCATTTCGTAAGTGATTTAAAACAAGATATTCATTAAGAAGTTTTAGATTTATATCAAAATTGTGTGAGTAGAATCACAATGAAACGTCGTAGTATCAATGTACGTGTCTCTGAACAGACTATAAAAGTTATAGATAAAGCTATTAGCATTGGTTACGCAAAAAGTTACGCAGATTTTGCAGAAAAGGCGATAGTAAGTAAGTTAGAAGATTTAGGACTTTTTTCCCAAAAATAAAATCAATTATTCCTTTGTTGACATGCGTCAATTGCTGAAAATCCCTCCGAACCCACTTCCCCCTTTTTTATTAGACGATAACATATCTTACTCCTTGTAAAAAATCTTCTATTTTCTTCTATAATAAGACGATAGATGGAATTTCCATATTATGTGAATGACATCATCTCCTTTATCTTTTTTGTCGGATGAATTATTGACCTATAGAAGGAAGGACTATTATATGGAATCGATTTTAAAAGACGCGTTAAATGGATCAGGATCATTTAAGAATTTAGGCGAGGCGAAAAATGAACCTGTATCACTTTATTCTGCTCCTCCAAAAATAGAAAATGAGATAGCTGATATACTTACAGAAAGGTTACCTCGAGTTCAAGTTGTCGGAGTAGGTGGAGCAGGTAACAATGCTGTGTACCGTTTAATGAATGCGGGTGTTGATGCAGAATGTGTTGCAGTTAACACTGATGCTCAGCATTTATTATCAACTCGTGCTCACAAGAAATTACTAATTGGTAAAGATACATCCCGTGGATTTGGTGCGGGAAACAATCCAGAAATTGGTGAGACTGCTGCTCGGGAATCTCTGGATGATATTAAGGCTATGATAAGCTCTGCAAATATGGTATTTGTCACGTGTGGTCTCGGAGGTGGGACTGGAACAGGAGCAGCACATGTGATTGCAAAACAGGCTAAGGATAAAGGAGCCTTAACAGTATCCATTTGCACACTACCTTTTCAAATGGAAGGAGTAAAAAGGTATGAAAATGCTAGAACGGGGTTAAAAAAACTCTACGAAGTTTCGGACACAGTCATCGTTGTTCCTAATGAGAAACTTCTTCAAATATCTGATGACATAACCATGATGGCTGCATTTAGAATAGCCGATGAGGTTCTCCTGCGAGCAGTTAAAGCAATCACAGAATTGATCACTAAACCCCAATTGATTAACCTAGACTTTGCTGATGTTCGAAAAATCTTAACTGAAGGTGGGATGGCGATGATAGGTCTTGGAGAATCGGACCATCAACACATGAAAGTAGATGAGGCTGTTTTTGAATCATTGAAAAATCCTTTATTGGACGATTTAGATATTAGTAGTGCGAAAAAAGGATTGATTTGTGTTTCAGGAGGAGAAGGGCTAGCCCTGAAAGACGCCGAAGAAGCAGTAATGAAAATCGCATCGGAAATTGACAATTCAGCAGAAATAATCTGGGGAGCAACCATTGACCCCGATTTAGGAAGTAAAATACGTGTTATTGTTGTTTTAAGTGATGTACACTCTCCTTTAACAGAAACAGATGGATTATATTACTCAAAAAGTGATCTAGAATCGTTATTATCTGATCTCGACTCTCCATTCTCGGTAATATCACCTCAAAAAAAGGAAGAAGGGAAAAGAGGATTTCCTTCGGCACGATTCACAATTGACGATGAGGATTCCACTGCAATTGAATTGAAGAAAAAGAAAAAGAAGTTCTTGGGACTTTTCTGATAAAGTTTTGTACTTTCCCTTCCTTCTACCCTCCTTCTTTATCAAAAATTTCTCATACTTCTCCTAGTCCGATTTTTTGAGACAATATGTCCATTCCAACCCCGGTTTTGGCACTTGTTGGTATGATTTCTAAATGAGGGTAAATCTCTTTAGCTTGAGTGATAATAGTGTCTGTATTAATTTCCATCGCAGGAGCGAGATCAACTTTATTTAATACTGCTAATTGACTCATCTTAAAAGTGATTGGATGTTTTTGAAATACATATGGCCCTTCCGTCACACTTGTAACAGCTACCTTATAATCTGCTCCCACATCTGTTGCAGATGGACAGATCAGGTTTCCCACATTTTCTACGAAGATAAAGTCATATTCTGCAAGTTCAATCTCTTCCAAGGCTTTCTCAATTTGGAAAGCTAATAAATGGCAGCCCCTCCCAGTATTGATTTGTAAACAAGTGCTCCCAAAACGACTAATACGTTGGGCATCAATATCAGTTGCTAAATCACCATTGATAACCAATATTTTGTGAGTGGACTGTAATTGTTTGGCAAAATATTCAAGGATAGAAGTTTTACCTGACCCAACACTCCCCATAATATCTATCATTGGGATGTCATATTTACGCCGATTTAATCGAATTCTATCAGCAATAAGGTCATTTGCTTCTTGGATCTTTTGATCAACGGAAATTATTCTAACCTCTGGCACATCACAACCCTCATTTAAGCCATCGCAAAGATTTTTTTAATCTCTTTTGAAACCTCTCTTCAGAATAAAAATGCATGAATTCTCGCTTGCGCAATCAGTACTTGAAACTATAATGAATATTGCGCGAGAACAGAAAGTAAAGAGAATTCGAAAAGTAATTTTAAAATTTGGAGTTTTTGCATTAGTACAAGAAGACCAGTTTCGTTTCTGTTTTGATTTGATCAAAGCTGATTCAAAATTGACTGCAACATCTGAACTAGTAATTATCTGGACCCCTGGGGAACTTCAGTGCGAAGATTGTGCTTTTAGAGGGAAAATCGAAAACTCTTCTCAAGATCACAGTGAACTCGCTCCAATTTTTAAGTGTCCTACCTGTCATAGTTATTCTACGAAGGTTATCTCGGGAACTGATACTGTAATTGATTCTATTGTTGTATAGTATCTTTAGAAATAATTGAATACGTACCTATTACTCGAATCCAACATATTTGAAAATCTTATTTTACTAAACAATCTATTCGATTATTTTTAGGATTCAATACACAATGAAAATTCGATTGTTTCTGGAGTGGAGTAATACGGATCTCATTATCTTGCCACTTTACTTGAATGATCTGGCCAATAAACCCATCATTCTGAAGTGTTGGCTCTCCTTGCATAACAACCGCAGAATTATCTTTTCCATTCACGAATATGACATTGTTTCGTCGTTGGAGATCAACGATCACTCCATTGAGAGGGTGGATTTCTTCACGGATTTCAAAGCCAGTTGGTATCCATTTGACCCTTGTCCGAATTCCCATACCAATTACCTGTTGGAACCCGACAACTCGAATTCCGGAAACAATAAAACCAACCTTCGCTGTTGTTTCATCTTGACCGAAATCCTTCAGTCCAGATATTTGAAAACCAGGAGTTTTCCGAGTGTCATTAGCGATTCTTACACATAATATCTGTTGTACAATTATACTCTTTGGTGACACAAGGTTTTCCTCATTAATGCTTTAGTTCATCAATGTTTTAAAAAATAAGCTGAATTTATTTCATAAATCTGTACAATGGCTTCCTAAGAATCTAATATTTCAAGAGTAGGTTAATTTATTCGTTATAATGTGAATCAGCTATCTGAACTCGATTTTTTAGTATAGTTTCAGGATGTGGTTCATTTCCTAGTTGTTAGTACTTTAGAGTACGATAGTAAAAAAGATCTCCTTTTAATCAATTACCCATTGAATCTATACACGACAATAATCGAGTTGATACTATTCCAGGAAGAAATAATGTGGTAAAACTGAAATTTATTTCCAATTCATTGGCAAAAAAACATTCTTGCGGAATGTTTCACCCAGAATCAGCACATCGGATAGAGGTTATGGAGGAATGGATACTCTCCCAGTCTGATGATAGTATTAGCTATGAAATTTTGGATGAATCGGCATCTAAGGAAGATATTCTTGTTACTCACACATCTGACCATTATGAATTGATTGAAAGATCACAAAATCAAACGGGACACTTTTATTTCGATGGAGATACTGCTGCTAATAATTACACTTTTGAGGCAGCCCGTCAAGCTGTTGCTGTTGGTAAGAAAGCAATTTGGGAAAGTGATAACAAAACCTCAATTTTTGCTTTAGTTAGACCTCCTGGTCATCATGCAACACGAACCTCACCTGGAGGTTTCTGTATTTTTAATAATATCGCAATTGCTTCAGAATTAGCGTTACAAGAAAAAAAATATCAAAGAATTGCGATAATAGATTTCGACCACCATTTTGGTAATGGAACAGCATATACATTAGAAGAAAATCCCGAAGTACTATATGTTAGTACTCATGCTAATCCGCAAATCGCTTACCCGGGCTCAGGTTTTACTGATGAGGTGGGGAAAGGAGAAGGGCGTGGGTACAATATCCCTATACCATTGTGGTATAGGGCCTCTGAGGCTGACCTAAAACTCGCTTTTGAGCAGATTATCATGCCAATTGTCTTTCAGTTCAAACCTGAATTCCTAGCAATTTCTGTAGGATTTGATGCTTATGAAAGAGATCCTATTGGAGTCTTGGGAGTCACCCGTGAGGGATTTTCAATGATCGGAACTTTTATACATCGTATTTCGTCTGAACTCAATATTCCCTTTGCGAATTTCCTGGAAGGAGGATATAATATCCAAATGCTTCCAGATCTACTCTCATCTTACATTTCTCCTCTCATACATCCTAATCAAGAATTTTCAGAGTCGTCTAGACCGTTAGAACCCAATAATCAAACTCTTACTACTCTAAATCAATCAAAGAAAATACTTCGCGATTATTGGGAGCTTTAATATCAAATATACCCTTTTAATACAACGATTTGAAAATCCATCCGATTAGTAATAAAATAGATAGATTGAAAGTATTAGAACTAATTTCTCGTGCAGATTGCTTTAAGATATCTAAATAATGCTGTTTTAGTAAATTTATCTGCATTAGGCGATTCTAAATTAATAAATTTTAACAATGATTTTATTTCATACCTAGTAATGGGATTTTGGGGCTGAAACAAGTTGATTTTCGTTTTAATTGCAGTTATTAGTGTATTGACTTCTATTTCATTTGTTGTATCAACTGGTCCGTTCTTTTTGTAATACGAAAAAGCTGAAGAGAAGATTTCAGAGAATCTATCAAGGCCAACTACGGTAAGGTCAGGAAGAGTCATTACAATAATACCATGTGCCTCAGAATCAATCAATGTTTTCTTCCAGAAGTATTGGAGATCTTTTTCTTGGTTGAGGAGATATGAGATATCATCTCGAATATAAATATTCATTTGGAAAGGTCTATAGAATTGGTTTGGGGAGGAATGAGTTTTTAATGGCTCAGCCAACGCTTGTCTTGGGTTTCGATTGATTGCATGTCTGAATACCTTGAACATCGCTAATTCAGTTGCGCTGGAATCTCGTCCTCTGAAATTTCTGATTTATTGGGAACAAGTCTGTATATATGAAATCTTTCTAGAAATTTCCCTATTTATCTCATGGTATTGCAGTCAATTCGACATCAGTATTCATTTAATAGCTATTCTTTTTATGATAGTAAATATCATAGTGCAACGAATCATTTTATATCTATTCCCTTTTCTTAACCGAGTAGCTGATGTATTAACACATCCTTTTGGATCAGCACGGTTCGTAATCCGAGTCAACACTACGTACAAATTGGAAAAGGAATTAAAGGTGGAGCAAAAATATGATCAGGCAAATCTTAGTCAATCGGACACAGAGTCAGACCGAATAGAGTTGGGTGTATATAATCGCTTGGAGGTGAATTCTCAACAAGATGGATCAAATGTTTATTTTTCCTCTACCTGTTTGAGATTTCCATTGGCCAGTAAATACCCAAGTAAAGAGATTAAGGGGCCTAAAGGCATAATGTTTACATATATAGTTGTTATTCCTATTCTTAATGAGATAGGTGAATTCCAGAAGAAAATTAGCCATCCTACTCCCAATAAAATAAAAAAAACTCCGACTCTCTTATAAATCCACTTCTGCTGATTCTTTGAAAGATTCATAATTATCACACAATTTCGTTAATTTATTGTTATTGATTCTTTTTCTTCTTTTATATTTAGCTATCATGACTATTCGGCTGTACTCGGTGAGCGGGAACGCCCCTCCTCGATTTTTTACCAACATTCCGAATTCAACTGTGATCTCCTAGGTCCAGTACTTTCCTCCATTATTTGTGATTGTTCTTCAATCTTTTACCCAAAGGGTGTCATAGTACTTTAATCCAAGATGTTGATATTAGCGCAAATGCGGCATAAAGTGTGACAGCTGTAAAAGCGTACTGAGGGGTGGGGTAGAAATAGACCCCATTCAAACCACCGTCACCACTACCAAAATCGAACCAGAAATTTACAAGAGGATAAGGAATAGTTACCGCACCAATACCGAACATACAGTCTTCGTCTTTCCTATTATCACCAGTACTCAAAGCAACTACAACATATAATGCTACAATTAAACCAATTACGAAGCCAACTGGACTAGTTAATGGAGTCTTTTCAATTAGAAATCCGATAAGCCCTTCAATTCCAATAGCTCCTGATCCTAGGAACAAATTTTTTACTCCTGCACCCAGATTGACCCAGAGAATATGTTCACGCCAAGTCGGAACAATCCACGCATTTTCATAAAAATTTTCTCTCTTAACAGCAACTTGATGTCCAGACCATGACTTTGATTTTGGATAACCTAATAGCTTTGGTTCAACCTTTCTAGTGACAAGATCTTGAACCCTAGCTCCCAACTTTATAATAGACTGCATTAAATTAGATTTCTCAACTATTGAAGGAATATATGCTGCAATTTCAGCGTCAAGTTCGCCATTAATGCCAACAAAACGTCTCTGGTATTTATTCGGATTTGTATACATTAAAATGTTGTTGCTATAACAGGCCAAGATATAGATTCGCTTAGCTGGAGATGTCTCTATCAATTTTGCCACCGTATCCCATGTGTAAAAGCTGTTTAATAGATGTAGACCATTTTCCTGACCATGAGCAAATATGACCAACTTTCCTGAATATTCAAACGGATCGTTGGTTTGTCTATTAAGCAGTTTGGATTGACACCCGAAGTTCAAAGAGAAAGTTCTATAGGCCAAGGCTACTACGGGATCAGTTGAATCTCCTAAAAAGACACCTGTTGGTTTCCTTGTAATTTGTTCTATTATTTCATCAGCAGTGCTTAGTGGTGATGTAGAGCTCATTATAAATATAAAGGATATTGCTATTACCACTGTTGTGTATCTTTTCTTTAATTTCACTATTTTTCACCTTTATCTAGAAAGTGAGGGGGTAGAAAAGGGCGGATACTCCCTATCGTTAGTGAAATTGGAACAAAAGAAGTTTTCTCCTCCATATCCCGATTCATCCACTCTCATCCGTTTCTCACTTATTCCCAACTACAAATTTTAAGGATTTATTAGATAACTCACTTCCAGTCTTTTTGAACTACACCCCAGCATTTGTTATAAAATTGTTAGGGTCATTTCTCCATTAAAATTTTGACAAAAATGGTTAAGTTCTACACAGTCTTCTTTAT
>JBHLPQ010000119.1:0-11326 GCA_048939265.1 Promethearchaeota archaeon
TGAAATGCAATCCTATTACCTTTATCTTTGGTCTTAAGGTAGATGAATTTATAGTCGTCAATCTTATCCTCAGGAAATTCATCAAAAAAGGAATTGAAGCCATTCATTGGAAATCATTGATTTTTTTAAGCGGGATTAGGTTTAAAATCTTCATCGAACCTATTGTTGGTTTATGAGCTAGAGGTTTTTTATTCTACTTTGCATCTAAGTTCAACGGAAAAACATTAAATAGGAGAGGAAAAACGAATTCGCACCATTATTTCAATAAAAATCAGGTATTGAAAAGAAAATCCGGAGATTTTCATAATGATGCTTAAATCTATGTTAATAAAATCAAAAGAAAAACATGTTTATTGTTTTCTTAGTATATTATTAATCATTTGTAGCCTTTTACCATTAACTTTATCAAAAGCGACTCCGATTTCAGCAAATCAAGAACAGGATGTTATCATTTTATTCGATGAGAGTCATATCGATTCTGGTGCTGGTTATTCAATGGGCAATTTTGCGTCCCAAAGGTCAATGAAAGAACCAGTTACAATGTTGAGAGAACAAGGGTTTACCGTAAAGCTAAATAAACAAGAAATTACTTTAGATTTGTTAAACAATTCAATTGGTCCTAAAGGATTATTGATAATATGCCTCTTAGATAAGGAAGTGACCCCAGAAGAAGGTGAAGCTATTAATACATGGGTTAGAGGAGGAGGTTCACTTTTCACGACTACAGAACCAGATTATGCTGGTTTTAGTTACTCTAAAAATGTCAATACAAATAATTTACTCAAATATATTCAATATAATGAAACGATGTCCATTTATGACACTATGCATCTTTATTCACAGGGAGGAGAAAGTGATGAAATTGTTGATCAAGATCCTAAACACAGGACGATCTTAACTGGGAATGTTTGGGATGTTGAAATAACTCCAGAGCAATTTCCTAATACAACCTTGGGAAATGCCCTAAAAAAAGATGTTGAGTCTGTTATCCTCGGGTGTAGTTCCTTGGTTGTTACCAACAAAAGCTGGGTTGGTGGATATGCTTATAATGAATCCACAAGTCAACCAGATGGAGGAATTGACCCATATAATCCATCTCTTCATGGACATCCGGCAATTCCTTGGGTTGCAGGTGGCGAGGTCGGTGAAGGTGGAAGAGTGCTATTACTTGGTGGAATCTTCACAGTTAGTGGTTGGAGTCTTTATACAACATCCTTAAAGTTCATCGAGCAAGCTGATAATGCAGTTCTTTGGACAAACATTGTTTCTTGGCTTATTGATGTTACTATTACTCCTCCAGTAATTGTTGAAAAGATAAAGCTTCCTTTTATTGACTTCATAAGTATGGCTGTTGGAATTTACGCTGTTGTTTTCGCTTTTAGTGCTAGTAAAAATCAACGTCGATTATTACGTTATTTACTCGTCGTGGGGCTTTTAGGGGTGGCTTCAAGCATCATTGGCACAGTACAACACATTCTTTTCGAATGGCAATATATTGGATCAGGCCTTGATAGATATTGGGCCCTTCCACAAGATGCGGATCCTGTTCAGAATGCTGCTGTCCGCTATCTTTTTGCAGGTTTAGCTGGGCCCGTACTTATATCAGTTATTCCAGCAGTGTTCATTATGTTGTCGAGAACACGATGGTTCCTTGGTCGTGAATTCACGGTAAGCATGATGAATTTCCGCTTATCCACTCCTGAAGAAAAGTACAGGGGAGCTGGGCCAATAGCTTCATATAATTCACGGATAATCGCATTTATAATTGATGTAATACCATTTATGATATTATTTACCTTGATGTACCTGTTATTGGAAGAATCAGCGATAATATTCATAACTAGAGATCTCTTCAGTATGTTTACGACAGGCGCGGTTCATACAGGGGCGATTACAAATATAGATTTCCTCGTTCTTATCGTACAAGGTTCATTTGCCATTTTATTAATACCTCTGGAATTATTGATCTTTTTAATTCAGTTCACAACATTTTCGTTTTTCATCACTGCTATTCTATTTTTTATTTATTATTTCCTCTGTATCAGGTTTATTGGTGCGACTATAGGTCACAAACTCATGGGTATCAGTGGTATCGTGGATTATGAAGGAAACCCTCTTAAAACAAAGCGTACATTTCTTAAAACACTTTTTATGATGTTCATGGATTCAGGTTTATTCTATTTAGCATCCTATCTTACCCTTACGAAAAAAGATAACAAATTATCACAAACTTATAGTGATCGGCTAGTAAGAGCAATTGTGATTGGAAAGCAGACAAGTTCTAAAGAGTGATTACAATGAAACGGAAAAAATTATCAAGAAATGAACGAATCGGCCACAAGCGAGGCATTTTATTCCTTATCCTACTCGCCATTTTTTTTGGAGGTATCACCCAAATTCTGCGTTATCAAGTAGTAGTGGCTGATACTGTCAGAACTGGGATATCATTTACCAGTACGATACCAAGTAATACTGACGCTTCAAGGGAAGGTCGCTCCTATGAAGAGAACGTGTCTTATACAGGAGCTACTGGTTTACAAGCAAGATTTTTAATAATCAATGAAGGAGGCTCAGATTTTACCGATGTAGCATTTACAATCACTGCTCCGAGCTTGGTAACACTCGATGATTCGATATCCTTCTCTGATCCTGATCTTTCAGATACTGAAGTTATATTTACTGAAAGAAGTCTGGGAGATACTTTAGAATTTGAGTTGGAGGAGTTTAACACTAATACTACTCTACAAATCACTTTCTATTTCGATACAACAGGAATTACGATTTCTTCTCCTCAAGATATTACTTTTCATTATCTAGTAACTGGAAAAATAGAAGGATCTGGAGATCCAGGGACGATTTTAGATGTCAATCATACTATTCAATTGTTACCACCTCCAACTGACCGAATAATAGCAATATTTCTGATAACTGCTACAATCTTCATAGCCTTAATCTACTTGAGTTGGTCTGGTGCTTTTAATTTCTATTCGACCGAAGACCTCATCATGATAGCAATTATAGGTGCTATCCAAACCGTTTACGTCCAGATCATCGGAAGACAATTCGTTTTCCCTGTTGTGGATCGAGTCCCTGGTGGTTATTTCTTTGCTATTGGAGATCTCCCCTACATATTTCTTTTAGTAGCTGCGGTTGCTATCACACGTAAACCGGGAACAGTATCATTAACACTATTTGTTTATAATATTACTTCAGAAATCGGTTGGTATGGCTTAAACCCGCTTTGGTGGATGTACCCTTTCGCTCAGGGTTTAGCTGCTGATATATATGTACTAATTCGTGGTAAAGGTATATTTACAAGTGAAATGACTTGGTTGAACTGGTCAACGCCGAGAGAGGAAGGGTTTGAAGCATTAGAAAAATCCGTAATTCCTAAGGATGACGGAATTGCGGAAAACATTTTCTTAGATGATGATGTTGAAATAACAGTCCTACAAACAAAAGATACTCTTGCTAGAAAAAGTACAGGGATTCCTGGTATTCTCGATGGTGCTGCAATCGGACTTCTTCGGGGATTTTTCATGCAGCTGTCACTATATATTATATTCTACCCGAATCTTTTCCATGTCTATTTCCACATAGGTTACTTCATGATAATAGTCATTACTTGGGCAGTAGGTAATGCCATCGCAGGGGCAATCAGTGTTCCTGTTGCAAGGGTTGTAGAAGAAGCATTATCGTTTTAATGTTGATAGTCGAAGTGCTCACAAGGCTCTTGACACAACCCTTTCTCAATTCATCTGAATAGAGATGAATACCTTGTAGCGTGTATTTACATGAGTTTCCAGCATGCACTAGTTAGAAGACCAGGATCATCTTACTTGAGATGTATTTCATCTCATCCCCTTAAAAAAACATTAAGTCATACTCAAGCTCTTAAACAGCATTCTGATTATTGTGAGGTTCTAGAAGCTCTCAATCTGGAAATTATCCAGTTAACACCTAATGAGAAGTACCCAGATTCTTGTTTCGTCGAAGATAATGCTGTAATTCACAATGATAAAGCATTTATTACACGTATGGCAGCTAAAAGTCGTCGTGGTGAAGAAAAAGAAGTTGAAGAAGTTCTAGTGGATTTTTTAAAAGTTAAACACGCTGTTCCCCCTGCAATAATTGAAGGGGGGGATGTAATACATTTACAAAATCGTCTTATTTGTGGAGTAACACAACGTACGAATAACACTGGTATTGAACAGATGAAAAAATGGTTAAACGTAGAAATAGACGCGTGTATTGATCCAAATATCATTCATTTAAAGAGTTATGTGACTTACCTTGGAAATAACACAGTTTTAATGACAAAATCATATATGAATCACCCTGTTTTTAATAAGTTCGCAGCTCTTATAGTTCCTGAAACTGAGAGTTATGCAGCAAATTCTCTTACAATTAATGATACAGTGTTGATTCCTAAAGGCTTCCCTAAAACATTAGCTATGATTCGTAACGCTAATTTTGATGTGATTCCTATAGAGATGAGTGAATTTCAAAAATGTGAGGGTTCTCTTACGTGTCTTTCGTTACTATTTTAAATTTGTTGAATTCAAATCTCCATTAACAACCCGTGTCAGGCCACTCATACTCACAACCAGGACCAGTTCCCAATCTCCATGCTCTTATTATTGCCCTCTCTGGAAACCCATTTCGATAAGCATCGTGACCGATATACTTGTCTTTTGTTGCATATCTTTGAGAGTCATCTATCCAGCCTATGCTTTCTATCTCAATTGTTATATAGTGATCTTGCAAATCATTAAATTCAATCGTGATATTCAGCCAATAATCAATGTTGGCCCAATCTTCAGGAAAAATAAATGATTTCGTAGATTGAAGGCCAGTTTTATTAGAAGTGCTATAATTTAGTGAAATCTGGAGTTTTTTTGAATCTAATTGAATACTACCCTCATCTTCAGATATTGAGAAAATTACATCTGCAGAACCGTAATAAATTAATGGTTGTGGTTGCGTACAACCAGAGATTAAGAAGAGAGAACTTAGAACGACTATTAGAAATACATTCTGTTTCACATCTTTCACAACCTTATTTTTATAACAGAATTTTCCATAATATATCAATATATATCTTATCCAAATTGTTCAATTTTAAACCAAAAACTAATGGTATTTAAATGATTGTTGGAAAAAACGTGATACTAAGAGGACTTGAGCTGGAGGATGTTGAGGAATTATTACTTCACTGGAATGACATCCAGTTCATGAATTTTAGTGGCCGAATAACTCCGATGTCAAAGAAAGAAGGAACAAAATGGATCCGTAGTACTTGGTATGAGAGAAAGCGAGGAGAGAAATATACTTTTGCAATAATCACTAAGGAAAAGAGAAGATACGTCGGAAATATTAGGTTGAAAATTATGAATTCTGTTAGTCGAAGAGCAGACATTAGTCTTGGAATTTTTAATCCTACTTACCGGGGTAAAGGATTGGGAACTGAAGCTTTGAAATTGATTATTGATTTTGGTTTTAGAACACTTAATTTATTTAGCCTTGAGCTAAGAGTTTTCTCTAACAATCACCGAGCTATAGCTGTATACAAAAAACTTGGTTTTCGTGAGATAGGGCTCCGTAGAAAAACAGATTTCATTGATGGTGAGTTTCTAGATGATTTAATGATGGATCTCTTAGTTGAAGAATGGAGGACGAAATAGAGTATTGCTATTTTTTAATCGCTTCATTTATCATTCTCTTCCTCTCTTCTAATAGCTCTTTCCTAGTTTCTTCAATTTTACTATTTAGATCAGTGAATTGTTGATTGAAATTTCTTAATTTATTATCTAACCAACGGTTTGCATTCGAAGCGTCAGATAAAGCTTGTCGAACCGATTCCATTGATCTATGAATTTTATCTCGTGCGGCGATATCCGAAAAGATATTATCCATGAATCCATCCCAGAAAAATGATATATCTTCAACATAGGCACTACTTAAGGAACCTCGAATCTCTGGATATTCTTGAATCGCTCTTTGGATATTACTATGAGCATTATGAACAGAATTTCTGGCTTCAGACATCCTTGAATGTTTGATAGAATCAGCTATTAATCCACCCCCAAGGAGATCCCAGGTGGAAAATCCCGAGGCACTGCGAAGTGATTCTAAAGCCCGATTCATGTCAGTAATCGCATGATCCAAGTGATTTTTAGCACGAAATACCCGTGAGCGATTATTGGTGATTGGTCCAATTTGATCTTCGAGTATTGCTAAACGTTGTTCTATTGCATCTTCGATGGGGTCAGGAACTCCCTCGCATACTTGATGGATTAATGTCTCAAGTTCCTTTTCCAGTTTGTTTTTGGCATTAAGTAGATCCTCAAGCTCATTAACCTGCCCTTTGGTTTGTGTGATAACATCTTCCAATTTTTGGCATTCCCTCCTCGCAGCCTCCTCCTTATTTAGCACGGTGAGATATTCAACTTTTTCTTTTTCTAGTTGTTGAGCCTTTGTTCCTTTCACTCTGGCCATTAACGAGGTTACGCTAAGCTTTTCAAGTTTTTCTACATCTAAATACTCTTTTTCACGTTGTTCTATTAGGGCTTCCCACCTCCTTTGTGTATTGTTGAAATTCTGAGTTAGATTGTTCAGATAAGCTCTTTGCTGTTCTAGTTCATCAGGAATAGTCCTAAGATCTGCTAGTTGTTCCTCTAATTGAGTATATCTAGTTAGTGTATTCGTATCCAGTTGTATATCTATTTTTTCCTTGGCTTGTTTAACGATAGATGTCGTCCTTAGATTAAATCCACATTCATAACAAAAAATGTCACCAATATCTATTGTTGCCCCACAATTTTGGCATGTTACCATAGCAATCCACCTAGTTGTTGATACTTAGATTTTAGAGATCAAAACCATGTCGTTTAAGGAGAGAAAAAATTGATTCCTTATTCCACCATCCTTGGGAATATTTGCGACTCTGGTGCTCGCTCCAGGAATACTTATCATAGTCTATTGTGTCTTTTCCCTTCTTTAAGGGGATCTTAGCCTGTAATTTAATGTAATACCCTTGAGTAATGTAACCCTCATCCATACTTTTCATACATTCCTGAATTTCTCTGTCCGAGAGGTCATGGTAGGTATCCTCAAAGGCGGTATACTTCAGTGGGTAACGTGGCCTAACATCTGTTTCTGCAATATAATCGGGATATCCCAAACATAGACCTACAACAGGGAAAACTCTTGAGGGAATATTAAAAAGCTCTTTTATGGTGTCAGATGCAAGAGGTGCGCCACCTAAAAATACAGATCCAAGTCCCATTGCATCTGCAGCTAATATAACGTTTTCTGCTACTAAAGTTGCGTCTTGGATACCTAGCCAGAGAAGCATTCCATCATCATAATCATACTGATAATTCCTTTGAGTAATTATTTTTTCTATTTTGCGAAAATCAACGAAGAAGATCATCAAAAGCTGGGTAGTTGAATACACTCCAATTCGTAATTTCTTCATCTTCTCTCTATCACGTGTATACACAATACTGTATAATTGAGCTGCAAATGGTGCTTTAATACCTGCAGTTAGGATTTCGTTAAGAACATCTTCTGAGATAGGCTTCTCAGTAAACTTACGTATTGACCTTCGATTGTTTATTACTTCGAAAAAGTTGTAAGATGTATTTTGATGATTAGTTACTCTTTCTTGTTGCTTCATCCTTGATTCTCCTTTTTGAGTTATGTTTTTACTTTTGTTTAAACTTTGATATCAAGAGTTAATCCTATCGGTGCATGATCGGAACCCTCAATATCAGCGAGAATAAAAGCTGATGCTAGTTTTTCTCGGAATTCTTGATTGATAACAAAGTAATCAATACGCCATCCAATATTCCTTGCTCTTGCATTGTAACGATATGTCCACCAGGTATACTGATCGGGAGACTGATCAAACTCTCTGAATGTGTCAATATAGCCATGGTCTAATAATTTAGAAAAGAAAGCTCGTTCTTGAGGGGAGAATCCTGCATTATTCTGATTTTCTTTCGGATTTTTAAGATCTATCTCCTTGTGGGCAACATTAAAATCTCCGCAAAGGAGTATTCCTTTTTCTTTCTTTTTTAATTCATTTATATACTCCAAAAGAGTATGATTAAATCGCAATTTATAATCAAGCCTTTTTAACTCTCGCTGAGCATTAGGAAAATATAGGTTGATTAGAAAAAAATCTTTGAACTCTGTTTGAAGAAATCTTCCCTCAATATCAAACTCCTTCACTCCCAGTCCTTGTAGAACAGAAATTGGTTTGATTTTTGTGAAAGTTACTACCCCAGAGTATCCTTTCTTTTCAGCTGAACTCCAATACACCTGATAATCCGGAAGGTCAAATGTAAAAGATATCTGCTCTGCTTGAGCTTTAGTCTCTTGTAGACATAAGATATCAGGGTTTCGTTCTTGTACCCATTTAATGAGGCCTTTGTTGATACAGGCTCTTATTCCATTAACATTCCAAGATAGAAGTTCCACTGAATGGCACATTCCTGAACTTAGAGTTCTTTGTAAAAATCCGTGAAAAAGGATTGAATGTATCGATAAATGATCAAAATCATAATAATAAATTCAAGACCAAGTACTATCCATGCTTGAATGGTTGGATACTGTGCTTCAGCAATTAAGAATGAATGAGCTGAAATAAATCCTAAAAGGATTGCTAAGGGGGCTGCATATAAGATAAGGAAGAAATTAATCCAAAAAATAATTCTTTTCAGTGTTTTTGGGTTACCTCCGATTAGTCGAATTATTCTTAGATCTTTAATCAGAATTACTCTGGCAATTAATCCTGAATAAGCCACCAGTGATAATCCTGCAGAAACCATTGCTGGTATGAATGCTGCTGATGAAACAAACCAGAAAGAATCGCTCCTCGTGATATAATTAGCCTTCAAATTGTCTAGTGCGAAAAAACTCAGTTCAAAGGTTTCAATAAGACGTAATATCTCGTTATCGGGGTTTTTAACGAAAACAACATTTATTTGTTCTGGAATGCCATTCAATTCTGCTAGTTTTTCAGAATCCATATAAACACAATGTCCGCACGCAAATGGATCCATGAGTACTCCGTCTATGTTAAATCGTGTTACATTGTCAGTATGATCTCTCAGAATAAGAGCACCGAATTTCTCTTCAGCACTATAGGATTGAACCATTCCATCTCCGATAAAAACAGCATCAAGACCACCTGGTGGAGCGAATGTTACCCCATAGTAATCAAATAATGGAAAAGTAGAGCTATTAATCCCCCAGAAGTATGTTTCCATTGTTGTCTTACCACTGCCAAGAGGCCATCCGTTTTCGGTTCTAATATCAGCTATCATTCTTACTTCACCTGGAAATAAGAACCTGAATTCGTAAGTACAATTCAATGGAAATTGGTCAAGAAATGAATTTGGAATAATGTACCCTGAAGCTAATAAGGAGGAATCATACCGAAGTTCTTTCATTGGATCATAAAGGTCTTTTAACAGAGATTTTAATTCAGGTCTTGTAATAACATAAATATTAGTACCGTATCCTCGCTCTATATACGAGTTTGTTGTATTGGTGATTACATTCCCACCCAGGATACCAAAAACAGTCAAAAAAATAAGCATAAATGTTCCCCCAATCATCACCCAGGAAAGGACTCTTGATCTCTTATTAAATAAATAGGCTAAGCGAAAACTGACTCTTCCCTTTGTTGAGATTCTCCAGATTTTTGTTTGATTGATGGCAGCGACATCATACTGACCTTCAATAATTTCTCTCATTTTCTTTCTAATCAGTAAATTTACTATGAATCCTGCCGCAAAATACGTTCCAATGATTTGACAGGCTATGTAGACTAAACCAATGGTCAAAAAGCTTTCTAATCTTATTGTTCCAACTCGTAAAAACAGATTAAAGCTGAAAAGGCCTAGGGTACCTCCAATCAAACCAACCACACCAGAAATTAGAGTAATTAGTAATATTTGTGTAAGAGGAACCCGTTGAATTCGTTTAAAAGTGCCACCTAAAGCGAGAATTACAGCTAAATCGTCCATACGAGCAACAGTCAAAAGACAACTAAGGATAGTGGCTATCAATATCCCAGTAATTATAGCAAAAGTTGTCAGAAAATTCAGATAGCCATTGAAGATTTGTATAATCACATTGTTAAAATAAGCCCAATCTTGTCCTATCTGAGTCTGAATTACTTCTGCTAGGCCATACATGACTATTCCTGAGGCAGTGATACAGGATTGGACTACAATGAAGAGTAATGATCTTGGTTTTTGTCGCCATATATCCTTCACTGCGAGATTAAGACTTCCCATCTTACCTCAATCCGTTTCATAAGGAAATAATTTTCCGTCATAAGGGATGTACATTTTATCAGCTAGTGGAAATAACTTCTCCTCATGGGTAACAACAATGAGATTTTTCTCACTTTTCAGGTTCTGTAGTTTATTGCTTATACTCTCTGTCGTTTGAGTATCTTGATTGGATGTAGGTTCATCAATAAGAAGTAAATCTGGATCTAAAATCAAAGCTCGAATGAATGCAGTTCTTTGATACTCTCCTCCTGATATCATTGCTGGAAGAGAATCTGCTCTTTCATTGAGCTTGAATTCTTCCATCAATTTCCATGCTCTTTCCTGATACTCATTCTCTGAGTCAGTTTGTTGAGAAAGTTCAACAGGTAACAATATATTCTCTAATACAGTCAAAGAGTCAATTAAATGTCCTGTTTGAAAAACAAATCCCACATACACTGATCTGAAAATTGCCAGTTCTTCCTCAGTCATTGTATTTAAGTGATGATTTAAAACTCGTACACTTCCCTCATCCACGCTCGTAAGTCCACCAATGACTGATAGTATCGTTGACTTTCCAGACCCTGAGGGGCCCGAAATTATTGTAAATTCCTTTTCATTACAAGTTAAGTTTAAATCGTCTAAAATAGTAACGACTGTACTCCCAATTGAAAATTCCTTTCTTACATTACGTACTTCTACAGCAAACGTAAGCTCATCATTTGAATTAAAACTCATAACAAATATTCCCTAAATATTCCCTTTTTAAGGATTTTTTATTTATTGTGGTGCATTCAGAGTTTTCTAGCTAAGTTTTTTGCTGTTAGTCTTCTCACTGAACTTTTGGGAGATTATAAATCATTATCCTATCAATTATTTGATTCAATTTTCTAAATTGTGATTGGTGAAAATTAACATGCCTTTGGTAGAACTGTCTATCTTTCAACTAGTCGGTATAGGATTATTTGGGGTTATTTTTGGAACGTTTGAAGCATCAACAAATCTTCTCTATTTAATTACTAGAATTATAATCT
>JBHLPQ010000278.1:0-3825 GCA_048939265.1 Promethearchaeota archaeon
TTTTTGCTTGTGCTCATAATATTATCAATTAGTCTTTATTCCAAAGCTTTATAAAATAATTGAGTAATTGCTCACTTGGAAATAATGAGTAAATGCTCATCTATTAAAAGTTTTAGTGAGTTAAATCTATGATGCAAGTTGAAACAATAAAATTTAACAAGCCTAATAATCAAAATGATATATCTGTTGTGGAAGATCTCATATATCCAATATTTACGAAGGGAACGAAAGCAGATCAACACTACTGGAACGTAATTAAATCTTTATTTTTATCTACCATGAAAACTGCTAACCTAAAATTCTATCAAAGACATGTATTCTGGTTTTATGTTAATAGAACAATAACACAAGGTATTAAGAAGAGCTTACCTCTTATTGAGGTTGAAGAAAAGCTAAGGAAATTCCTTAGAAAAAGAATTGATTCTCATGATCATGAGATCGATCGAAAAGCCATTGCGGTCGAACGCGCTAAAAGAAGTTTTAATTTAATCAAAGATGCTCTTATTGGAGAGGTGATCCTTGATCTTGGTGCTGGAAATGGACTTTTAGGATTAGAAATTACCAAACAAATGCAAAATGAAGTTCTCCTAGTTGATGTTGTGGATTATAATTATACAGATCTACCTTTAATTCTATATAATCCAGAAGAAGCTATTCCTTTAACGGATAAAGAAGTCGATTCTACTATCTTATATGCTGTGTTACACCACACAAGTGATCCTGAATGGTTGTTAAAGGAAGCGACGAGAATAACCAAAAAACGATTAATCATTGTAGAGGGATATGTCGAAGAAAATGACATAAGGATAACTAATTGTTTTTTTGATTGGTTCTACAATCGAGTAATCGGAGACGAAGATATCAACGTACCTCTTAATTTTTTAAAGCTGAATGAGTGGAAAAGAATACTAGAATCTCAAGGATTTAAGATAAGTGAAACAATTTATCTTGGGATTAATGAACCTATGGTTCCTGAGCATCAAATCTTAATTATCGCTGACCAGATAGGAAAGCCCTGAATATGTTTGACAGTAATCTCTTTTAAAAGATTAGAAATTTTGCTAATGACTAGAACCTCTTAGCCATATTGAAACCAGTATCGACTTCTTGGATCACTATATACCCCAATTTTTCATATAATTCTTGGGCAGGAAAATTATGCCTAAATACATGTAGGATTATAGCTTTGAAGCCTAGGGAAGTTACTTCTTTTTCCAACAATTTCAAAGCTAAAGTCCCAAATCCTTCACGACGGTATTCTAGAAAAATCTCAATATCAGCAAGAAATGTATATTGCTTTCTTTTTTCATGAATATACCATATATAACCAATATTTTGGTCACCATTCCGTATAAAACCAATAAATACATCAGGGGTAGTATATCCATTTGGCAAAAGAGCTTCGATTTGCAATCCTGTTTGTGATCTCGCTTCTTCAATACTCAGTTCTTTGATCTGTGCATAATCTTCACTAGAGTTAACAATTAGGAATTCTAAATAATCAGTGAATTCCTGTTCTGTCATCTTTACAAAATTGACCACTACTATTTCACCGGGCCAGCTACTTCACTTATTTAAATGCTGTTTTAATGCTTTAAGAAAGGTATCATGTTAATTTTCTAAATCAAACCTGCCTTAATCATAATTTGTATATAAAAGAAGTTAATATTTGTTTAAGAGAAGTAAAATTTCACAATGAAGAGACGGAGGCTTACTCAAAATGGAAAGATTTACTTTTGCTTGTATTTCTACAGGATTGGATATAAAAACTCAAATTTTCGTTGCAAGCATACGCCAGTTTGCTGGAATATTATCTGAATCTCCTATATGGATATTTACCCCAAAATCAGAAGAAAAGATCCCTCAAATTTTGAATGAACGATATTCGTCATTAAATGTTGATATTATTCCAATTTCCGTAAAACCAGATCATAAAAAGTTCCCATTTGCGACTTACGTATCTGTTACTGCCACAGCAGAAATGTTTGCAAAGGGTAAAACCAAAATTCTAGCTTGGCTTCTTCCAGATACTTTGATAATTAATTCTCCAATTCATTTTCTTTTACCTCAAAATAAAACATTAGGATACCGTCCAGTCCACCATACGTTGATTGGGTCTATCTACAATGAACCTATTGATCCTTTCTGGGATTTAATTTATAACAAATTAAATGTACCCGAGGATATGCTATTTCAAATGAAAACTCATGTAGATCATAATATTCTTCGTCCTTACTTCAATGCAGGTTTTTTGGTTGTCAGACCTGAAGCAGGATTACTTGAATCATGGTGGGATTCTTTCAAAGAGTTATATTGCAATCCATCGTTTAACGAATTCTATCAACAAGATGAACGATATAGAATTTTTATGCATCAAGCAGTTTTAGCAGGTGTTATTTTATCTACCAAAGAAAAAGGAGAACTAGAAGAGTTACCTTTTACCTATAATTATCCACTTCATCTATATCACGAAAGCCCAATTGAATATCAGCCAGAAAAAATAAATGATTTAATAACTGCTCGATATGAGAATATTGAATGGCTGAAAAAAGTTCCAATTCAAGAACCATTGAAAAGTTGGCTAGATGAACAAATAAAATCAATCTCTAAATGTGAGTAAATATGAATTCAGTAGAAAAAACGAAATTTGGAAAAGTTCCACTTGTTTTTCCTATTCCAATTATTCTTGCAGGGGCACTTGTTCATGGAAAACCGAATTTTGAAACTCTAGGGGATGTGGGGATAATGGGGATAAAACCACCGATTGTATACATCTCTTCTGGTGTGGATCACTATACAAACATTGGAATTCTCGAACACAAAACATTTAGCGTTAACATTCCCTCCACATCATTACTTATGAAAACTGATTATTGTGGGGTTATGTCAGGACATAATACTGATAAGTCACAATTGTTTGACGTATTTTTCGGAGAACTGGAAACTGCTCCGATGATTGAAGAATGTCCAGTTAATCTAGAGTGTAAAGTGATCAAAGAATTCTCTATTCTGCACAGACAAGTGTTCATAGGAGACGTAGTCCAAGCTTATGTTAATAAAAACCTTGTAATTGAGAGTAAAGGCCGAAAACAAATAGTAGATATGACAATGCTCGACCCAATTATTTATGCCTTGGACAACCGATACTACAATATTGGTAAACCCATTGGAGTTGGATATCAAGAAAGTAAAAAGTTGAAGTAATGTTTAACAATTTAATTTAGATTTGATAGCTTAAATATAATAGTGAAAATCATGTAATAGTGAGGAATATGATAATCGAAAAAGTTACAGCTTTTATAACAAGAAAAAAGAGAGATGAGGAGCTTTTCCTGAGCTCTCAGGTAAAAAATCCCATTCTGCCACTAGCTAATGAAGTGGGAGTTTTAGCAATTAAAAGATCCTTTCAAATCCTTTCTATTTTGAAATACACTGGTCGGAACCAATCTGTGCAACCTGTAATAACCATACCTCGCTGATTCATTCCAGGAATGTCACAACCAAGAGCTACTGTCATGATATCCTTCCGAATATCAGCCCAGGCCCAAGCACAGAAATCTTTCGGTGGTTGGGAGAACGCAGTTTCTTCTTCCAAAATAAATTCTTGGTTGTCTTGGAATATCTCACAAACCTTCATATGATCTCTATATTGATCATCTGCATACTTCTCTATTAAATCTAAATTAATTGACCTTTTAATTACAGTAATTTTGCATTTCGCTATTCCAGATGACATTTGTTAACCTCCATTCAGCAGGTTGTTTCTCCAATTTTCCCCTATTATTTTTCTTTTTCTTGTGATTTTGTAAATCAGAGATATTTTTT
>JBHLPQ010000120.1:0-11301 GCA_048939265.1 Promethearchaeota archaeon
TAGTGGAATATCCATTGAAAGTTTGACAAGGGGATTCAATTCTGGGAGATATTCGCCAGAAAAAAGCTTTTTTGTTTATGAGGGGGAGAAACTTATCGGGTGGACGAGTGTTTCAATTCACTCACCCGTAGATGAAGCACAATCCAGGAGGGCAGTGAAACATCCAATTGCAGTTCCAGGTGGGTATATTAGAAGACTAGATCATGAAAATCGACTTAGTTTGGAGAAAGCAATGTTTAGAGCAGCTTATAATTTTCTGAAGAAAAGTAATATTAGTGAATTTCGAGTTTTTGTGATAGAGACAAGTCCATTCATTGATTTATGTGATAAAATAGGGTTAAAGCCAACTGGTGAGAGAGAAATTAGTTATATTTTTGATTAAAAGAATAAAAACGGAAAGAATTGAAGTGTACACTAGGAGATTAGGTAAAAGTAATATTGAAGTTAGTGCAATGGGAATGGGGTGTTGGGCAATTGGAGGACCATTCAAGAGCAAAGATGGCCGTCTTCTTGCTTATGGGAATGTAAATGATAAAGAATCAATAGAAACAATAAAGAAAGCTCTAGAGATGAGTGTAAATTTTTTTGACACCGCAGAGGCATATGGTCATGGCCATAGTGAAGAAGTACTAGGTCAAACATTGAAAGGCATTCGAGATGATGTTATCATCGCGACGAAATTTAGTAGTGTCTATGACCCAAAAACGCAACCAAACGTTGAAAAAGCAACTATTCTAGAGAAATTACGAGATTCTGTTGATAACAGCCTGAAAAGATTACAGACAGAGTATATAGATGCCTATCAGCTCCACAATGCACGACAAGATCCGACCAGTGCATTATTAATCAGAGATTGTTTAGAAGAATTAGTGGATGATGGAAAAATTCGGTATTATGGTTGGAGTACAGATGATCCCTATCGAGCAGATCAATTTGCAAAAGGTAAACATTGCACAGCAATACAGTATGTTTTAACACTTACTCGAATAAATACACCAATTGCTAAATTATGTGATGAAAATAACTTAGCAGGGATTATTCGAAGCCCTTTTGCTAGTGGAACTTTAACAGGAAAGTACACCAAGGATACTAAACGTAGCTCTGATCATATGTTATCCAAAGTTGATTTTAATACTGAGCGTTATATTAAAACGTTTAACCTTTTAGATCAGTTAAAAGAGATATTAGCAGAACAAGGTCGAACTTTAGTTCAAGGGATTTTAGGATATATTTGGGCAAAGGATGAACGCGCAATTCCTATCCCAGGGGCGAAGACGGTTGACCAAATAACGGAAAACGCGAAATCATTAGAACTAGGCCCAATCTCGAACCAACTAATGGGAGAAATTGATTCAATATTCTCTGAATTGCAGTTAGATTTTTCGTATGATAATTTCGAGTATTATAAGCAGGACAAAAAGGATTGAAATATCATGAAATATAGAAAAATGGGGAAACATGGAATAAAACTCTCAGAAATTAGTATTGGTACGATGTATTACGGTTCATACATCAAAAAAGATGCAGCATTAGCATGTTTAACTGAGGCAGTGAATCAAGGGATAAATTTTATCGACTCTGCTGATAGATATGGTATCGATGATTCAGAACTTCCATTAGATCAACGAACTCGTGCAGAAATCATCCTTGGTGAATTCTTACAAGATCAGGCCCGAGAAGACCTGGTAGTTAGTAGTAAGGTCTTTAAACAATTACGTGAAAGCCCAAATAGCGGAGGGTTGTCACGAAAACATATCAGAGAATCAATTAAAGACTCTCTAAAATATCTCCAGACTGATTACCTGGATCTGTATTATTGTCACAGACCTGATCGTGAAACTCCCCTAGAAGAAACTATTCGAACCATGACCAATTTGATCGAAGAAGGGCTAGTTCATTATTGGGGAACCAGTTGGTGGCCACCATTTCTAGTAGAAAGGACGATTGGTACAGCAAAAGAGCATGGTTTAATTCCTCCTGCGGTTGAAGAACCGCCATATCACATAAATGCACGATTCATTGAAGTAGAGCTCTTTGATGTTGCGAAGTATCATGGATTAGGTATCACAGCCTTTGAAGCGTTGGCATCTGGATTTTATACTGGAAAGTACGTAGATAGCATACCAGAAGGGAGTCGTTTCTCTATTAAACCAATTAAAAAAGGGATACCAGAAGGTTTGTTTGAAAGACGTAGACCTCTAATAATAAAATTAAAAGAATTAGCAAACTCTCTTGAGATACCCTTAAGTCAGTTGGCATTAGCTTGGGTGTTACGCAATCCTGAAATTTCTTCAACTATTATGGGTGCCTCGAAACCAGCACAAGTTATTGAAAACGTGGAAGCTAGTGATGTAAGTCTAGATGAAGAAACACTGGAAAAAATAGAGGAAATTCTAGATAATAAACCTACTACACCCTTTCGGCAATGGGGGTAAATAAAAGAATTTGAGCTGATTTGATATTCAGATGAGGTAAGATGATGCTTGAAATTGCCATGAATCAAATTAATGTAACTAGTCTCGGGGAAGCCATTGATTGGTATACTAAGGTATTAGGGTTTAAATTATCGAAGGAACACTACTACCCTCCTCAAGCTGTAGATTTAATCCAAGAAGGGGGCATTCGACTGCTTTTGTATAAAGTTCAAAAGCAAACTGTAATTGATTACCCAAATCAAGCCCAATCCCTAATAATTTTCAAAACAGATGATCTGAAACAGGTGGTGAAGGAGCTAACTGAGAAAGGAGTCGAATTCATCTATCCAGAGGTAAAAGAATTTCCTGCGGGGATTTTTACTGCGTTCAAAGACCCATTCGGGAATGTTCATGAGATCGTACAATTCCACTAGGTTCTACAACAACTAATCCCATTCTTTAAACCAATTTCTTAATTCCCTTTTATTTGTTCTATCAAACCAAAGTACACTATTTTTGGCTGATATCCCTAAATATAACCAAAAAATATTGGAATTAAAGATCAGAGATGGAAAGAAATAACATTTTGATCTATCTATCAACGGCCTTTCTTGCCCTTGGGCAATCATTTTCCCGAGGTAATTTCCCCTCGTATGTCGAGGTCTTGGGGGGAACTATCGTTAATTATGGTTTCATTCAATCAATCCAAACATTCTCTAACTTATTGTTTCTTTTTCCAGCAGCTTTTCTCTCTGATAAATTAGGTCACAAACGATTAGTATTAAGCGGGACAGTGATCTATGCGTTATCTTACTTCATAATTACGTTTACTCCTCCCCCACACTGGGAATATTTGTTACTAGGAGGATTTGGGATCGGACTTGGACAAGGTATGATTATGCCATCGCAGGTAGCGATTCTAGCGCATAATAATTCAACCAATAGGATTAATGTATTTACAAGAAATGAGACCATGCGATGGGGTAATCTAGCCTTAGGTTATTTCTTATCATCGTTCTTCTTTATTCTTAACCAAAACGAATTCTCGTACAATAACCTGCAGCAAACAATGTTTGTTACATTCCTAATTGCTACCTGTGCGATAATTCCTTCTCTATTACTAGCGAATGCTGAAGAATGGAGGGATAATGTTGAATCTCAACCAAAAGTAGATATAAAAGAGATGATAAGAAGCCCTGAGGGAACTTATATTATTGGTTTTCTTGCTATTTCGATTATGATTGGATTTGGAGCGGGTTTTTTGGTTCCTTTTACTCAACCCTATTTTGTAAAACGATTTTTACTTGGACCATCTGAAGTCAATATCATTATGGGTACTGCCCAAGTCCTCACCGCCATTTTTATGGGATTTATTCCTATTTTATCCAGTAGGTTAGGTAGCAATGCACGAGTGATCTATTTGACTCAAGGGGTATCAATACCGTTAATCTTAATTATAGCCTATAGCACATCTCTACCGTTGTCAGTTATTGCATTTTTATTTAGAATTGTGCTTATGAATATGAGTAGTCCAGCTCAAACCACCATTGTCCAGGATTATGTCCCAGAAGCATTTCGTGCGAGGATTCAATCATTAATGCGAGTGTCTGATCGACTAGGCCGAAGCTTTAGTCCTTCAATCAGTGCAATGATAATCGATGAGACAAAGGATTTTTATTTATCTTTTACATTCACAGCCATAATGTACACTGCTGCTGTATCAACTCTATTCGTAATAACAAGAAATTTAAAAAGAAAATTGCGAATAAACAAAATCTAGAGGAAAAAAAATGGTTCGATCTTTCATATGTGTTGAAATCAATAACTCTGAGGTTGTTTCCCAAATAGAAGAGTTAATATCAAAGACTAAATTTGATGGAGTTCAACCAGTCAAATCAAACCAAATACATTTGACATTAAAATTCTTGGGAGAAATCCCTACTGCTAAAATAGCAGCGATCAAACAAGCACTTCAGACAATTGAATTTCCTCCGTTTGATATATCATTAGAAGGAATGGGCTGTTTTCCCAACATTAATTACATACGAGTGGTATGGATTGGGATAAAAGAAGGTAGTGAGAATCTCAAACAGCTAGCATCCTTGGTTGAAGAAAAACTATCCCCTCTTGGTTTTCCAAGAGAGAAAAGACGTTTCTCTCCACATCTAACTCTTGCTCGAGTCAAAAAATTACGGAATTCTGATAAAAACCAATTAACTGCCATTATCCAAAACTCGAAAACCATTTCCGCCGGGGGCCAAATGATAGATGAATTACTTCTCAAGAAAAGTACTCTCACACCAAAGGGCGCTATTTATGAAAATTTATTAGTCGTACCATTGAAGTAACTGCTTGATGTCTGCTTTCATAATAAGATTTTTATTTGGTTTTAGTGTAGTAAGAAAGATATCAAGTCATTGTTATCTATTCAGAAACTATTCTATCTATCCTAAATGGTTACGAGAGGTTAATAAATGGCCGATAGTGCTTCAGATATTTCTGATGTGAAATATGATGTCATTAGACGGGTAGTTCAATTCGCTGCACTTTTTGGTTATCGTTTAGAGATTGAAGGAAAACAGGACTTAATTGACAATATGGACTTACTCCGGGAAGGGGTGATCTTTGCTGGAAATCATGAAAGTGTCATTGACGCATTTCTGATGGGTTTAGTGGTTCCAGCAGAAATGAAAGAAAAACGGATATACTTTCTTGGAAAAAAAAGTGCCCTTTGGAGGAACAGGTTCTGGGGAACGATGATGGATTATTTTGGAGTCATTCCTGTAAAAAAACGGGGGAACCAAGAAGCTGTTCAACGTGGAATTGATATCCTACACCATAACCAAGCCCTAGGAATTTTCCCAGAAGGCCACATCCGCTATTCCCGGAAAGAGTTAGAAGGAAAGGTAGGAGTTGCTCGTTTTGCTTTCGAGACTGATTCCCCCATTGTCCCAGTTGGGATCATTGGCACTGATGGCATCCTGCCTTATGGGGGTAACTGGCCCACTCCTGGTAAAAAAGTCACCCTTAGAGTCGGAAATCCTATTTTCCTTCATTATGATTATGATCGGACAGATATGTTCGATCCGTATGCTCTTCGGGCAGCAACAGACCTAATCATGCATGAAATTCGCGTTCTATCCCAAGGTTATGGTATTCCTCCGCATGAAGCCCACACGCTACGGTGTATGGATGGAATTCAACAAATCATGACCCCTCCAAAGTGGCTTTTGAAGAAGAAGAAAATTGTGGAAGAATGGGATCTAAGGAAGCAAAGGAGGGATGTTGTAGATTCATTTGAGGATTGGTTGGCTAGAGTACCTCAACCAAAATCAATGAAAAAGAAGACTCAAAAAAGAAGTATTTCAAAAGAATCAGGATTTGCTTCTAAACCAACTGACAAATTTTTAAAATGGCTTGATGATCAACTCTAAGTATTTTATTGATTGCTTATGAATGCGAGGAAGTTCAATCCTTTAATAGGGATACTGTTGGGTGTAGCGTCACTCTTACTGGTTATTAGTACAATATTTGGTAACTTCGCTATAACTGATATTCATGTTGAAAAAATTCGATTAACCAGTAAAGGAGTAGCGATTTCAGCAATACTCCTGTTTCCAAGTAATCTGGAAGATCAAAGACCAGCTATCCTTGCTTATCATGGCTGGGGGGGGACAAAAGAAAATATCCTAACAAATTGTTTAGATTTTGTTAAAGCAGGATACGTTGTTTTAGTTCCTGATCTTCGGGGTCATGGAGAGTCAGGAGGAATTTCTACATTAGGTTTATTAGAGCAAGATGATGCAAAAGTAGCTATTGATTACTTATTTACCCGATCTGAGGTTAATTCCAGTGCTGTTTCAGTTTGGGGAGCATCTTTTGGTGGGATGATTAGCCTTCTTGCTGCAGGCACCGATTCTCGTATAAAAGCAACAATTGCAGTTTCAGCACCAGCAAATACAACTGCTTGGCTAAAAGAACGTGATTTCCGCACAAATGAACGGATTTCCTACCGGCCTTATACCAAGGTTGACCCCTCAAACCTAACTGCTGTTGAGGAGCGATCCCCAATAAATTTTGTAAATAATATCGAGAATTTGTTGGTGATGCACGGAGAACTAGATCCCCTTGTACCAGTACATCATGCAAAGGACCTTTTTAAAGCTTCAAACAGATCTGATCGCCACAGGTTGATAGTTTTTAAGGGGGAAGAACATAATATTAATGGGGATAGAGTAAAACAGGAAACAACTCAATTCTTGAAGGATCTCTTTAGAAATCCACATATAACGGTTATTTATCCCCCCTCTGTTTCCTATTTGTCCCTTATGGCCTGTTGGCTTGCACTCTTACTTGGTGGGCTGTTATATACGATATGTATTCTCTCTTTTTTTCCCTTGGTCAACCATACAATTATTTCTCGCTGGGATTTACAAACACCTTCTAAAAGCTCTTCCTTAACTGGGGAATCCTCGGTTCTCATTATAGTAATCAGTCTTACTTCTTTTATAGGTCTGCATATCGCCTCAGTACTCGTATCTCTTATGTTAACATTATACTACTCAACTCTTGTAGGGCTAATACTAAGTACGATCAGTACAATAGGATTGGTAATGGCTCTTACTTTTCTAAAGAGAAAAGGAAGGATACTCGTTTATAATCAGAAACAAGCAATAAAATGGGCTGTAGAAACTGGTATTATGCTTTTTTTTATTCTTGGCATTTATTTCACCTTGTTATTATTCGCAGATCGTCCCTGGGTACCATTCATTAACCTAGACACTGTTATCAGGTTAAATCCAATTCTGATTGGAATTGGAATCTTCTTAGGTGTTGAATCCTTTTTTTATTGGGAAATTATCCATCAAATGGTGACAAAAGATAACAAAAGTGAAATTTGGTACATCTTGAAAATGTCAGGCTTCTATCTTTTTTCTAAATGTATTCTTTTTTTCACTTTAATCTTCTGGTGGAACCTTCTAGAAATTCGCTTTATTGTGTATGGACTTGGTCTATTTGGACTACTAGGTGCAGTTAGCGCTTTCATTCGGATAAAATGGGGTTTCCATCCCACACTTATCTTCACTGTACTCTCAGGATTAACCATATATTCCACTTTCTCAGTGTTATTTCTGCTTTTATAATATCAACTTATTCACGATCTTTAGGAAGAATATTCACGTTCAATAGGAAGATTTTTATAGGGGTCTTCTACTGAAGTAAAAACGAATAGTGGTCATCAATGAGCAAAAAGACTGCAGAAAGGAATATTTCGGGGTCAATTGCCGAGATAGCAGATATTATCAAGGTAATTGGGCATGAAAAGAGATTGCAGATTTTAACACTAGTACTAAATGAAGCACAGGATTTTTCATCACTATTAGCTAACACAGAATTACAAAAAACCGCTCTATCTAACCATCTCGTGAAAATGATAAATATTCAGCTAATCCAAAAAGTCGAAAGAGGAAAATACTTGATCACTGATGATGGACGAGAGCTATTACAGCTGATATCTTCCTTTTACGAGAAAGCAAGTATTAGAAAGAAGATTGAACGAAAAAAACTCATAAATCGCTATTCACATGGAAGGAAAACCCAAATGGAAAAAACTCTAACAATTAAACCAGTCTATCAACCTTGTTGGATCTCCTATTTAGGATCTGTATCAGGGGTGATGAAAGCTTTAGGGAAGGAAGATCACGATTTAGTAAACACAGGAGGCTATACTGGATATGCTTTCGCCTTACCCAATGTAGCAAAAGGAAGTACTTGTCCTTCTGGTCCCACAGCACTAGGTCAAATGTGGAATGAGATAATGAAAGGAACAGATACGCTAGGTTATGCAACTAGTGTCTATGATGATCATAAATGCTATCCTGCTCAAGAAGGCCAGGTGACAGATGAAGATAGAAACCGTGCCACTGAATTATTCAAGACTGTGAAAAAAGCTATCGATAGAGATGAACCTGTGGTTTTATGGGGCATACCAATCCCTGAATATGGAATAGTGACTGGATATCAAGACAAAAATTACTTAGTTAGCACCTTTAGACGATTAAATAACATTCCAGATAATCCAGTTGCTTTTGACGCTCTTCAAGCTCCTGGAGCTCTTCATGCAATAATATTTAACAAGCAATATACCGAAATAACGGCTAAGGAAGATAAATTAACTCTGCAAAGAGCTATCATCTTAGCAGAGGGTCAATTAACAGAGTCCAATTATGTAGCTGGAGCACAGGCTTATGAGGAATGGGCCAGTGTATTAGAAAAAGGTGCAGAGCTCATATATCATGGGAATGCATATGTCAATGAGTGTACAAGAGAAGCAAAAGCGATAGCTGCGGAATTTCTCAAACGATTAGCAACAAAATACCAAGATCAACCAGTTGTATCACTCTTAAAGGAAGCAGCGGAGGAGTATTCGAAAATTGTCTCTCTATTGACCTCATTTCGTGAGATCTTTCCTTTCGCTATGGAAGGAGAGATGACAGAGGAAAAACGTCAGAAGGGAGTACAAATACTTAGAGAAGCAATTCCTTTAGAGAAGCAAGCACTTACCTTATTAAAAAAAGTGTATGAAACTTGGAATTAATCACAAGAATTCTTTATCAATCATGGTTTCCAGACAAACTTAAGTGGTCTACCTTCTAAAAAATTCAATAAATCCTCGGTAATCATATCTGTTTGGTGACGGACAACGTCTACAGTATTCCCACCAAAATGAGGCATAACAGTAACGTTATCGAATTCTAAGAACCGATTGTCCGAATCACATGGCTCTTCATCAAAAACATCTAGGCCCGCTCCAGCTATTCTCTTATCTTTAATAGCCTCATAGAGTGCATCCTCATCTATACAATATGAACGTGCTAAATTAAAAAAATGCGCCGTTGGTTTCATAAGAGCAATCATTTCTGCATTTACTAATTCATCTGTTTCTTCTATGGGTGGACTATGAATTGTGATCATATCTGATTCTTTCATTAAAGTCTCGAGAGAAACTGATTCTGCATGAGTTTCAAGTACAATCTTGTGATCATCTGGAACATACGGATCATAATAGAGGAGTTTTGACCCGAATCCGTTATGCAGTCTTTGAGCTACACGTGATCCTATAGCTCCGAATCCTATGATACCGATGGTTAATCCTCCTAATTCCACTCCCCGATAACGATTAAAAAACGCTGCAAACTCCTCTTCGGTTTCTATTTCGGCAATATTGAATTTACCAGCTTTAAGAAGACGATCCAGTTCGATTATTTTGCGAGCTTGGGTTAACATCATCGCTACGGTGAGATCTGCCACTGCCTCAGCATTCCGATGAGGGGTATGAATTACTGGAATATTTTTCTCTGCAGCAGCTTCCTCATCAACATTCACTGGGGTTCCCCTAGTAGATGCTATAAGCTTAAGATTAGTTTTTTCAATCACCCAAGCATCTACTTCATCTGTCTCCGTTATGAAGATGTCAATTTGCTCATTATTTAATTTTGCAATGAGTTCCTCATCATCAAAATAGATCTTCCCTGTATCTCGCCAGCTCTCATAGATAACCTCACAATTTTCAAGCTCTTGTAACCTCTTCAACCCACTCTCATGAAACGGAGCAGTAATTAGAATTTTCATTTCTAATTCCCCTTAAGTTCAATCTTCTCCCCGTGATTTTTCATAAATCTCTAGCCACTGCGAGAAGAGACCGTCGTATTCAGCTTGGTTAGCTTCATCGGGTTTATGGATTGTTTTGCTCACAATTAATTGAGATACTGCTTCATCGACTGTCTTAAATCGTCCGAGACCTATCATACCTGAAATGAAACCAGCCACAGAGGCCCCTTCAGGAACATAAACCTGAACATCAGATTGAATCACATCAGCTAGGATCTGACTGAATACCTGTGATCGAGCTAAGCCACCAACCACATAAACGCTTTCTAAAGGAGCCTTTGCAACCTCAAGAATTTGTTCCAAATTTGCTCGAACAGAAAATGAAAGATTTTCAACGACCGCCCGAGCAAAAGCGCTTATACCCAAATCACCTTCCATTAAATATGCCAATGGAGAGAAAACAAAACCACCCCCAGTTGGAATGCGGAGCATATCCTGTGCATTAAATATCTGGGGCCCAATATCTGCGATAACTCCTGTTCCAGGCCTCTGAGATTTCACCAAGTCTTCAAATCGAGTATATGGATCTACTACCCCTAGCTTACCTAAAAAGGATTCAACAAACCATTGATGAGCATCGCCTGCTGTTCCTGCATTGGATTCAATCACCCACTTCCCTAAGAGAGGATTCGTCCACGTCCGTTTCTCAGGATCCAAAATAGGTCTGTCAATAACGAAGTAAATTGGCATAGTAGATCCTGCAACCACACCTAGGGATCCTTGGGTGATTGCTCCACATCCAATTAATGAGGCTTGACTATCTGCGCATCCCATAAAAACAGGTGTTTGTACTTTTAAACCAATTTGGTCTGCAATATCGGGCAATATAGGACCGATTAACTCACCAAACTCCATCTTTTGGGGTAGAATTTCATGAGGAATTTCAAACTCTTCTAAAATTTCATCTGACCAGTTTTTCTTTGTAACATCATAGAGGAGTGTTTCACATGCACCTGTATCATCGATAGCATACTGGCCAGTCAAACGAAAATTCATCCAACCATCAATTGTCAGTAGATGCTTAACTTTATCATAAATTTCCTCCTCATTCTCTTTAAACCAGATTAATCTTGCAAGCGGAAAAAGAAAAGGGAGACCACGACCAGTTATATCATAAATCTCACCACTGTCCATATACTCTTCTGTATCAATTTCCAATCCTCGCACATCACGATTTGGACCCGCATACAACTCCTTACCTGCATTATCAAGAAAG
>JBHLPQ010000121.1:0-11252 GCA_048939265.1 Promethearchaeota archaeon
TAAAAGAAATGGAAGTTGCATGACCTTAAAATATTAATTTCTCTATGGAATGCGGAAGATTCCCCTTTCATCAGTTTTAAATATCAAGTAAAATCTCTTCTATATGTTCTGTTATTTTTAATACATGGTGATTAATGAATTATAAAGAGATGGAAAGGTCTTTATTTTTGATAATCTTCTGTGTGATGTGGTTTATTGACAATTTATGAAAATGATAAAACTGAATTCCTAATTTTTATAACTCCTGCATTGGTATCTTTTGGAGCAGCTCTGTTGTTGGGGGTTCTACAGATTTATATCTCAATTGCTTTGGTTGGAATGCTCGTGGGATTAGAAGAATTTAGTAATCCGCTTTATGAACCAATATGGAGTCTTATTCTTCTTTTTTCAAGTCAAATTGCAGGTTCAATAATAATTTTATTCGGGATACGATGGCTTAAAGTGAAGAATGTTGAACATGCCTCTGTTAATCGTTATGCATCTCTCTCAACGTTGTTTTTCACTACATTAACGTGGTCCTTAATTATTATAAGCGCAATTGTGATAACTATCTTAATAGAATTTTATCAATTAGAGGCACCAGTAACAGGATTGTCTATGTTAATTATTCCAGAAGAGATTCTTTCTCCAATAACTATCCTGATCTTTTTTGCACCTCTAGTTATTGGTGCACCAATATTTGAAGAACTAACATATCGTAGACTATTAATTCCCTTATTAGAAGAACGAGGGATGACCTCAACAGGTGCAGTGATGGCCTCCTCAATATTTTTCATTTTTTTACATATACCAGCTGATCTAATTTATGGGAATATAACAGGAACAGTTCTTCATATATCATCTGTAGCTATTATAGGTTTTGCAGTTGGAATATCCTATATAAAAACTAGAAATGTAATTTATCCAATATTTGTACATGGAGTTATTAATGGTATATCAGCTGTACCAGCTGTATTAATCGAAGGTTCCGACCTCGCAACGCTTTATGAAATTTTTTATTTACTCATTATCGTTGTGATTGGGCTTTTGTATCTGACATATCTTCTTTTGTTGAATTTAAAGGATTTAAAGCCCATCAATATTCAGGGTATATTGTCTTTCAACACGCAAAGTTTCTATGGTTTTCTATTAATATCATTAGGATTATTTCTGATCCACACATTTTTAACAATATTCCTACAGGAAATTGCTGCTGTTTCTGCTATTCTTCTTTTATCTTTTCTTATCAATCCCCTAGCTCTTATTATTTTGGTACTAATAATAAGGCATTTAGAGTCCCAGGATGTATCAGCAGACCAAATTAATGTTCAAAAAACATATCAGCTTTATGAATCGAGGGGAGAAGAATAGGAAGAATAACTAACCATTGAAATTGAGTGTAAACCATGAAATCTAATCTATCAGAAACAGCGATGAAACTCTTCCAAAAGGAGAGTAACTGTGCCCAAGCTATATTCAGTGTTTATGGGGAACAACTTGGATTAAGGAAGGAAACGTGTCTGAAGATTGCATCTGGCTTTGGTGGCGGAATAGCTCGTACACGAAACGTTTGTGGGGCCTTAACTGGTGCAGTAATGGCAATCGGTCTCAAATGCGGTGGTATCAAGAGAGGAGACCGAGAAAAAACTTATGAAGTTGCTGAAGAGTTATTAAGTGAATTTAAAACCCTCCATGGATCAATAATCTGTGAAGAGTTAATTAACCACGATTTAATCACTAATAATGATGTAGAGCAGGCATTCGAAAAAGGGGTCTTCGATAACTGTCCAAAATTTGTTGAAGATGTCTCTATAATTTTGGAGAAACTAATATTTTAATTTCAAGAAGTGGAAGATGTATAAAAAAGGAAAAGAGGGAAAGAAACTCACTCTTGATGTACTTTGTCTAATTCCTCGTCAGGAACACCAAACACAACGTTGTGTGGGGGTAGGGGTTCTTTATAAAAGAATTCAGGTAATCTATCATCCTTACTTGTCATACCAGCCCTCTTATTAAATTCACGTTCAATACGGATTATTTCAGAGCCATATTTCCCTATATCAATTTCTGTTCCGAGGAAACCATTGATTGATTCAACCATACCATTTAGTCCAGATTCAATGTCGAGTATAGCAAATGCGATAAAGAGACAATATCCAGTTGAATCTATATATGCTGTTGTGGTTTGGAAAGCTCGTGAAAGTTCAGCCTTTTTAACATCCATTCGATCAGGTTTCCCACCAACTTGTAAGATTTCTGGTGCTATTGTATATGCTTGTGTATGATCTCCGCCTTGGGGGCCTGTTGCGTAAGTCACTCCAATTCCTTTGATAGGTCGTGGATCGTATGCGGGCAAGCTTTGGCCTTTAACTTGAGCAACTCGACTAACTCCTTTGTATTTACCCATTGCTACTGCTCCATTACCAATAACTTTACCAATTTCTTCATCTGTTGCAACTTTCTTTAAGAAATCCACTGCTCCAGGGCCATCTCCGAACTTAAGGACACCACCTTCCATAGCAACAGCGATAGTGTTTCCCATTTCTATCGTATCAAGCCCAAGGTCATTACACACACGATTGAGCTCTGCTACAGAACGAAGATCACTGATTTCACAATTAGTACCTAGCGCCCATGCACTTTCGTATTCAAGTGGTGAGACTTGGTGTTCACCTGTTTCTTCATATGGAACGATGTTGCTACATCGCATTACACACCCAGGATGACATGCGTGATTGTAAGTCGCTGTTGAATTTGGGAATTTAGCTTTTATTTTATCAACTAATTCATGAACGGCTTCTCCACTAATCTTTGCTGCACCTTCAAAACGGCCTCTGGTCCAATTACGAGTTGGGAGAGCTCCTGCTTCATTGATAATGTTCTGTAGTATATTTGTTCCAAAATTTTTTAGACCACCATAAGCTTTCCCATCTTTTTCAATTACTCCTGTTACTGCGTGTTCATTTAGGGCATCATGTAATTTTCTTCGTCCAGTGTCGAATAACTCCTGATTAACTGGTTTAGGACGCTCCGTACCTGTATCATCTGAAATAATTGCAATGACATGTTTACTTCCAAGGACTGCACCCAAACCACCTCTACCTGCATAACGTCCAGGATCGCTATTTTCGATATTATTCCCAAAAATCCCCGCACCTTTCAATTGTTTCTGTCCTGCAATCCCACATCCAATAACCCCTGGTTTATTGGGATATTTTTCCCATACCTTGGTTATTAGTTCATATAGTCCCATACCATGAAATTCATTGGCTTCAACAATTTCACACTTATCTTTTGTTAGCACTAAATTGAACCATTTATCCCTGGATGCTTGTCCTTCAATTATTAGAGCTTTAATACCTAAACGAGCGATTTTTTGAGCTGTTAAACCACCAGCATTTGCCTCTTTAATACCATTAGTCAGAGGAGATTTTCCTCCAACACTTAATCTGCCTGAAGATGGAGCGTTCGTCCCCGCGAGAATACCTGGGGCAACAATGAACTTATTCTCTGGGCCCAGAGGATCACACTTAGGGTCAACCTCATCAAATATAATTTTAGACGTTAACGCTCTCCCACCAAGCGTTTTATATTTATCTGGAACATCTTCAAATTTATATTCCAAATTACTCATGTTTACTCTCAAAATTTTGTTCATAATTTTTATACACCTCAACAATGTTGGCGTGTATGATTTCTAAACTTCTACATTAAGATCCACTCCATTTGAGAGCTACATCCACTGTCTCAACAGAGTATATTAATGTACCACATACGTTGTTAAAAATTTTACGACAGCAATGATTTTACATCAGAAATGATTTGAGAGTAGAGGAAATATAATAATGTATAAAAGCCTTAACTATCTGAAAACATTAGGAATTGTTTCAAATGGAAGATGAAATCTCTTACCTTCTAAGAATGCCTTCTGAGGAAATCATGAGGGGAGTACTACAGGAAGCTCTCAAAGATTTAACTATTACACCGGAAGAACAAGTATTAATTGCGGGGATAGAACACGATTTATCTATACATTCTGAAAGAATTCCGAAATTTGATAAAAGCCACCCCTTTTCTAGAAACGAAGTACAAATTCTCTTATTAAAACAACGACGTATCTTGAAAGAAATCGTGTCAAATACTTATAAACGAGCAGAGGCGGATGGGACAGTAAGTTCAGATGAAATGAACATATACCGTGTCCTTTTACATAAAGTAGATGAGATAACTGCGAAAAAGATCACGATGTTCATGAATTATGATTCGTTAGAAAGAAAACCAAATCTTTTGATGATGCACGATAAAATTGGACAAAAATTCTCAAGCTTAATGGCAACAATTATTATGAATATCTTCTCAGATAAGGTAAAACAACATGAAGAGAAACCCAGTGATATACAAAAAGTCATTAATGAATTTTCATCAGATGAAACAAATAGGGAGTTTGTTATTCGCTTTAAAAAAGTGTTATTAGAATTGTCAAAAATCCCAATGGACAGTCCATATGATTTAATAGCAAGCATGGATCAGATTTTAAATAAACTATGATATATGATCAATAATTCCATTTCTATTATTTTATAATTAAGTAAAAGGCTTGGTTACGCACAGGAAGGGGTAATGCTCGAAATTGAATTGTATAAATTAAAGTAAGGTCAAACTTTTTGAACGTCTTTTTCCATTCAGTTAAGGTTTGGAAATTATAAGGGATCGGAATTTCCGTTGAAAAGGTTCGATTTTCGATAGTATCAAAAAAACGAAGAAAATTATGTTCTAACCGATTATTAAAGACATCTTCAAATATAATTATCTTTTTTTTACTCACACGGATCATTTCTTGTAGAGTAAACTCAAAATCTTGGCAATGGTGTAATACAAAGACCCCAGCACTTATATCAAAAGAATTGTCAGCAAAAGGAATTTCCTTACCATCATAAATAACAAGTGGGATTCCTTGGACTCGGTATTTCTTGAAATATAATATATCTAATCCTTGAACTTTAGCATTTGTTACTTCTTGAATTCGCCGTGAAACATATCCATCGCCATCCCCCACGCTTAATATTGAGTCTCCTGGTTTAATGAAGAGTTTGACGGCATTTAAAATCTTATTCGCCCTATAATTTCTCATGGGTTCTGCGATTCTGGTTATTAAGCTCAAGACATTATCTCACTATTCTGAATCCAAATTACTTTTTCTTTCCCCTTGAAATTCTTCTACTTTAAGGTTATGTCTTTAACACTTTGAGAATAAAAATCTAGATACAAGCTGAGGGATTAACCACCACCAACTGGTGGAAAAATAGCAATAGTATCTCCTTCAGATATTTTATCCCCTAATTCGCTATTTTTACCATTAATCATGATTATTTTTGCTTCTTTTTTTGGTATTTTCAGCTTGTGTAATAATCCAGCTACAACAGCCTCTTTATCAATACTAATTGTGAAACTCTCACCGATATCAACATCTCTTGGTCCATAGTTCCGTAATGTTGCAAATAACTTAACATTGACAATCATTGGAGAATAATTCTCCTTCAATAATACTGATCCTTTTGGGTGGGTTTTTTCGTGATAAAACCATGTCCTTTTAGATGTTGACCACCACATAAAAGGTGCATTCCAGTCGAGAAAACTCCAATTCGTGCTCCATCAGGGATCAAAGTATCTTCAGTTGCAACATGTCCATTGCAGAAGATTTCACCACACTCAAAAAATCTAATATCTAATCGCTCTAATAACTGAAGTAAACGTTCATTCTCTACAAATGGAAGGAAAAGGATCGTATCCTCTGCAAACGAAGCACTTGGGTCGAGTTTTTTCTTTAATGTGCCATATAAATGAATTTCAATCATTTAATATCACTCAGTATCAAATTGGTTCCCTGTAAGCGTCTGGGTTAGAATGTTACCAAAAAAAATAAATTCATTTTCTATGAAAAAACTGATTGTTAGGTTTGAAGAACTACGATAGTTTCCACGGATTAAACCAAAAAAGAGAGGAAATCCCTCCTATCATTCAGTTTCATCAAGTTCTTCCATGGAAGGAAACTCGAATAGATCTGGTTCAAGATCCATTAAGCTTATTTCAAATTTGTCAATGAAAAGATCAATAATCGATTGACGCACGATATCTTCCCGTGATGAATAATACCCACGTTCAATAAGTAGATCCATGTATTCTACTATACTTGTTGCTATATTCGCTGATATTGATACAACTTTAGGTTCAAAATCGCTGTTCTCCAAGGGGGACACCTTAATTTTATTAAATCAGAACTGTAGTAATGGAGAACATAGATCTAATCAACCATATAAACTTTTCTTTAACTAAATATCTATTTCTTTTCTTAAGTATATAGTTTTATTAGGGTAAATTCTTCTCCATAGGTTTTCACAATATGCCCAAACGTATTCTGTAGCTGGTGCCGAAGCAAAGCCTCGTATCCCAAAGGTGAAATTGAAAATTTCTCATCAGCTCCGACCTCAATTTGTTTCAATATATCGAGTATAATTTTCCCAAATATCTCTCGTTCTGACAGATTTAATTCAATTGATTCGTTCTTCCCACCTTTTATATACCAAAAAGTAGCATTTATATTCGCACCTTCCTCTGAAACTTCTTTAGGTGAAACCTCTGATAATAAAGATTGTAGATCAATTAAACCAAACATATTATCACGATCTCTTGTGGTTTCAGCTGAAACTGAGATTGTACTTGACACATCTGCTTCTGCTGCGAGAGGAGCTGCAATTGTCTCATCTTCCATAAGATCAGAACAATGACGTAATAATGAACTTGCTGAAACAGACATCTCCTCTAAAGCTTTTAGGATTCCAGCAATAGTGGGATTAGTAATGAGCGAACCTACTCTTGAATAGGCTTGGGTTGAAATACTCTCGTGTTTCCGAAGTTCATTAAGCATCTCTGAATAATCTTGCGATGTTTCAAGCTCTTTTAGACGTTCTAGCATTACGTTTCACTTTCCTTTATCTAATAATGGAATATCATCGTATTTCTTATTAAAAAACCATGTTAATTCAATAAGTCATTCCTCGTTAAAAATATGTAGTATATTTAGGATTATCAAGACCAAGTGAATTTTAGGAATGAATCAGTTGACATCCAAAACAAAGCCACTTGATATTAACCTCACTAATCTTCTCGATAAAATTCCCTCTGGAATTATTATTTTGGATAGAAACAACAATAATGAACCAATTTATGCAAATAAGAAGGTGAGGAATGATTTACGGATTAATGATCAACCTATTGGTAAAGATATATTTCTTAAGTTTTTAGATCCAGCAGATCATCAAAAATTCAATGACCTTTCTAATTCCGAGGTCTTACCAACTGAGAGTGAATGGAAAGGGCTTACCTTAACAGGAAAACAAACATGGATACAATTAAGAATTTCTCCTCTAGATGAGGATTATTACATAGTAATTATCCGTAACATTGGCAAAGTAAAAGAAATTATCGACGAATTATCAGCAACAGAGGCTCAATATCGGGCTGTGATGGAGAGAGATCCAAATTTTCTTTTTATTGTGAAGAATGGTGTCTTAGAGTATTATAATCAAGCATTTCTTGAGAAATTGAACTATACAGCAGAAGAAATGAACCAACACAAAAGTATGCCAACTTTTTTTGTAGCTCCTGAAGATCGAGAGATGGTTGCTAGGTTTCTAATTCAGAGTAAAAGAGATTTAATAACAGGGAAGGTACCAAAAGAAATAGACAATCATGAAAGGTATTATCAACCTGATGAAACTACTGAATTTAATCTCATATGCAAAGATGGCTCTCGTGTTCCAGTTCATGCCATAGTTCGAAAAGGTTATTCTACAAATGATGTTTTTATACAAGGTGTTCTAATTGATTTATCATCGATAAAAGAGTTACAGGATATGAAACTGGACTTCCTTACAATGACTCAGCATCAACTTCGGACACCTCTTCTTAATTTGAAAGGATATTTAGATTTTTATAAAAAACAATTAGAAAAGGGGGTCAGTTCTGAAGAGAAACAAGCTTTAGAAACAAGGTTCATTGAGGTTTTTAAGAGAAATATTGATCAAATGGTTTCATTAACCCAGAATCTAAACGACGTAGCAATGATTCAACAGGGAAAATTAAAATGTAATCTCCGGGGAGAGAACATAAATCCAATTCTACAAAAGGTAATTGAGGATCTTGAATTTTTACTAAGAAAATATCGTATTGATCTTATTGTACAATATCCATCTACTCCTTACATAGTTAACCTCGATAGAGATAGAATCTCTCAAGCATTAAGTAATGTTTTGGAAAATGCCATAAGGTTTACTGGCCATGGGATGGTTGAAATCTCTCTATCTATTGAAAATGATGGACGACACCTTAAACTACTTATAGAGGACAATGGCGTGGGAATTGATCCAACTAATCTTGAAGACATCGGAAAACCCTTTGCAACATTTCACCCCTCTGCAAGTAGGCTAGGATTGGGCCTGTACCTAACTAATGAAATTATTACTGCTCATGATGGAACCCTAGAAATTAATTCCTCTGGTTTCAATAAGGGAACGAAAGTTACTATAGTGCTCCCTCTTCTGGTTTCTCCTGATGCAGAGCCACTTCATTCTATAAAGGATAGTACTTTAAACGAATTAATTCGGATTGCTACAACTTCGGAAAATATGTTACAACGTATGGAAGCTGTCCACCAACTTGGAAATGGAAGCTATTCGGGAACTGACCTTGAAAACGTAATTTCTACCTTAGAGAAAGTTATTTTATATGATCAAGATAGAACACTTAGAAATCTTGCCGGAAAATTTTATTCTCAGAAAGTTCAAATTAAATAAAATGCGATATCTGATGTCTCTTAATTTTCATTATTCTTCTCCAAGAATTCAAATTCCTTTTTCCTTAATCCCTAGCCTTCCAATCTCTGAGCAATTTCGCATTATCAATTCAGTTCTTCAAAATTTTCCAAATTTTGATACTATGAAACAAAAAAAATTCTCGAAAAGAATGTCTGAAGTGAGAGAGAATAACTTCTTGGAGTTTTTAAATAGTCTTGAATCATTAGGGGAAAATCTCTGGAAATATCATACTCTCTGTTTCATGTACAATCCAAAAATGGTTAGTTTTAATTTATTTACTGAAAGAAATGGTTTACCTATTTTAAAAGTCATTAAAAATACTTTACAACTAAAAAATATCTCATGGATTTGTCTGATTCAACAAGAAACAATTTTGATATTTTCTTTGTCAAGCAATGGGTTTTTACTTTGGTCACCTATCCTTAAGGGGATTGCTCCCTATTTAATAGCTTCAATATTGTCAGATAAATCAATCCTAGATTCTATTAATGATTTATGGAGATGGGACTTTCTTGAAATGGAAAAATCCCAACTTCTGAACTTCGTTAACAAATTATTCAAAAATTCTTTACAGAATGAGAAAGATAAGAAAAATTTTGTTTCACAATTCTTCTCGTTGATAGATTATGTTCTAAAAATTAAAGAGGATCTAATTCAACAAATTAATGATGAATTCTTATCATTAGTGCTTTATAATACTGATAGAATTAGACAAGTTCATCAGTTTTTAAACTTACAAGACAGGATGGCCAATATCATTCTGGAATCACTAGGAACTTCAAGAACGAAAGAAAAATTGAGTCACAATCCTTTAAAAGATTATTATTGGCTCGTAGATGTTTCTCCTTTACTTTTTCTTGAGATAATTCCACAAATAAAAAATCTTAGTGGTAATGAAAATTTAGGAGTATTTTTCACACCAATCGCTCTCGCTGAAACCATAATCACCCGTACATTTAATGTATTCATCGATCAAGGCTTGGCGAGAACGATAAGTGATTTAAAAGTGTTTGATCCAGCAATGGGAACTGGAATTCTTCTAGTGTTTGCTATAGAATGGTTAGTAAATCAATTAATTTTAGACTCATCTAATAATAATTCATTCATTGAATTAAGGCGAAAAATTGCTTACTCCAATATTAAAGGTGTAGATATTGATGAGGATAGTATTTTAATATGTAAGAATTTTTTAAAAACATTTTACCTACAGGAAATGAATTCAAGAAAAAAATTCGATTTAGAAGCAATCGACTTTTTTCAATTATTTGTACAGAGTTCTGAATTAGACCAGTTGCCCCCAAAATTTGATGTAATCCTTTCAAATCCACCATATCTTGCGTTTCATAGTCGCTTCACAAAGAAGTTTCCTTTAAATGTAGAATTAAGAACTCTAAGAAAACTTATACCTGTATTCAGTGGAAAAAGAGATAATACTTACTTATTGTTTCTTGGAATCTGCCTACAACAATTCTTAGCTCCCAAAGGAGTTGTAGGGTTTGTCATTGACCATTCATTTTTAGATTTACCATCTTATAAAAAAATTCGCAGACATTTACTTTCTAAATATCATGTAAGTTATATTTTGGCGACCTATAATTATAGAAAAACCGCAGTTGTAGATTTATCACTCATAGTAATTAGGAATTCTCAAGATAGTCAAACCACTCTATGGCAAGAATCTCTTGACGAATTAACTCGAAAACTAACGAAAGAACATTTCATAGCTCAATCAAATTACAGCTTTCTATATCAAGAAAGAATTTCTCTTCTTTCCCATTTAAATGTTATAACAATACCACTTGGTGACATAGCTTCATTATCTTGTGGATTAGAATATGGAGCTTTACTTAAAACTAACTTTTTATCTTCTAAAGCTTCTAAAGGGTTTTATAAATGCATTGATGGCTCAAATGGACTATCATATCCATACCTGCTTTTTTGGATCTCTAAGCAACCGAATTCCTATGTTAGATTTGACAAAGAATATGAAAAGCAAATACAGGATGCAAACCAAAACATTTCAAGTACAAATAAGAAAGTAATCTTGATTTCTGGGGATTTACACCGATTTTTAACTGAAAAAATCATTCTTCGCCAAACTGCAACGAAGTTTATTGCTACATTAGACAAGCAGAAATACTTGACTTTGAGAAATACTCATTTAATCTACGACCCAAAACCACCTTACTCTCTTTATCTAATTCTAGGAATACTATGCTCTTCTTTAGGAAATTATCTTGGTGAACAATTTAATATAATTCGTAAATCACGAAAAGAATTCAGTCGGTACCCTCAAATTCGGTTGAATGATCTGAAGGAATTCCCTATCATTAATATAAAGAAAAAAACAGGCGTACTTTCAACAGACCAGTTGACTGTAGTTTTCCGATCGTGAAAGTG
>JBHLPQ010000279.1:0-3797 GCA_048939265.1 Promethearchaeota archaeon
TAAAGAAACAGGTAGTATTGATGCAGTTCTTAAACTAATGCATCAGGATCACTCATATGGAGGGCTCTCGTATTATGAGTATCCCAAAAGAGAGGGGAATATAATCTATGTGACAAAAATCCCGTTTAATCCAAAAAAATATGAACAAATATCAGATATGATTGAAAAAAAATACCATTACTGTCATTGTGGATTAGTCAAGGCGTCTCTTAAGGCATCTGATGTAAAAATCTCCCCAACTTTTTGTTATTGTGGAGCTGGGTGGTATAAAACATTATGGGAAGGAATTCTTGACAAACCTGTGCGAATTGAGGTTCTCCAATCTGTTATTGGAGGTGATGAGTGTTGTCAATTTGCAGTTCATTTACCCCTATCTTGAGATTACTTCGGAATATTTAGGATACGAAGGTTAATCTCCTCAAACAACTTGGACTACAGCTTTCCAAGCAGTATGGCCTTACTCATAATACTCATGAGCTAAATAGTCTTAATCTTCCTTAAGATAATTGGTTATAGTATTAACAATTGGTACGATTGTTTTTTGTAGTTTGAAAATCGGAACTAGTGCAATATTTTACTACTGAAAAGAATAAGCTTAAAATTAAAATTCCTCTTTGTAATCACGTATTCCAATACCATATTAGTAACATTAGAGGTTTAATACATGGACCTAGACACTTTGATACGAAAAACAATATTCATTCTCTTTTTTTACGTGATTTATTATAATCTAGTGTTTCTAATCTTCAAACCAGTAATCTTTAACAACATCATCTATCTCATCTATATCCTGATATTGTATATTACAGGTAGTATTGATGCCATCGTACGACCCTTAGAAAAAGAAAAAAGGGAAGAAGAACAGTACGCTGTGTTTATAGTCTTTTTATTCTTAGCCAACCCCTTTCTATTCGTGTTAGCACTTGAAGAGCATAGTATCTTATTCGTAACTCGATTAGATTCACTCTCTTGGATTGGTTTGTTTATCTACTTCCTAGCAGCAGTTGTTGTTATCATGGCAAGAGTTAATTTGGGTAAACAGGGAACGGGGACACTAGTAGTTAGGGAAAATCATGAGTTAATAACCACAGGGCTGTACAAATATCTCCGTCATCCAATGTATTCAGGAACTCTGCTCGGGGTAATCGGATTTGCCTTAGTAAGTCAGTCGATATTTATTTCGTTGATATCATTTATTCTATATTTTTGGATTTTTCATAAACGAATAGTTTATGAGGAGCAGCTTTTAGAGAAAACATTTGGAGAGAAATACCGAGAATATAAGGCATCGTCACACCGATTGATACCTTTCCTTTACTAAGCTAAATAGAAAGATTTTTTTCATCCTCCAATAAAACTTTCGAAAATTCATCAGAGATTCATTCTACTAATCAGGATCTAATAGCGAAATAACTAAATATCTTATTTTCAGTTTTATTTAAGTTTCCTCTTCCAGGAGTTCTGTTGTCCCATATTGTAGCTCATAACTCATAACAATCCTAGTCATATACTTCCTGATCCGAATTATATCATTTCTTAATTGTTCTTTTGGTGTTGATGGATCACTCATAAGCATATGTAACTTGTGAACTTCAGCTTTTATTTCATTAAGAAATTGGTTTAGTAGATCGAAAAGATCTTTATAGACAAGAAGGTTTACAGTAATATTTTCCTGGCCCCCTCTTGCTTGAGGTTTCTCCAATGAAAATCCAAAACTGATCACTGCAACAAGCAACTCTTGGTCTAATACAAAATCATAAGCTGCGCTTGTTTCAGTAGTAAAGTTACTACTAAATCCAGTACTTGAAAAAGACTTATCACTGAGATCAATAAGCTTAGCAAAATTATCTCTCAAAATTTCAGGATGAACAACGATAGGAATAGGGCCATGTCGTTGATCAAAGAAGCTTATCGCCGCTCCAATTGTGTGCTGCTCCATCTTTGCTGCAATTTCAGCGTCAGAAAATTGTGCCATTCCCTTTACTACCGTCTCTTTATCTAATCCAACCAATTCAGCTTTTCGGATGAATCTTACGTAGACTATAGCCCCAATAAAAATAAGGAAAATAATTGCTCCAGCAATCAGTAATATCTCTTGAGGTAAGCCAGGTGGAGTGTATTCTAATTTATGGAGATCAACACTTTCAGGTGCATCTCTCAAAACGTCAAATGCTTTTGGATTGTGATTACCAGCATTATCAAAGGTTTCTATCCAATAGATAACTTTCCAATCAGTTCCATTTTGTTGGTATGGTACTATTTGTGAAAAGAGTAGAGTCGAGGCTGTAGAATTCACAAAAGTCATTGAAGTCGTATGTAGGTCCTGTTTTGTTGAGGCTCCAGTTCCTCCTTCAGTCTCATTTACAGGTTCAAAGTAGTAATAACAGATGACGGAGCTTACACCACTACCGAATTCTTCTACTTCTGCAAAAAAAGTGATATTGGTCTCATTATGATCGAAATATGCATTAAATACTCTTGGAGCAGCGGAATCAATTATAGTAAAGGTAAAGTCTAGGAGTGTAAATACATCATATGATTGATTTATCGAGTACCCTACTCTAACTTCTCCAACAATTAAGGTACCCTCGTAACTCGCAAAATTATTCACAGGCAATTGATAATCTAGGATCCATGTGTCTTGATTCACTTCTTCTGCGAGCTTTACAGTACCATTTAGTGTATATTCAACATATGTCACTGGATTCTCGGAATCACTTACCGTCAAATTGAGGAGATAATGGCCCTCTATATCAGATAGGGCTATCGCAATATCGTTAGATGATGTTTCAATAAGGGGACGACTTAGAATTATAATCCGTGATGTATTAATCCTTCTCCAGTAGTATGTTCCATCAAAAGGAGTAATTGTGCAGTACCACCTTTCTCCAACTGAAGTAGCCCAATAAGGAATAGTAGTAGAATTTTCAAAGTCAAACACTTCGACATAGGTTCCATTTAGAAGAACTTTGAACCATTGTATTGATGAATTCGAGGCGTCGTTTTGAAGTGAAAATTGGTATATAATCCTGACATTCTCGTCTTCTACATAAAACTCATCTGTTCTAATATCAGGATCAACATTCGAAGATGAATCGAAAGAATACTCAACGCTCACAACTTTGGTGTAAATCTGATTCAAGTACAGGATACTATATTCTGTGCCATCATGAACTTTCAGTTCGACACGCCATAAGTCGCCGTTAGTTACATTAATCAGGGGGATATTGGATGAATTCTCAAATGCAGGCACCACCACTCCATTTCGAATCCATCTGATGAGACAATTATCTTCAGGATCCCCATCTAAATCATAATATGACCAATTAAGGTATAATATTTCAAGATCCTCATGAACTAGAGGTTTGAGTATAATCTCTGTAATAAGGGGTGGAGAGTTCTGTATTCTAATGATTTCACTAGTGAAATTATTTGTGGCCCAATTATTTCCATCAAATGGTCTGATGACAACAGTGATGTTGTCATCTTTTGCAAAATAGGTTTTTAATATAGTTGTTTGATTTTCAGTGCCAATGATTAAGTCTCCATTTTTGTACCAAAGTATGAGAGTTTTGGATTCCACGATAGGATCATTATCAGCATCATAATATTCCATTTCAAAACTCAGATCGTCATTAGCTGTTGGATAATTATCTGACCAATTGATACCCATAATCCTAGGAGCGGTATTTCCAATATTCATTGGGGTAGTGTTATAGGCAGGACCAAAATCACCGTAAAGATCTCTTGGCCTGATCTCACACCACCAAACGTCATTACGCTGAGTGAAATAGAAT
>JBHLPQ010000013.1:0-36999 GCA_048939265.1 Promethearchaeota archaeon
CTTGTGCATGAGCAGCTGCGAGTTGGGTCTCAGCGATAATGGGTCTGGATTCAACATCTACCCAAAGACTGAAAACACCAAGCTTCATGCTATCAGGTTCCATTGCTTCAGGTATAGGGTCAATTTTTGTATCAGAATATTTCAAACCAGTTTCTGCAGGGGATTCAGGCATCCCAGGCGCTTTTGTCACAAGATCAACACAAGCTTGATCAATAGCAATCGGATCATTTGAGTATAGAATTCCTTGATCAGGAACTAGAAGATTACCACCAGCACTCATACAATCGCAATGACTTGTAATATCTATTGCAATATTGATATAGCGTAATCTTTCTTCTCCATCACTGTTGATTCCTTTCACAACTCCCGCTGCGTTGTCCATCATTCGTTCTACTTGTTCAACACTGGGAATTCGCCGTTTCACGGCGAAAATCCGTTTCGCTTCTAACTCCTTAGCAAGAATTCCAAAATGACACACCGCAAAGCACATTGTACAGGCAATACATTTCCCAGGATCATGTACAATCTTCTGATTCTCATCTAACGAAAGTGCTTGGGTTGGACAGATTCTAATACATTTCCCACATGCCGTACAATTTTCTGGCCTTTTAACATAAATATTCTTTCCACCACCCCAGTGAGCTCCGCCCTTTCCCTCGTTACCAACACATCCGATTCCCAATTGCTTAAGGGCGCCTCCAAATCCTGCCCCATCATGGCCTTTAAAGCGCGATACGATTAGAGTTTTATCTGCTATTCTCAAACCCATAGCTAACGCAACATCTTTAATGTACTTCCCTTTATCATTATGTACATGGTAAACTTCTGTTCCTATGACACCATCATCCATGATGACGGGAGCGTTCATTGTTCCAATGTTATATCCATTCCTATTAGCTAATACTACATATCCAGGACCATTTGACATTGTTTCCTCTTTGTGTCGTTCATCCCAAAAAAGTCCTACCCCCTCGCAGACCCATGGAACACCTCCCGCTTTACGGACTAAATCGACGACTTTTCTGATGTACATAGGCCGAAGATGTCGGGTTTGATTTCGACTTCCAAAATGAGTCTTTATCGCAACTATTTCTCCTTCCTTTATCCAGTCTTTTAAACCAACTTCTTCATGGTTCCATAAGTATTCCAAACGATCTATGAGTGAATCTCCAATTCCCAGTCCTTTTGTATTAACCATAAACACTTTTGTTTTACTCATATTTTTCACAACGCAATTATTTCTGAGTTTTTAGTACGAATGTCTGTGTCTTGCCTTTATTTAATTGGAGTTAAATAATGATGGTATGAAGGCAATTCGTTTGAGAGACAATAGACCCAAAATAACAATAATTAATTCCCTTTAGTAACATTTGAAAGGGAATGAATCAAGGTTTCTAATATCTGAATTTTGAGTGAAAACCAATGTCAAACCTAAAAATAGAAGTGATTAAAATTCTTGAAGCTGGAAAATGTAATTTTGGACATAAAAAAGGCGATACATTTGAATACCCAGAAGAGAAGGGTAAAATTTGTTCTGCTGCTTGGCATACAATGTATCCTTATATTAGTGGGCTCCAATTTGGAGCAAGCTATCCATGGGAAGAAGAAGCGAATAGTATTACTATATGTTGCCCTGATTACAAGAATCCCGTTGTTTTCAAGATCACCCGGGCGAATGAAGACAAGTAGTGAGTACTTTTATATTCATATAGTTTATATATAGCCTTAAGTATCTACGTACAAACATTAGCTTTTGGGAAAGTTTATTCTGGTGCCTCTAGACAAAGAAAAGTTAGATGCATTATTGGAGGAGATAAAACGTTTAGAAGAAAAACCAGTCAAAAGGCGACGAGTAATGAAACATCATTCGATCCCAATGACTACTATCTCCACTTCTCCAGTAAAAAAAGACTTTCTCCTTGATACAGAAAAAAAAGTCTTTTTTTCACTTAATCATTATTATAAGCTAGTAATGCTCTCGATTGAAGACACTGCAACAGCTTTTGAGATATGGATAAAGGGTGTTTTACCATTACTTCTAAAGCGAAATGGTCTTGATAGAGAAGAATGGGAAAGGATTAGTGATCTTGGGGATAATGATCCCCAACTCGAACCTGAACTGACCAAGGATTGGAAAAGTTTTTTTCATGAGACGATCCAACAGGGCTTAATAGATAATGAAATCCTGGCTTTAATCAATGAAGGAAAATTACGGGTTGAAAGGATGCGAAGAACCCAATAACAGGTATATTTCTTTTCAGCTAACAATCATTAAGAACTGACTTGGGTCATATAATAATGCGACATGATGTTACCTTACGACAAAAGGGTATCTTGGAAGACCTAGTCACTCGAAAAATAATCACTGATGAAGATCATTAGGATATTTAAGAAACAAGTCAAAGAGATTATTGTTTTCCGACTAAAATGGAATGTAGAAACGAAAAATACAAAAGGAGACTAAGACACCAAATTTTTAGGTTAGAAAAATAGGAGGTGATGTGCTTAACAATAATTAAGCGGTTAATTGCACCAATATGAATCCTTTTATGCATTCTTTACCTAGTAAATTCCTTGTCTAAGCCTCTCATTAATGATGAGAGATCTGCTTGAGATTAAAGGTTTTGGTAGTCTTGACTCTCTTAAAAAAACATTCCTGTTCCCATTTCAATTATAAAGCTTCAAACAAGGAGAGGTTGAGAAATAGTCTGATTCTCTTCGGCTTAGTAAATTTTCTCTGGCTTGTTTTTCGTACAGGGACAAAACCTACCAGAATAGTCTATCCATGTCAACGGACAGCTATGAGTAATGTTTCTGTTTCATTAAGCTCATTGATTCCCCTCTCAATAACAACACCTATTTTTACAACCTTCAAGACCTTTTTGATAAGAAATAAATTCATTATTATTCCAATTCTTCTGCTTGGAATGATGAGTGGCGAGGTTTTCTTGAGTACGGTTACTCCAAATCCTTATCAAGAAATTCAATTATCAGTTGAATCTAAGAATGCTTCTACCTTTCCTGCATCAGATATCTACGTACTAAACGGTCAAACAATTGCACATATCAGTGATTTGATCAATTTAATGAGTTTAAACGATCTATTCTTCTATAAATCAGGTGATGGAGGAGAAGTTCAAGAACCTAAAGGTTTAATTGCCTGTGATGATGTTGTATTACTCAAGATCAATTCCCAATGGGACGAGCGTGGGGGAACAAACACTGATCTCCTAAAGGAACTTATACAGGCCATTGTGGATCACCCCGACGGTTTCATAGGAGAAATAATTGTTGCTGACAACGGCCAAGGTCTGGGAAGTATGGATTACGGAGAAAATAACGCTGAGAATAGATCACAGTCAACCCAAGTCGTTGTAGATACGTTTTCAGCCAAGTACAATGTTTCCACTTATAGTTGGGACGATATCAGAAGTCAAAGAGTTGAGGAATATTCTGAAGGAGACCTGATGGACGGGTATATAGTCTATGAAACAGCTGATCCAGAAACAGGAATTTACGCCTCTTATCCTAAGTTCAAAACAGAATTTGGAACTGCTATCAGTTTTAAACACGGTATATGGAACGGAACTGGATACGAAAAACGACTGAAGGTTATTAATTTGCCAGTTTTAAAGTCACATTCTAACTATGGAGTTACTGCATCTGTCAAAAATTATATGGGTGTCCAAACAGAGATATTGAATGGAGGACTAGCTAATGGTCACAGATCCATTGCCACTGGAGGGATGGGGACATTAATGGTGGAATGTGGACTACCAACTCTGAATATTATAGATGCTATCTGGGTAAACGCTAACCCCTCTCCTGATTTATATTGTGGGCCATCAACAAGCTATTGGATGGCTACAAGAGTTAATATTCTTATTGCTGGACTAGATCCTGTTGCTCTTGATTATTGGGCTGCAAAATATGTCCTCATCCCAACTGCTTCCTCCATTGGTTATGATGACACTCAGGCCTTACATCCTGAAAAAACTGAGAGAGGTCGCTTAGAAGAAGCATTTGGGGTCTGGCTCGAATTAACGAAAGATGAAATGCTACGAAGTGGCTATAATGTTACAAGTGATGAAAACAGAATGAATATTATAACGAATTCTACCTCAAGTAGCTCTAGCTCATCAAGCGCCCCTTCCTCTGGTTTTGAGTTGACAATAACTGTAGTAGGCCTTGTAATAATCCCCCTCTTATTATTACAGAGACGGAAAAAAAGATCATCTCAAAAGATTATATTAAAACAAAGCAATTAAGAGATTAAGATAATATTCCCTACCTGATCGAATCAGAAGACATCTAATTTTACATCTTCCTCTTTTTCATCCTCGTCATAAAAATAATTCCTGCTAAAAGAGCTGGTATCCAATTAATCCCTGATATGTTCTGATCAATCCCATTTTGAAGTTTGATCCATGTATTTGTTGATGTATTGAAAGCCCAAAGGTCATTCAGGTAGATTTTATCATTTTTCATCCCTCCAAAAAGGAATGCACATAAAGATTCATGGAAGTAAACCATTGAATGAAGATATCTAGGCTCAGGACGGGTTATAAAATTCAATTCAGTCCAATTATCACTAGGCAAATCATAGATCCACACATCGTTCATTGATTGATTATTATTTGATCCTCCGAAGAGTACAGTTTTCTTATTATTGACATCATACACCATAGTATGGCCGTATCTAGCCCCTGGTTTAAATTTGGGGTTCTTTTCCTCCCAAGTGTTATTTGAGATGTCGTATACCCAGGTGTCATCTGTAATTGATCCACCCTGTCCGAATCCACCGAAGATTATGATCTTTCTATAATCTGAATCAATACTCATCGCTTGAATACTCTTTGAAGGTGGAAACAATTCTGGTACAATTTGTTCCCAATGGTTACTTTGGTAATCATAAGTCCACATATCTCGTTCTTGTACTCCCCAACTATTCCCCCCGAAAAGGACTACTTTCTGGCTATCTGAATCATAAACCATTGTGTGAGTGTGTCTGGGAGACGGATGACTTTCTGATTTCATTTCTTCCCAAGAATTAGTAGCCATATCATAAGCCCATGTATCATCTAGGTATCCTGATTCGTTATACCCTCCAAAAAGAATCACCTTCTTGTTGAAGGAATCGTAAGCCATTGCATGTGTCCATCTCGCACTTGGTTTTAGTTGAGGGTTTTTTCGTGTCCAAATTTTGTTTGTGAAGTCATAGAACCAAGTGTCATCAAGAAAATTCTCACCATCATGTCCGCCAAAGAGGAAGATCTGTCGAGATTCAGTATCAAGAACTAGGATATGACCAGATCTACCTGAAAGAGGTGGGGTTGCGATTGTTGGCTTAACTATTCTAATAGGAAAATTAAGAGATATGATAAGAACTAATTCAATTAGAATAAGAAACTGAGGTTTTTTTCCTTCTTTCATAGATCGAGATTCTCTCAGACGTTATTAAAGAATTATTTTGGTGCAATATAATATTGTTTTTTTTGCTTAACAAAGAACTATTAGAATTTGAATTGTGTAAGGGAAATAGATAATATAAGTAGCTTATTGGTAAGGTGTAATCGTTGCAATAATGTCATCATGATCTATGCTTAATTCTTTTGCCTTTATGATACTCGGACAGCCTTGATTACTCCAACCTCGACGCTCATAGGCAGCATCTTGAAGTCTAGCGTAGTTTTCCTCCCGGTACTTTCGTAAGATTGCCATTTTCTCTTCTGTGGTCTTCCCTGATGGATCTTCACCAATCTCTTCCTTAATCTGTTTGTCATATCTCTCAGATCGACTCTCATATTCTTCTACCGTAACGGGACCCATTGCTCGATAAGGAAAATTGGAATCACCCGTTCTAAGTCCTCCCCCTTGTCGCACATTGAGGATTCGTTGGAAGTTATAAACACGTTCTGACATTTTGATGAGGTCATCTGGTGTTGATTTCCTCCCAGTGACCCCACTGAAGTACTCTGCATACCAATTTACGTGTTTGGGGATTTTTGCACGGGCATCAGGTAAGGTTAACGGTCGTTGTGGGTTCTCTACGTTATCAGGTGGGACTACGTCATTCCAGGGCAGTTTACAAAGGCCGTTGAGTCCAAACCAGGTTCTCCAAAATGGAAACCATGCTAAAGCCTCTGCTTTATCCTCAAATGTGGGGAGATTCCCTCTAACGGAATCCTCAAAGATTAACCATGCTTCATCGTGCTGTGGACCCTTTAACGTCAAGCCATAGCCACCTTGTTGGGCTAAAGATTCCTTAGTCACATATTCTGAAAATTCAAGTCCTTTGTGCTCCATTCCAATGTCTTGAAGAAATTGAGGGTCAGCACCGTACTTTTCGGTAAAAACCTTCTTCATTTCTCTAATGCCTTGGCCAACTATTACACCAAACCCTTCTCCTTGTGCCATCTGATGTACTAATTCTAACGCAGCCTCCGCATTTCCGAAGTTAAGTTCAAGCCCGCCAGTAATCTCCTTGGTTAAGATTCCCGCTTCATAACACTCCATCACAAAAGCTATTCCAGTTCCTACTGATATGGTATCTAATCCATAGGCATCACAATAGAAGTTAGCTTCTAAAACCCATTTAGGATCCCATACCCCCCAATTACTACCACAACCAGCTATTGTTTCGTATTCAGGACCATCAACATTTACTACTTGCCCCTTAAAAGGCCCCGAAAGAACTGTATGACCTTTAGAAATATGACTACAAGATATTGTACATCCGATCCAGCATCCATCTGTTCCTGATCCAGTATCAGTATAGACATTTCTCATAATTTCTCGTGTATAAGGAAATTCTTCTCCTTTCAATTCCTTATGAGCCCCAAAACGGAAGTTTTCCACTGGGAGGAGGTCAAAATCATTCATAATCTCAGGAAGATGACCTGTTCCGACAACTCGCATTTCATTCTGTTCAGGATCATTCTTTATAATTTCTAGATTGTGTTTTTTTCCAACATTCTTTGCTTTATCAAGTTCTACTGGGTTATTTATTTTAGAATCCACTTTAGGGGATCTACACACCAGAGCTTTAAGATGTTTGTTTCTAAATACTGTTCCTATACCCCCTCTGCCAGCTTGTTTACAGCTTGCCCATTGACGTTTTTTATTATACCAAGAAAAGTTCAGACACCCCCATTTTGAATGGTCAGCTCCTTTTCCTGCTGAAACCACACTGACACGGTGTTTTTCTTTATCAGTTGCAGTAACAGCGTACTTCTCAGTTAATTGTTGAGTAATTAGGTGAGATTCGTCAGGAATATCCTCTGCGTCCTCAATTCTGATTATTCCTTCATCACCATTAATGAAAATAAGCACATCATTTTGGGATTTACCCTGGATTTCAATTGCATCAAAACCTGAAAATTTAGCATAAGGCCCAAAATATCCTCCCACATTGCTATCAATGACGATTCCAGTCAGGGGAGAGATTGTTGTAACGATTGATTTCCCTGATCCAGGATAGAAAGTGCTTCCTCCTAAAGGGCCTGAAGCAATGCAAATTACATTTTCAGGGTCGTCCCATTTAGTTACACGATCTTTAGGCAAAGAATTCCACATCAACCATAAATCGAATCCTTTTCCTCCAATGAATTTCTCCTTCATTTCATTGGTAACAGGCTTAATTTTTATTTCATAAGTAGTTAAATTGATATACAGTGTTTTATTTGCGTAACCTTTTTCAATTGGTTTTAGATCATAGGAAAGTTCATTTAAAATTGCCATTATTGATTTCCTCCATGATAAATATGAAAATGAGAGATACTAGGGACAGAGAGGATTTAAATATCGAATTTAAATAAAACTTTATTAATATGATTCTTGAAGGAAGAAGCCAAAAATGAGTAAAGTCCAAAGACACCAACAAGAACTACAACTAATTTTCCCTGAACTCATTCAGACCAAGGACGAGAAAAAGTTAAATGATTATTTATTGGCAAATAGCAATTTACCAGGTCGTAGAGGAAATCTAGAGTTGGCAAAAGCCTTCACAATAGTTATACGAGAATATTGGGAAAGTCATGAAGACCTATTATGGAATTATCTGAGATCAATCATTAATATCACTCCAGATCAAGCCCCTACAAACAATCCTCAAGAATTTTTCCCTTTTTGCGCTACATGGGCTGTTGGAACTGTAGGATCTATTTCAATATCGCATTATAAAGAATCTCTAACTCTTTTGAAAAAAATGGCAAATGATTCACGTTGGCGTATTCGGGAGGCGGTTGCGAATGGGATTCAAGAACTTTTAATAGTTAATCGTGATGAAACAATTGAGGAGATTAAGACATGGATATTTGATGATCAATGGCTTTTAATGAGAGGCGTGGTAACAGGAGTAGCTGATCCCAAACTACTTCAAGATGATCATCTAAGCAACCAAGCATTAAAACTTCACAAGATGGTTCTTAATCAAGTAATGAGCTGTAATAATAGGAAGAGAGAAGATTTTAGAATTTTAAGGAAAGGTTTAGCTTATTCATTAAGCGTGGTAGTTCAATCAAACCCCGAGGAAGGTTTTACATACTTAAAAGAGCTAGCGACGTCTCAGGACAACGATATTTTATGGATACTTAAACAAAATCTAAAAAAGAATAGATTGACTAAAAATTATCCATTTAAAATCAAAGAAATAACTAAACAGCTGAAATAACCTCAAATCAAGGATTTTTTATTCCTCCTCCTACAGGGGGGACACAAGTTAGGTTGTCCCCATCCTTGACTTTTTCATCCAGACCGTTAAGTGACTCTATATCTTTGCCATTTAGAAGCACATGAAAGTGGCTTTTTATTTTCCCAGTTTCAGATTGAACTATATGTTCCAGTACGGATTTTCCTATTTGCGTCTCTAATGTAGCAAGTACTTCTCGCACAGAGGATCCAGTTGTACGAAACACTTTTTTCCCACTCCAGCGTTCTAAAGGACCGTAGAAAGTAACTGTAACAGTCATGAAGTTATCCTCTTCAACGCTAGACCTATGGAGGTGAGAAAATTAAGACATTTTCTTTACGACTTCTTCAGCTACTTCTAGGGTAGAACTTGAACCACCCATATCATAAGTTCGCACTTTCGCTTCTTTGATAACAGTTGCAATTCCCTGTTCAATATTTCGTGCGATTTCTAAGAGGGAGGGATCACCTTTAGCTCCAAGCCATTCTAGCATTAATTTGGCAGACAAAAATGCAGCTGTCGGATTTACTTTGTATTGGCCAGCGTACTTAGGAGCGGACCCATGTGTTGGTTCAAAAAGGCCGTACACGTCTCCATTTGTTGAAGCACTAGATGCAAATCCTAATCCTCCAACCAACTGAGCGGCAAGGTCACTAATGATATCACCGAACATATTTGTCGTAACCATGACCCCATAATCTTGAGGATTCTTGATTAACCACATACACATAGCATCGATATTTGTTTCCCACATTTCGACCTCTGGATAGTCTTTAGCTACCTCGAAAGCAATTCGTCGAAACATACCACACGTCTGGCGAATCACATTGGCTTTGTGGATTACAGTGACAGTAGGATGCCCAAATTTCTTTGCATAATCAAAAGCTGTAACCAAAATTCTCCGACAACCTTTTTCAGTAAAAACTCGACAAGAAACAGCGGTTTTCTCTGAATCAAATTTCTTGAATTTTTCTAATGAAGCAAGCTGCTTGAATTCCTCACCACTATCATACTCAATCCCTGTATAGAGGCCTTCAGTGTTTTCTCTAAATGTGATGAGATCGATATCATCTCGATAATTCAGTGGATTGCCTGGATACGCCTTGGTTGGTCGCATATTAGAGTACAAATCGAAAACTTGTCTTAAACGTACAATTGGTGATCGGTATGGAATCCCGAACTTCTGAACAGTCTTTACTACTTCTGGATCTGTTGTTGGGCGAGAGGTGATTGCTCCGAACAAAGCTGCATCAGTTTCCTTCATACCCTCAACTGTTCGGTCAGGGAGAGGATCCCCTTCGGCTTTAAAAATATCAAATCCGATATCAAGGGGGATATATTCAGCATCGAAATTAGTGGCGTCAAGGACGATTCGGGCTGCTTCTAAAACATCTTTACCGATTCCATCACCAGGCATATATGCAATTTTATATTTGGTCATGTTTTTCACCTAATCTGATTCCAATGAAATCTTTAATGGGCCGAAATGTAAGAAATCGCATCTGTGAACGATCTCACCTTCAATAGTTCGTCCAGGTCCTTTTTCTCCTTCCCAAGAGTGTTGATAAATATTTTGAACCACTTCATAAGGGAGTCCATGTTTCATCGCTAATCCAGCTCCAGAAACAGGATGTCTAAGTCTTTTTCCCACTCTAGATTTCACTACTTCTCCATTTGATGTCTGAGCAAACTCAAGGGGTTTTCCTATATCATGAAGAATCGCGCTAGCAATTAGAATATCACGGTTAATGGGAATACCCTGTTTTTCAAGTAAGCTTGCTGATTGAAGAGCTAAATCTGTCACAATTCTGACATGGCTAAGAAAAGTTACCTTTACGCCTGGAATTACAAGGGTAAACGGAAAATCCATGTTTTTCCATCCAGCACCATCATTACCAGTTTTTAGGGCTTCAACACATACATCTATCACTTTTTGCTTCAAATTTTCATCTGAAATCTGTGCTAAATGGTCCATAAACGCTTCTTGTACATATTCTTCCACTAAAATCACCAAAATCTCATCTGATCCACTAATTAACCTATTAATATCAGGTAGAAGTTGAAAGAGGGTGAAATTCGTCAACGAATAAACGTTTTTGTGGATGATTTCAGTTTGTAGGATTCAAACCAGGTCTTTAAATTACTGATTAGCTGATTCTGGTAACTCTTCAGAGGATTTACTCTCAGATGTATCAGGAATAAGGCTATTTTTTTCCTTATAATGACGCCATATTCCAGAAGCTAGTATAATCGTTGCTGCGATTAGAAAAAGAATCAATCCAAGGGGAAGAATTAAAAAATTAGTAAGCTCAAAATCCATTTGTAAGAATTGAGACATTGTTTGGTTAGTTGATGGAGGGGGGGGCTCCTCTCCAGAAGGAATAGAACCAAGTCCCATTGTGAACAAATACCAAAGAAGTTCGGCACCAAGAATACCGAAAACTCCAATGCCAGCAGTTATTCTACGATTTCGACGATACTCTATTACAACAAAACTTAGTAGACCTAGAATGAGAAACCAAGTGCTCACAGTCATTAATCCATGAATCCAATCTCCTGGATGTGCCATAAAAGTATCTGGAAGAAAATTCCATTGACCATTAGTATGTTTGAGAAAATAGAACATCTCCTCGGTTTGCCGAGGGATTGGAATAATCGGAATCATTGGGCTCCATGATCTCATTTCTACTCGTGAGAATGAGAAAAAAGGACCCTGTCCAGTATTTAGATACATATCGACTTCAACAATAGTACCCACATACTGTATTCTAGTAAAGATTGTTGCTGCCATCGAAAAAAGAAAAAGGGGACAGATTGCTCCTAAAACCAAAAATATGACCCCAATATGACGAAAAATGACCTTTGGGGTTATTCTTATCATTTGTGCATAATTCTCTTTCAGATCACGATACTTTTCTTTTAGCATTAGTGTAAAAGAAATCGTTGGCTCAGAAAAAGCTTTAAATAACTCATTATTTGTTTTAATCTGGTAACCACAGATTAGAATAGCTAGTCCCAGAAAAAAACTCTTAATAATTGTTTTAATCAAGATTCCCCCCAGATCTGTATACAATACTAGATGATCAATGAAAAGAATTAACCCAAAAGGTATGATTGGGAGTATAAAAATAATCGAAAATAAGAGAGGTTTCAATATATCTTCTGAAATCTGGAAATCAAGAAATGAATCTAACCAAGTCGGGATTGATAATTTTGACCTATATGTGGCTATTCCATCAAATATAAGATAGAAAAGGACAATGATTCCAACAGAAGTGGTGATCAAGAGCATCAGTGAATATAGTTCCCGCATTGGATAAAACAAAGGGTGAAACATTGTCAAAAATTGAATGTAGATAAGAATATTTGTTAATAGTCTTGGTAGATAGGTGTATTTCACCTTTCGGGTTTGAATAAATATAATCGATAAAATTATCCCACTAAATAATCGAATTACAAAATCCCAAAGTGCTTGCTCTTCCGAATACATTACTAGATTTGAGATGAAGGGGTAAACAGCATAACACAAAGATGAAATGATTAATATCCAGCCATAACGCATTTTCTTCATTAATAAAGCAGTAATCACTACTTTCCGAAAAAGTAGTTCTTCAAAAATGGGTATGACTATTAATAATGCCAGAAGTAGAATGATTTGATAACCCATATATTCAACTAATATTTTAGATAATATAATCTCGGGCCATACTTTAAAAAATGGAGTTTTTTCAGGAAAAATGATTAAAGAGTTATTTAAATTTTGCATTAGGAATGTGATACATCCCACATAAAGCAAAGTTCCACCGAGTAAGTGTAGTAACTTGATTTCGGAAGAACTCTTTATTCTACCTGATCTTAACTTCTGCGTATAAAAAACAACTAAAACAAGTATACCAAATCCTTTTGCCACTGTTAATATTACTATATTTAGGAATTCTTCTGAATATGATAAGAAAAGGTTATTCAGCAGCCCAGAACTCAATATGACAAGTTCTAGTAGTGTAATAACTATGGATTCAATTGAAAGTACTAGTAGGGTTGTCAAAACGGGCAGTAAAGCATGAATCTCAGCTCTTTTAGTTAAAACCATATTGATACCCTTATTGGTAATTTTTACACCCGTTAAGGTCAATTAATTATTCGAGAAATTTAACTATTTCTCTTAATTCATTAAGGGTTTATTAAAAAAGTAGGTAATAACAATGGTTACCTATTCTAGAAGAAAAAATTTCCAAGAAAAAGAAAAAGAGGAAGAGATGATAAAATCTCTTATTTTCGTCTTTTAATGATAACTGAGATTGCAGCGATTAAAATAAGTGCTGGGATGATGGAAAAACCTGGAGTGGGAAGACCGCCATCTCCATCACCATCTTCACCTTTAGTATCTTCGGGTAGTGCTGTTGGATCTGGATACTCCTTGATACTTTCGTGTGTGTTCCTGATGTCTGCATTCAGTTCCATAGTAACAGATCCGTCACCGTAAAGGGTATCATAATCATAGGTTACATCGTTATATTCTGAACCATATGGAAAATCTACGAAACTAGCATCTACGTTGAGGTTCACGCCGATACTAACTATTAAACCTTCTGCTGTATAACCCAACCATACTTCAAAGTTAACTTTGATATCTGCTTTTGGTCGCTCTGGATCTGGAGCTAAGGGCCAGTCTTCTTCTGCTATGTCTTCAGTGTCAACGTTCAATTCGTAATCACCAGTGAAATAGAAGAATTTGTAGTCGTCATTTCCTCGTATCTCATATTGCATATCAAACTTGCTAATGGTGAAACCAATGTCAGCTAGGGCATCTTCTGCAGAAGAAGAAGTCACAGCTGATTCTACGAATTCTAAGATGGACGAAACAGTCTTTGTGGAAGCTGTCCACATGTCCCAATCGGGGGTGATTCCAGGGGCCACCATGGGGATTACTAGTGGTGTTCCACCAGCTTGATAGATATACCAATCATCCCAAGGATCGTTGGCGTAGTCATCATGCCAACCAGCAGCTCCGATGAACCCATTCCACCAAATGCCTTCAACGGTTTCGTCGGCTTCATAAATCTCAATATCGGTTTCGTAATAACATCCTTCGACCTTTTGAATATCGAATACAAATATGTCTTCGCCTTCAGCATCATCCATCATGTCTGCTACTTCTTCAAGCTGGCCTGGGAAGCCCTCCATATCATTAAAGAAGCCGTCTATATCATGATCAAATGTGGCTGACTCCATCTCGAGAGTTATTTCGTCCTTGTCTCTAATTGCTTTCGGAAGGGGATTGTGCCTCTTTCCTTGAAAATCAACCTCAACATTGATTTCAACGTTATTAGCGTCCCCGATATCTCCATCGAAGTTCGCTTTCACTCGTTTGAATACACCTGCATACTTGCCAGATCTGTGCCAGGCTGCTTCAAAGGTGAAATCACCGTCAATCTCTGGACCGCCTATTGGTACTGCGTATTCAGTAGTAGTATACGCATATGGATCCGAAGTATACTCAGCTTCCGCTCCGCCACCGGGGAAACTGCCCTCAAGTGTCACAACGTACTCGTCGTCCTCTTCTCCATATGTGATGTCGATCCCAGTGTCAGCGTCGTCTAACATATCTTCAAGATCTTCAAACATGTCATCGTATTGGTTCCATTCCTCAGCGTCAAAATAGAAGGGCAAGCCAGGAAGGCCGTCTTCATAGTCATTATCAATGAATTCAAGATAATCACTACCAGGGATATTGGCAGGCACCCCGATACCGATTCCTTTTGGTATTGAAATCTTATTACCACCAAGGATCTCCTCGATTTCGGGAGTCAACTGCTCTTCTGGGATTGGGATCTCGATGCTTCTTCCAAGGATTACATATGCACTCAACATGTAGTAACCGTCATTATCATCCGTACCCATTACTTTCACGCCGAACGTGCTATCTGCTAAATCAATGACCAGATCTTCAATCGGAAAACCCATACTGTCTCCATTTTCGAATAAATCTGCCCAAGGAACATCAAATTCAGCAACAGAATAGATAAAAGTGTCGCCTGCAGTCATGACATCCTTATCTATTTCTGCCATGCTTATTGTTGGTACTAATAATAACAAAAACATACTTGCTACTATTAAAAGTGAAAATTTCTTTCTCATTCTTTTTTCCTCGTTTTTCAAGAAGTCTTTATTATTTAAAGATTCAAGTACTAATTTTGATTATTAAAAAATATAAGTATTTCCAAATGGGCGCAGGTCATATATATTCTGTTATCTATCTCCAATAAACTATTTTCCAAGGTATTTAACTTAAAATTACTATCTATCGGTTAAATATAACGTAATAAACGATTTATTAATAAAAAATTATGCTGTGAGTAATTTACTGGTTGGTTTTTAGCAAGTAGTTGTTAAACATTATCATATGACTCAATCCTTATCCAAGGGGCTTGAAAGTATTCGATTCTAAATTTTAGTGGTGTATGTATTTGCTTATAATAAGGAGAAAAGAGTCCTGATTTTCAGTGCTTTTTTAATGCAATTATTCTTCTCATGCGGACATAAGGTAATGCTTATTTCAGGTGATAAAGAGATTTAAAACTACCTAAGAACTTGTGCTGCTTAAAGGAATGAAACCTAGATTCCAAGAGATGCGTCTGATGAAATTCATGGTTACAGGTAGTAGTGGTTTCGTAGGAAGTCACATTGTCGATGCTTTAGAGAATCAATTTTCCCCATCAGACATATCACTGATAGTCCGTGATCCAATGAAGGTTAATACACGAGTAGAGTCAGGAATGACTGTTTTTAAAGCAGATATTACTGATCCTGAGTCAATAAGCCATGTTCTGAGAACTTTTACTCCTAATGTAATAATCCATGCTGCAGCACTACCCGATGATTGGGCTTCTTTCACGACATTGATGGAAGTAAACGCTCAGGGAACTAAAAATATCATTGATGCTATGGTTCAATCAGATACTACTGATACATTGATTCACATTTCTTCATCAGGAGTTTATCCTAGAAAAACTGGAACTCATATAGCTGAAGACACTCCATATGGGCCTTTTGGGGATTATCATAAATCCAAAGTAGCTGCTGAAAAATGTGTCAAGGCTGCAATAGAAAAGAGGCTTATAAAAGGTACAATATTACGTCCTCCTAATGTAATGGGGATTAGAGATTTTACACATATGGCAAGGATTTGTCAAGCAATTAAAAACCGAAAATTTCCAATAATAAGCAAAGGTAAGGCTATCCAAACATGGGTTGCTGCAGAGGATTTAGCAAATGCAGTAATACTTGCTATAAACTCACAAGAAAAAGCTAACGGTCAAATATACAATGTCAAATCATTTGAAATTTCTGTAAAAGAACTCTACGATTACATTGTTTCTAAAATAACTGTTTCTGAACCTCCCAAAAACTATCCTTACTTCTTAGCATATATTGGAGGCTTTGTTTCAGAGATTATTGGCAAATTGAAAGGAAAACCAACAACCCTCAATCGGTACCGAGTCATCAAATTTGGCAAAGATCGTCTTTTTGATGATTCCAAAATTCGTTTAGAATTAGGGTACCAACCTAAAGCATCAGCCGAAGCTACCATCACAGAGACGGTGGAATGGCTATTAAAAGAAGAAATAGTATGATGTGGTAGTATGGAAGCGTTATACATTATCAGAACACTTTGCTATGCCTTAGAAAATCAAATGCATTTTGTAACCAACGATTTAACAGATGAAGATCTTCGATGGAGACCAGAGATTGGTACTCCAGCTATTGGTTGGCTAGTAGGTCATGTCTTAGTTGGACATGATATGATTGCTAATCATCGTTTTTGTGGGAACCCGTTGGTTCTTTCAGAAGAATACAGCGAGAATTTTGGAATGGGGACTAATGGGGACTTCCTTGAATTATTCTCTTTAGATGATCTTTTTACTAATTTTAAGCTGGTAAATGGGGAAATAACCAAAGTCTTAAATGATAAAACAGACGAATGGCTAGAAGAATCGTTTGATGATTCAGGTTTCCCACCAAATTGGCAAAATAAGAATATTGGAAAGGCTTTTATTTTGCATTTCAATCATGAATTTACTCATGCGGGCCAAATTCTAGAGGTACGACGTATGCGAGGGCGAGGAGCATGGGGATTCTGATAATGTAGAGGAACAATTTTGGATCCGAAGATTGAGAGAACTATTACGGTCGAATGGATGGCTCAAGAACTTCTCCACCGATTTCAAACCTCTGGGCCTTTAATTAAGGTTATTCTTGATGTTATTCCAGATTTGCTCCGACCTGATGAGATTAACAAACCATCTCAGTATCTCATTATCCAAGGTTCTTTCGATCCTCCTACTACCTCGCATATCGATATCATCTTAAAAGCCATTGACCTCCACTCTAAACTTAATCCATCCGATTCAATAAGAGTATTACTTTTGCTTTCATTATCTCATGTAGATAAGAAAGTTGATGTTCTAAATCGCTCTTTGTTTGGTTATCGAATTGATATGCTAGAAAAACTGTTTTCCTCCCTCAAACTTGAAGTTCCTATTTCAATTGGCTTATCGAATGTAGCTCGTTACATTGATTTAATAGATGCTGCTCGACAAATTTCATTTAACATTAATAAAATTTCTTTTATAATAGGAATGGACGTCTTTAAAAAGCTTCTGGACCCATCTTATTACTCAAATTCCTTAGAACAAGTATTACCTCTTATTTTTCGGGCTGATTATTATATTGCAGGTAGAGCTGACGTTTTTTCGAAAAAAGAATTTGATTCATTCCTGAATAGCCAGTTAAATGACAAATTTTACAAGCACATTCATTTTTTATCTCTCAAAAAAACCCATAGATATCTTAATGCTTCCTTAATTCGGGATCGATATTCTAAAAAAGAATCCATTCAGGATACTCATCTCCATTCCACGATATCCAAGTACTTGGAAAAGAATAATATATACCAATTGACGCCTAACTGGATAGCAACGAAAATAGCAATCCAACTTGTTGTACATTTGACATTAACAACTGAAAAAGATCAAATAATAGCTATTGAAATTTTGAAACGATTACTACCGGAAATTGAAGGCGATAGCCAACTCCAACAAACACTGATTTCTGAATACCAAGCTGGAAAAGCGAACGAAATTAGCAAGAGGTGGAACCAATTATTCAGCCTAATTTCATAAGGGAACTCCAGGAAATTATTTGTAAGACGGCTAAACCAATGGAAAATACGTATGTGATGGCTTATGCATTACTCCATCAATACACCAAAGAAAGCATCATTCCTTTGATTCACAAAAAGGGTGTGACCATTGCAACAGTTGAACTAACGACCTGTGGTCTTATCAGTGATTTACTAACGGGTTCTAGTGGAGCCTCACACATTTTTCTTCTTGGAATGACCCCCTACTCAAATGAAATGAAAATTAAGTTAGGAATTCCTCGTGAAGATTTATCATTCAAAGGATATGGAGTTGCTTCTATAGAAATCGCTAAACACCTAGCCCAGCGAATACAGGATTATTCTGGAGCAAAGATTGGACTTGCAGAGACTGGACTTATAACTTCATCAGAATTAGACAAAAGACGAACAGAAAAAAAAGCAGGTGAAGTATATGCAGCGATTGCCTTCAAAAAAGAGACTTCAGCCACGAAATTATCAATCCAGAAGGATCTAAAAAGAAGAGAGATGCGCCAGGAGATAGCTTTTCGCGTTTTACGATTTCTGGAAAATTCTTTGAAGTCTTTTGTAACTGGAGATTAATTATTGACTTTATAGATGACATCAATGAGCGTTCCATCACGAAACTCAACTGCAGTACAAATTTCATTTGAAAACTCGGGTTCTGAAGGAGCTGCTTGACTATAAGCCATATCTCGAAGTTCAGAAATATCTATTACTTCTAGCCCAGCTTTTGTCAATTTATCTTTAATTTCAGTTCTATTTGGGTTAACAGCTATACCGACATCGGTTATCACAACATCAATCATTTCTCCTGGTGTTGAAACTGTTGTAACTCGATCACGTACAATCGGTACCTTTCTAGCAATAGGACAAGTAATGATGGTTAATTGAGCGGCAGCAGCATCAGTATGCCCACCAATACCGTGAAGTAATAATCCATCTGAATGTGTATTAACATTTACATTAAAATCAATATCAATTTCTGTAGCTCCTAGAGCAACGACGTCAACATAATGGGCAAGAGGCCCTCCAGGAGCCCAAATATTGTAGGAATTTTGAGCTGACCATTCATAATGACAGGGGTTTTCACGTAAGGATTTAGCGGCAACAAGGTCAAATGATTGGCCATCGAATATCTTCCTTACTAATCCTTCTTCCAGTAATTTAACTGCAGCCCCTGTAGTTCCCCCATGAATAAATGACCCCTGTATCCCCCTTTCGATCATTATTTCATGTAAGAATTGAGTTGTTCCTAGAGAGACTCCTCCTGCGCCTGCTTGAAATGACATACCCTCTTTTATATAGCCAGCTGCTTCAGCTACTTTTACTACTTGTTCTGCAATTTCTAAATGCTGATTAGTAACATTTCTCCCAAGTGAGCCTTCAACGATCTTATTGGGATCACCAATACGATCAACAGTTACGATATAATCAACTTTATCGCCCCTTATACTCACTGGATAAACAGGTTCATCAGTCAAGAGATTATCGGTAACTAAAATGACATTATCCGCGTAAATAGAATCAGTCTCATTAGCAAAACCACAGGCTCCGTAAGCACTTGGTCCTTGACAGCCATTCATGTTTCCCATTTCATCTACAGCGGGAGCAGCTATGAAAGAAACGTCAAGATGAAGTTCACCACATTCAACAGCGCGTGCGCGCCCCCCATGCGATCGTAAACTGGTTGGAATGTCAATTTCTCCTGTAGATACAGCTTTTCCAATAGGACCATTCATCGACCCAGAAATACAGCCAATTACACCCGAACGAATGTGTTCAATGAGAGGTTCGTGGTTAGGAAATAAAGCAGTCGATGCAATGGTTAGATTCTTGAACCCCATTGACGCAATAGTATCCATAACCTCACAGATAACAAAATCGCCGTATCTGAGATTGTGAATAAAACCAATGGTCATATTATCTTTGAGATTTACCTTTGAAATTACCTTTTCTAGATCATCGAATATGCGTTTTGTCTTTGTCGTGGTAATGTGTGGAGGGTACTTACGACCTATCTTTGAACCTTTGGGTAGAGTTGAATATGCCCCTATGTATGGATCATATGTTCTTCCAAAAATATTTTTTGGGATCTCTCTTTTAGCTGCATTTATTACCATAAGAGTCAGCCTTTACCAACTAATTTCCCCTAGAAACCACTTTTAGGTTGATTGAAAAATGGAGAAATACCTTTTGGAGTAGGGGAAATCCTAAACTATCAAATCTGGATTTGATAAAAACAGCTTAAGTCATTTTAAATAGACTATACTAAATATTTAAAGCATTAATCATTGAAAAAAGAGCTGATTAATGATAGCTTGAAGTTTAGGGTCTGAAGGTTCCCCTTCCCAAATGATACTTTTATCTAGACAAACAACTCTTGTAGTAAAATCTTTTAAAAAACTCATTCTGTGAGTCACTAAAATTATTGTTAGATTTTGTTTCTGATGAAGCTGTTGAATCAAATCCATTATAGCTCGTTCTATTCGGAAATCCAAAGCGGCAGTGGGTTCATCTAATAACAATATCTTGGGATTACTAGCTAATGATCTTGCAATCATTACTTTTTGTTGTTGACCTCCGCTTAGGTGTCCAATAGGACGTTTTCGAAACTTCCACATGCCAACTGAACGAAGTGCATTCTCAATATATGGATCACTCTTTTTCACGCGCTTCAGAAATCCAACTTGAGCATATCGTCCCATTGCAACAACATCTTCAACAAGAGCTGGAAAATTACGATCAATGTTGTGAATCTGAGGGACATATCCTATATTAATGTCCTGACGATATTCTTCACCTAGTTGCACTTGTGAGTCTTGACTATGAAATCGAATAGTTCCATAGCTTAACGGAACGAGGTTTAATATTGCTTTGAGGAGAGTTGACTTACCAGACCCATTTGGTCCACAAATTCCAAGAATATCCCCCTCATAGACATCGAGATTTATATTGGCCAATGCAACAACGTTTTGATAAGCAACAACAGCATTGTTTATACATATTAAAGGATTCAAACTCCTCTTAACACTAAATGTATCAATTTCAGTTGTGGTAGTCATACTAACTCACTTCCAGAATCGTGCTCATGAGTAGCCGGAGCTTTTCCAGGGAGTTTCCGTTTATCTATTACCACGTCCCCTCTTCGATGGTCATCATGAGCAACATGTGAATGAGGTGTATCTGATTGTAGGCAGTCTGGATCTTCACAGGACCCTTCATTAATTATTTCTCCACAATATGGGCATTCAGTTGGCAAGTGAGTTAAATGAGCTAAACGCCGTTTAGGGGAAATTATAAATGATATAAGGAATATGATTGTTATTAAAGTTACAATTGTTGATCCAGAGGGAAGATTAAGTACTACTGAAAGATATAATCCTCCAACAGTTGAGAAAACTCCAAATATCCCAGCTAAAAATAGTAAACGATTAAATTTGAAAGTAAGTTGGTAAGCAGCTGCCGCAGGAGTTACAATCATCGCAAAGACTAATATGGCACCAATTGCTTTTAATGAGACTGAAATTGTCATTGAAACTAAAACCAAGAAAATATAGGTTAAGAATCGAACAGGAATACCAGAAACTCGTGCTGATTCTTCATCGAAAGTCATGAAATATAGCTCTTTTTTAATAATAAAGATCACGACGATGATTAAAAAGCTAAAAAAGATTAATAGATTGAATGTATTTGGACTAATTATCAGAATGTTACCGAAGAGTATTGAGGGCACATCAGTACTGTATATTGGCATGAGACTAATAAAAAGAATAGCCAATGCCATGAAAAAAGAAAATATGACACCTATTACGATTTCATCTTTCATCATCTTCTTTTCATTTACATAACCAATACTTATCGAGGATACTATTGAGAAAAGCATGATGACTAATAGGGGATCTAATCCCAACAAAATCGCTAGGGCTGCGCCAGCAAAAGCAGAATGAGCTATTGCTTCTCCAAGAAAGACCATTCCTCTTAAAAGCACGAAAGTACCAATCAATGCACAGATAATACCAATTAAAATAGCAGCTATGAGAGCTTTTTGCATAAATGGATATTGAAGATATTCCCAAAAGGCATTAGGATTGAAAGTAATTTCCATGTAAAATGGATTCATTCTGAATATCCTCCTTCTTCCAGAACTCTATTCTCCTCTGTACATAGGTTTCCAGCTTTAATGGCCTCTTTCAATTCACAGTCATCTTGATGAAATTTTGTGATAGCTTCAATAAAGCCACAAGAGACAATTGGTGTCAATCTTAAAGCCTCCTTTCTTCTGTCTACTTTTGTCAGATCTAAGGTCTCTTCAAAATAATTTTCAAGTAAATGCATATGCCAAGTTATATGTAAGGCATGTTCCTTGCCCATATCAGTTAATCTTACTAATTTATGGGGTTCCCATGAGATTAATTCATTTTTCCGCAATTTCTTGATTAAAGAATGAAGAGTTTGTCGGCTCCGATCGAAGTTGTATTCGTCACTTAATGTTTGATATAGATCGCCAGCACGAATAGGGCGTTCCCAAGTATATAGAAATAGGAGAATGAGTTTTTCTGAATTGGAGATGCCAACCATTTTTTCCATCATCAAGGATATTTATTTATGAATTAATTGGAAGTTATTTGATTTTTTTTAAACGTACTTGATAAATTTTTTCTTTGCAAAAAATTTTTTAAAGATGCTTTAATTTAGAAAATTAATTAGTTTAGAAATATCATCATAAATATAATATTATATGTGGTGATAAAAATCTTCATTAAATCAAAAAAACAGGTTTTAACAGTTATAACCTTGTCTATCTTCCTTATCCGTGTATTACCAGTGACCCAAGCAGCTAATACAGATAATCTGCAAACAACTGATTTAGAAGTTGTAGTATCATTATCAATGATTGGTGATTGGGCTCAAAACGTGGCTGGGGATCTTTTCACAGTCACCAGTATCGTTAGTGGTCTCGAGAATCCTCACACATATGATCCTTCTCCTTTAGACATAGCTACTGTTGCTAGAGCTGATCTTTTTATCAGGTTTGGTCTTTCAGGTTTAGAACCATGGGTAGATTCATTACTTCAATCAAGTCCTCCTAAGAAAATCTTGACACTCATCAATACCTCCATTGAAGAATATATGGAATTTGATCCTATTATTGGTAAAAAGAATCCACATGTTTGGATGAGTCCTATAAACGCTAAACTTATGACTTATAAAATTTATCAAGCATTTGAGCAGCTTCTACCGGAATATAATACGACACTTCATACAAACTACCTTTTATATCAAGAAGCTCTCGACAACTTATTGAAGCGAATTGATCAAGCCAAAGAGGCTTTGAACGGTACCAAAGTAGTAGTTCACCACCCTGCGTTTCTTTATTTTTTTGATTTACTTGGTTTGGAACGAATCGGCGCAATTGAAGAGGTTGAAGGTGCCGAACCTTCAGCAGCTCACATTGCTGATTTAACCAAGAATATGTTGCAAGAAGAGTGTAAATTAATCATAAATCAACCTCAGTTAGATAAGGAAGATGTTGAAGCGTTAGCTCTTGATACTGATTCGAAAATTGCTGAATTAAGCCCATTACTCGGAGTTGAGGTTGAAGAAGCCCTTAAAGCTGAATATGGTAAATTAATAGATGAATACATTGAAATGTTTGATTATAATCTCTATAAATTAACCCATCCCTATACTCCTCTAGCTGAAACCACACCAGGTTTTACATTAGTGTCTTTCACAACTTTCCTCTTTATTGCTATTCTTTTGGTAAATTATCGAAAAAGAAGAAAAGGTTCATAATTATAAAATTCTAAGAAGCTTATTGATGACAAAACAGGAACGGAAAATCTCCGATAATCTATATCTCATCGAAGGACAAAACCAGGGTAGATTTCCTTATTCCCACTCAATTTTAATTGTTTCTCATTCAAATGAAACAACACTAATCGACACTGGTTGTGGATTGAATAAGCTTCGAGAAATCAAGAAAAAATATTATATTAACCGTCTTATCAATTCTCACACCCATCCTGATCATTCTGCAGGTAATTGGATATTCAAAGATGATGTTGAGTCTATCGAGGTGCCTCTACAAGGATTTAAAACTAGTGGGAATATTTTCGCATTATCTAACCGATTTACTGAACCAGGAGAGATTGCGAAATACTGGCGGAGTCATATCCCAAAGATCATGGGAATGAAGAATTGTAAACCGACCCAAAGTTTCGATCACAAAACAGAATTTAATTTTGGAGAAGTTAATCTCCTCCCGATTTATACTCCTGGCCATACGATAGATCACTACTGTTTTTATGAACCAAATGACAAGATTTTATTTTCCTTTGATATTGATTTAACCTCGTTTGGACCTTGGTATGGTCACCGGGAGTCAAATATCCCCCAATTCAAGGATTCTATATCAAAACTTAATGAATTAGAAATCAGAGTTTTAATTTCCTCTCATAAGGGAATTGTTACTAAGGATATTCATAAACAACTTGACCATTTTAATGCTCAATTTGAAGCTCGGACTCAGAAAATACGTAATTTATTAAACGCTGGAGTACTTACGCTTGATGAACTTGTAGACAAAAAACCAATTTATGGAGATTTTCCATATGCAGAACCTTTACTTCGTTATTGGGAGACTCAAATGATAAAAAAACATTTGGTAGAGATTAAGCAAAAGAAGGTATGATTAATGGCAAAAAGAATCCGTGTTGAATACCTTGAACGGTGTATTGGTTGTTATCAATGCATTTTAGCTTGTGCAAGAGTGATTGAAAAAGTATTAAGCGTGGATCGTGCATCCATAAATGTGAAAACTGTTGGGGGATATTCTTCGGGATCATTCGCTGTTGTTGTGTGTAGAGGTTGTCTTGACCCACCTTGCGTTCCTGTTTGTCCTATAGAAGGAGCTATCAGAATCAGAGAAAAAGGAGGAGGAGTGCTTGTTGACCGAAAGATATGTGACTCTGAAAAATGCGGCCATGAATGTGTAGATGCCTGTCCTATACCAGGCGCTATTCATATTGATGATGATCTTCATAATGCGATTGTTTGCCGACAATGTGGTACCTGTGTGAAATTTTGTCCTACAGGTGTACTCGTTATGGAAGAACCAAAATCAGGATTCTAAGAGGGATAGATAATGGAAGCAATACCACAAGATATCCTTGAAATTAATCTTTCAAATCAAAAAACAAAACGTTATTCACGACCAGAGCTCTTCTCTAAATGGTTAGGCGGGATTGGTGTTGCAGTTAATTTACTCCAAGAACACGTTCCATCAAACGCAGATCCATTAGGAAAAGATAACGCGATTATTTTTGCGATAGGCCCTTTATCAACGTTTTATCCCATTGTTTCTAAAACTGTTGCTGTTTTTAGAAGTCCTCTCACTGGGGATCTAGGTGAATCGTATGCCGGGGGGCGATTATCACTTGCAATGCGATTTACAGGGTTAGGAGCCATCATTATCAAGGGACAAGCAGAAAAAACGTCTTATATCTCAATAATTGATGAAAAAGTTGATATCAAACGAGCAGGACCGCTCGCTTACATGTATACTTCCACTCTTGGTAAGATTCTTCGGGAGCTCATTCCTGAAGGCCCAGGTAGGAGATCCTCTATCCGAATTGGACAAGCAAGCGAAAATCTGGTTAAATATGGAAATGCGATTGTTGACAGTTATCGCCATTTTGGGAGGCTAGGAGTAGGGGCTGTTCTTGGAGCTAAAAGAATAAAAGCTATTGTGATTTGTGGATCCAAAGACATTTCATTAGATTCCCCGAATATAAACAGACATAATTATGTTAAAACCTATAAGAACATCTGGGAGCGATGTGTGAATACAGATAGTATGAGAAAGTATCATGTTCTAGGAACTCCTCAAAGTATTTTACCACTAAACGAAATGAACTCCCTACCAACTAAGAACTTCAAATTAGGTAAATTTGAAAGAGCGGAAGATATTTCAGGAGAAAAATTTGTAGAAACTTACTTAGGAAGACGAGTCTCCTGTAATACCTGTCCAGTAGGATGCATTCATGTAGCAATCCTACGAGAGCGATATGGAGTAGACTCACCTGCTGATTTACATTCAATAGCTGTTCCTTATGATTATGAACCTATGTATGCTCTTGGACCCATCCTTGAGATTGGTGACGGGATTGAATTGCTAAAACTTATAGAACAAACAGAGCGATTAGGGATGGATGCGATCACAACAGGATTGATTTTAGGTTGGATGGCGGAGGCGTATGAGAAGAGATTACTATCCAATGAGGATACCCAAGGACTTCCTATCAGGTTTGGGAACGTAAATGACTTTATAACAATCATTAAAAGAATTGCTTATCGTCATTCTGAAGATAAGGATTTATTCTGGTATGCTGGAGAAGGATTAGATCAATTAATAGAGATCTATGGAGGAGGTGATTTTGCAGTGCGCTTTAATAATAATCCACCTGCAGGTTACTCCACTGGTTCTTTCAGCATGCTCGGTCACGCTATTGGGGCAAGACATTCTCATTTAGACAATGCAGGATATTCGCTTGACCAAAAAATATTTGATAAACCCCTTGGTAATTCCATGGCTGTTTTAAAGCTAGTAAAAGAAGAAGAATGGCGTAATGTTCTAAATTCACTTATAATTTGTTTATTCGCCAGAAACATCTACACTCCAGAAATGGTCGTTGAATGCCTACAGAACCTTGGAATAGATTGGACAGAAGAAAAATTATTCCGACTAGGATCAGAAATCCAAACTTTGAGGATTAAGACAAAAATACGATATGGATTTGATTATGATAGGTTAATAGAAAAAGTACCGAAACGTATTTATGAAATGCCTACCGCACATGGTAATATCTCGGAAACAAAGTTCAAAAATCTTTTCAATACTTACAAGGTTCTTCTTAATGATAGATATTCGATATAAATATTCTTCTAGCTGATTAACTGCAAAATTTCTTTTTGATTATTCGAAGAGCCCCTAGTTCACCAAGTAATAAAAGTTTTGACCCAGGGACGATTTCATCATCAGAGTCAAGATGAGCAATCTTATCGATAGCTAAGATTGTTATTTTATACTCCTTTTCAAAAGTAGGAACCTTAATTGGTTCGAAATTTGAAGTGAAACTTATTTCCATTAGGTGGAATTCTACTTCGCCCTTTTTGGACTTCAGGCTTTGAATTATTCCATCTTCAAAGCTTGTTGCTACAAAAGCGGGAGCAGCAATTGCGGAAGTTGATATTGCTGCATCGATATCAAATAAATTAGTAACTTTTTGAGCAAACTTCAGATCAAAGGCACGAATCACAGTTCGTATTTGAGGATTCAGCTCCTTTGCTTTGGAAGCAATCTTGAAATTCACCAAGTCATCATTTGTGACTGTTATTAAAGCCCGAGCTTTTGAAACATTCGCTTGTTTCAATATTGCCTTATTACTCGCATCTCCGAATATTACGGCGATGTTAGGATTCTTTAGCATTTGTTCGATAAATTCTGTGTGTTTTTCACTTTCCATGGTTATAACTGTAGTAGGAATTCCATCTTCTAGTAATTCATGCAAGGTTCTTGCTCCGACATTTCCTAATCCGACTAATATTGTGTGTTTCTCCATTGTTTTTGCCAACCATTCATTCCATACATTAACTCGATATCGGAAGGTAAATATAACCATTCCTGCTTCTATAATACCTATACCAATTAAAACAAGCCCTAAAAAGGGATAAACAATGTAAATAAGTTTTATAAGTAAAGCCCCATTATGCGGGAAGGGATATACCTCCATTGAAAGTAATAATGAAATAGAAGCAAGAATAGAATCAAGTAAATCCCCAGAAAAGGAAGAATTTATTGAGAAAGGATAATAAACTTGAAATATTAAAGTACCACAAATTATACTAAGAAATAGAAGAATTATTACAGCTCTTAGCCTATTTAAAGCTAGAAAAAAACTCCTAAAAAGGATCTTGACCATTTTTGTGGTTCCTTCAACTTTACAGTGTTATCTGAACAATAATTTAAAGCAATAGTGATTTATCTAGCACAATATAATTGAAATCTATATCTGACATAATTCAAGGGATGAATCATGAGACGCTTCATTATTGGCGGAAACTGGAAAATGCAGATTTTGAAGGTAGGAGAGGCTGTAGAAATTGCCGAAAGTATCGCTAACGCAATGCAAAATATTTCAAAGGCCGAAGTATTCATTGCTCCTTCTTTCAACGCTCTATATTCTGTTGGAAAAGCTGTCTCTCAGACAAATTTGAAATTAGCAAGCCAAAATATCCATTATTATGAACAGGGAGCGTTTACGGGGGAAACATCGATCATTTCTTGTATTGAGGCTGGCTGTGATTACGTAATTCTTGGACATAGCGAACGACGACGAATATTTGGGGAAACAAACGAGACCATAAATCAAAAAGTCTTGAAAACCTTGGAGAACGGTCTCAAACCAGTCTTATGTATTGGCGAAACAGCAAAAGAACGCGCTGAAGGTCGTGTTAAAGAGGTTAATCAACTACAATTAGCTGAAAGTTTGAAAGGAGTATCTCAATCGGACCTCGAAAATGTAGTTATCGCGTATGAACCAGTTTGGGCAATTAATAACAAATTCCTTAATCCGGGTATAGAGATAAAACCAGCCACTCCAAATCAAGCAAGTGAAACACACAGTATAGTTCGAAATTGGTTTAAACAGGAATATGGAGAATCTAGTGCTGAAAAAATTCAAATCCTATATGGGGGATCAATGAATGAGAAGAATAGTCTTGAGCTCCTTAAACTAGATGATATTGATGGAGGATTAGTTGGGGGAGCATCCTTGTCAGTAGAAACCTTTATGCCGATTATACATTCAGCTGAAAGCCTTTCAAACTAGGAGGAGTAAGTTCACTGGATATAGTTAGCTCCCATCTAGAATCGTATTTAATTCCCATAGGTGTAATAAATAACATTCAAACATACTTAAGATACTCTTCACTGATTATTGTGGAACCTTTTTTATAGGCAAACTACATACTTAAACTTACGTGGTATACCAATACTAAAACCCCTAAGGTGAGCAAAATATGGAATCAACATATAAAGTAATCCAACTTGTAGGTTCATCCACTACCAGTTGGGAAGAAGCGGTGACAAACGCCGTTGAAAAAGCTTCTAAGACCCTTCGTGATTTACGAATTGTCACAGTGGATGAACTTGATTGCCGAGTTGAAGAAGGCAAGATAACTGCTTTTCGAGCTCGAGTTCGCCTCAGCTTCAAGATGGAAGGCTAGATTTTAGTCTTCTCTATCATCCTTTTTTTTCTCAAGGAAAGAGAGTCTTAATGAGTAATAGAAAGTATCCTCAAAGACCATGGGTCAGTGCTCATGGCATTATTTTTGACAAAAAGAGAGAAAAAATTCTTCTAACGAAAAGAGCAGCACCCCCTAAGGCTTTATTTTGGTTCCCTCCTGGTGGAGCCATCGATCTCGGTGAAACTGTAGAAGAAGGCTTGAGAAGAGAAATTTATGAGGAAACTGACATCACGGTTGAATCTCTGCAATTTATCGATTACATTGATGGAATTACTCATGATTCGGATAACAAAGTTGAATTTCACTTTGTTGTTTTCATGTTTGAGACAGAACATTCCGAGGGAATGATAAAAGCTAAAGATGATGCATTGGAGGTAAAATGGGTATCAATTGAAGAAATAATGTCTAAAGCTCTTCCAGTACCCTCTGAATTAATTTCAATTCTTAAAAAATTGGAAAAAAAGTTATGATAATTCTTCTCAGCTTATCATTTTTAGTATAATTTAACTAGTATCATTAATGATCTTTCTGATTGCTTCCATATAATCATCTGGAGCAAGTAATAGTAGGTCGTTGTGACCAGCTCGGGGTACAATTAAAATGTTCTTGTTTTCACTTGCAACGTTCTTATGGAGAGATACTCCATCATCTAAGGGAATAATCATGTCATTCTCTCCATGAATAAATAAAGAAGGAATCTTGATTTTTCGGATAGAGGGGAGGTTTGAAGCGATTTCTTCTTTCTCTGGAGGTAAGAGGTTACTAGGAATACCTAGACGTCTAAGGAGGTTATAAGTATAGGCAAATCCACTTTCTATTATCAAACAGGCTAGTTGGTTTTGGTAATGAGTGGCAATTTCAATAGCTGAAGCACTTCCGAGAGAACGACCCATTACAGAAACCGAACCAGAGAATTGGTTTTCAAGGAGATATGTTCTTAATCCCTGATATATCATATGAGCATCTTTAATCATATTGGAAAAAGATGGATGCCCATCACTTTGACCATATCCCCTATAATCGGCAACAAAGAGGTTAATACCCATCTGTTGATAAGTTGGCCCAATGAAATCATAATCAGTCGCGATTTCGCCATTACCATGGAAAAAAAGGATCGTTGGAGCGAGTTTGAAATTATTTGTACGATAAAAGCGGCCCACAATATTAATACCATCAGAAATTGGGATTGAAAGCGAAAAAGTATCGTCTGTTTCTCGGAGTGCTCCATGATGCCTTCGAGGGTAAAAAATAAAACGCACAAAGTCAGGATGGTCAAGGAATGACAAATCTCTCTCTTCTAGGCTCATAATTCACACATCGTTTATGTCATTGGTACGAGGAGGTCGAGGATTATTTTAATGACAAGTATTATAGGAGCATACACAAAGAAGGAAGCTACCAAGTCCCAAATGTAATGTTCCCCTAAGTATATCACAGAAAAAGAAAAGAAAGCTGCCAGAGTTAAAAAGAAGAGAATACCAACAAACCATCCAATCCAAGTATCATTCAAGAAGAAAAATAAACATAAGAAAGCACCCGCTAACATCATTCCAAAATGATTACTTGGTAAGCCATTGTATAGAAGTCCATTTACATTATCACTCTGTCTAAACTTGAGAAGTCGAATAGGAATAACGGGTAATTCGCGATCAAATTTATCCCATCTGATGGGAACCACTACAGGGAATAAAAACTGAATTGTCATTGATGTACCCCAAGCAGTTAACACCATTACACCATAACGCCATGCATTTTCTCCCTGCAGTCCACATATGAAAATTTCGATTGCTACAGTTACCGCGAATACCCAGAACCAGACTTGAATGGTTATAAAATCAAGAAACTTTGCTACGGTTTCATTTGATCTTAGACGATTCTGTAGAAGTTGTGTGGGTTTGGGATTCATAAAAATTACACGTTTTCGAACACGATCAGGAGTTTGCCACCTATTTGCACTCCACCAGAATAGCAGCATTGCAATCATTAGAAGAAGTAAAAACACATTGAAAGGTGTAGCAAACGCTTCTTGATAAGCTTCGACTATTTCATTCAACACACCCAAGACATCACCGACTAGAACTGTATATTCTCTGAAATAAGGCGAACTGAAAGGATTTTTTATCAGTTGTTGTCTATCATGAAAAAAAATCGAAAATGATGAATTGTTTCATCAAAGTATTATGCTTCATATTCAACAAAAAACTACTTCTTCTTTTTTTTATGGGATTTTACTAAACCTGATACATCTAGAAATGATTGTGCTTTTTCATAATCGGCTTCGTCTACTGAAAAAGCGATCTCGGCATTATTTTTAACGTAACGTAAGACATAAAATGATAAGAGTCGAATCCCTTGATCCTGGAAGAGTTGAGTGAAATGACCAAAGCTACCTGGCTCATCTGGAATTGAAGCAATCAAAATATCCTGCGTTGAGAAGGGAATCTTGAGTTCCCTTAAGACTTCAATAGTTCCTTTTTCATCATCAGTAAATAAAATAGCTGTACAGACCCCAAAAGCTGTAGTTCCAGCCATCGAAACGATATCAATATCGCTATGGCCCAACCTTTTCCCGATCTGTGCGAGTGCTTCACTATTTTCGAGATGGATCACAAATTGTTGCAAATATATAACCCTCGAACTAGTATTAAGTGGTTAATTTTCTTTTATAAATTTTCACAAGTCTTGGAAAGTTATGATATAATTAGAGGAAAATCTCCAGTTTAATCTATAAATGTTGAGGAAGCTCTGTGATATTTGAAATAGTGTTGTGAACGTCATACTCTTTGATTTTTTTAATTTTTGATTCTTCTTGAGAAGAGCAGACCCAAAGAGCTTTGATTCCGAACGTTAAAGCACCTTTAATGTCAGCGATAATCTCATCACCAACATGGATCACATGATTCTTACTTCGGTAGGATAATCCTGAAATTGCTGCAGAGAACACCTTAGAACTTGGTTTTCTCCAGCCAAGATCTCCTGAAAATATGATTTGATCAAAATAACTCTTCAAATTATATTTTTGAAGGACATCCCAACCGTTAGGAGCCCATGAATGGTTAGATGTCAATACTAGAGTATATTCTTCTGTTTTCAAATAATCTAATGTCTCAAATAATCCTGGAAATGGATGAATCAAAGGTAAAGCTAATTCAAAATAAGATTCAATTATCTCTGTCGCCAATTCCGATAACTCTGAAGATGAACCTACTTTATAGCTGTTCAAAACTTCAAAAAGAATTTCATCATTTCTAAACTCCTTTTCTGTTTCATTGTCATGAATTTTTTGGCGAACAGCATTATAGTAAGCTGTAATTATATTATCCAAGGAAAGCTTAGGAATTAGGTGCTGAAGAGCTGGAAAATTAAGGAGTGTTTTTTCCATGTGAGAATATAGGTCAAATGAATCGCGGTCTACATACACCATTGTATTAAAAAGATCCAATGAAATAACGTCAAAAGATTTCATGAAAAATCAGTTCATTAGGGTCATTTAATAAAGTCTGTAGATACTAAGAAGGAAGATGTCTGTATTTCATATAAGTTAATACTTCATAGAAATACTTACCTCCAAAAACACCCGATGTCTTCAATCCTCCTAAATGCGGAAAGAAGTCATCAAAATGGAGGTGATCCGTGTTAATAGCAATTCCTGGAGCTTGAATTTCATCAAAGAATTTTTTCCAGATTTTTGGATCATCCGAATAAACTGAAGTGCGTAAACCATATGGACTATTATTTGCTTGATTTATAGCTTCTTCAAAAGTATGTACTTTCATAACAGGGAGAACAGGGCCAAAAGTTTCATGGTACCACATCTTACAAGACAAATCGACATCTGTAAGCACAGTTGGTTTATAAAACAACCCCGCGTTATCTCGTTCACCTGCAAAATTCATTCGATATCCCCCTGTTCTAATTCTAGCTCCTTTATATAGTGCTTCAGAAGTCATATCTATTATTTGGTACAAAGCTTTCGTGCCAATTATCGGTAAATCCGTTTTAGGGTCTGATGGTAATCCAGGCTTTAGTTTCTCAGTTTTTTCCACTAAAATTTCAATAAATTCCTCAAAAATGTCCTCATGAAGAAATAAACGCTTAGCAGCTAAACAGATCTGCCCCGAGCCAAAAAATCGTGCATGAGTCACAAAATCCGCAACTTTGTCAATATCAACATCTTTCCAAACAAGGCTAGCTCCACTACCAGCTAATTCAGGTACAAAGTGCATACCTCTCTGAACCGCTTTACTCATTAATTGCAAACCAATGTCTGAGTCCCCATAATATACCATTGCATTAAGGGGTGATTCATTAACCATATAGTTAGCAATTGACTTTGCAGGCCCGATAACGGCCTGAAAAGCGCTTAGAGGAAATTCCATCTCTTCCATAACGTCACGTAGAACATACGCAAGCTCCATATTTGTTAAAGGAACACGAGCAGGTGTACGTATAACTGTCGCGTTACCAGCAAAATAAGAACAGAATATGGCAAGAAAACCAAGGCCTAAAGCAGCATTATATGGCGGAAAAATCCCCACAGCTCCAAAAGGATATCTATGAAGAAGGGTTCGCTCGCCTTCTTTGGCACAAGGGATTTCTTTTTCTTCAATTCTGGATGTAGCAAATTCAACCTCTTTCTTATTGAGAGCTTTGAATACATTCTGAGCCTGCCAATCAAATAAACCAATGGGTGTGCCTTCAGCAATAGCAATCTCTTTGAAAGTATCATAGTGTTCCCACATGAATTTTGCCATTACCAGAACACTTTCCCCACGATCTTCAAGTGACAATCCGCTATCAGGATCTCCCAGTTCCCGGTGCATCTGGCCCTTTATTCGGGATGCTTCTTCTGCTGCAATAGCTGTCTCACGTACTCCTCCAATGACATAATTGGCATATTGAATATCAGTTATTTCAGAGGAAGTGGCTTCAGGCCATCCATGAACCTTAATATAATCTTTTAATAGCCGTATTTCTGGTGTTTTTGCTGGCAAAATCCTTGAAAGCCTTCTAACAGCTAAACGATTCATTAGACCCTGCGATTTCAATACGGAAGCAAAAAGAATCCGTGGATCTTGAATCACTTTATCTGCATTAGGAAAGGAGGATTGACGCCCTTCTGTAGAGATTTCCCCTTGAATCAAGTGTCCAAAAATCTTCATGAATCATCTATCCAGTATAAATATCAACGTGCTATCCAGAGAATGTTTCTGGTGAAAACTTAAACATTCGTGCGAATTTCATAAGAAGATCCATATCATCAGTTGTGATATTCACTTTTCCAGACATCATTGCTTGCATAGCATCCAGTTTTCCTAACATAATATTCTTCCAAGTAACAGAGTCCGTTTTCACCGTCATTATTGGTTGATCCGTTGTAGCTGCCTTTACACGACATTGTTGGTTCTGGATATCCAACAACCACGGATCAGTATCAGAAAATTTAAATTGAATTAAAGCAGTGACGCCCTCAGCTCTTTCAGGACGAAAACCGTTGGAAATACGTGACATCATTGTTACAAAATCAATGATAACTTCTGGAACTTCTCTGGCCTTTCCTCTCTTAGCCTCTATATACACTTCTCTTTGAATCAGGAATCGCATGATTTCGGAAGTTCCCCCTCCTATTGTTCCTAAGCGAGCGTCGCGATAGAACTTTTCTATACCTGAATAATCTTTAGCATAACCTTCTCCTCCAAGTATTTGTATCGCAGTATCTGTGACTTTAACGGCAGCTTCAGTTGCAAAGAGTTTAGCCATTGTTGCTTCTTTTGTTGCTGGTTGATTTCGTTCTATCATTCGGGCTGCGGTGACAGTCATTAGTCTTGCAGCTCGCATTTGTGTAGCCATGTCGGCAATTTTAAATGATATAGCCTCAAAACGCGAAATCGGGCGTCCAAATTGGATTCTATTCATTGAATGTTCAACTGCGATTTCAAAAGGTCTTCTCATACAACCAAGGGATTCAGCAGCAATACCAACCCGTTCGGTATCTAATTCATCCATCAAAATTAGAAAACCTTGATTATGCTTTCCTAGCAAGTTTTCAGGAGGAACCCTCATATTATTAATTTTAAAATGAGTGTTACAAACCCCACGACGTCCCATTAAATCGTAATCTTTGATTACATTGAATCCCTCCCAATTCGTTTCGATAATAAAAGCAGACATCCCCGATTTACTATCAACAGAGGGATCAGTAATTGCAAATGTTACTATCTGGTCAGCAATTGAAGCATTCGTAATAAATCTCTTCTCCCCATTCAATATCCAGACTTGCTCTTTTTCGTCCCAGACAGCTTTTGTCTCCATTCCAGCGGTGTCACTACCCACATTAGGCTCAGTAATAGCAAGTGATCCTATCGTTTCCCCTTTTGCTAGTGCTGTGAGATATTTTTCCTTCTGTTCTTCTGTTCCAAATCGCAAAATAGGTATTGCAGAAAGTGTACAACTTGCACCAAACCCCATGGTCAACGCTGGACTTACTGCAGAGATTTCCTCCCCAACAATTAGCTGATACATCAAGGGTCTCTCCATTCCACCGTATTTTTTAGGAATCATTATCCCTGTGAAACCTTTTCGGCCCATCTTATGCATCAGATCACGCCAGATATCTTTTGGTAATGGAGCATGAGTTTCAACCTTACCAGCGATGGGTTCAATTTCTTTCATAACAAAACTTTTGGCCTCATCTCGGAATTGAAGTTCATCTTCAAAATAAAGGTAATCTTCATCATTAATTAAAGTCATTAGAGATCAACCTATGAAAGTATACCTAAGTACTATTTTCTCTCTGTTAATTCTTCTAGGCTAGTAAAAAATCTTTTGAGATCGAATTTTCAGATTTTTTTGTATTAACTCATTGATTAAGTGTTATTTGTGATTTCTGATTTTGCTTTTTATTCCTTACCACTATTTTCCTTTAAAATTAAAGTTTTTTCGAAATTCTTCCCAACAGACTAATTTATATACGAAATATAATTAATTAATATCTTGCTGTCAGTTTTTCATTTTTCAGTCGAAGGTGACAAATGCGATGAGTCAAGAACCCTATTTTTGGAAAAAAAACTGGGATGAAGAAGTAAAAGACTTAGACCCCCAAATCTGGGAAACAACATATCCCCAAGCCATTAAAGACACTTTTGATACATTACAAGATAATCTAGCCCTAGAATATCTAGGAATAGAAATTACTTTTGGTGAACTAGATGGATATTCGAATAAATTTGCCCACATGTTAATCGAAGAAGGTTTTGAGGTTGGTGACAGGATCGGGATTAACATACCGAATATTCCACAGTTTGTTATTGCATTACTTGGGGCATTAAAGGCTGGTTGTGTTGTCACTGGAGTATCGTTTCTTCTTTCGGAAGATCAGCTATTGTACCAGTTAAAGGACTCAGGAGCAAAAGGAATTGTCACATGGGACGTTATTTTTGAAGAAAAACTTGTAAAAATCGCTCCTCAGCTACCAAACTTACAATTATACGTCTGTACAAACATTGGTAGTTTTTTACCTAAGATAAAACAGATCTTAGGAAAACTAACCAAAAAAATTCCTTCAGGAAAAGTTATGTCACTTTCGGGAAAAACAGTCTTAGATTTCATGGACATAATCAAAACTGAACGTTATCCAGCAATTCCACCAGAAAGCAAGCTCACTCCTGACGATCTCGCCTTTCTCCTCTATACAGGAGGAACCACTGGCCCTCCAAAAGGAGCTATGCTTACCCATCGAAATATAATGTCAAACATCTTTATGGTAATGAAGTGGTTGAACTGGGAGAAGGCTAGCGGGAGCGCACTTTCAGGATTT
>JBHLPQ010000280.1:0-3792 GCA_048939265.1 Promethearchaeota archaeon
GTTTATTATTTATTGTTATTAGTCTTGCTTTGATTATTCTTGTTAGCTTTTTCTTTTTCTGCTTCCCCATATTCTTTGTTCGAACAGGTGAGATTATACCACTTGTCTCTCCTTTTTTATACTCTCGAAGAATGACTATAACCATTACAAATGGGATGACACATGGATTATTTTTCTTAGCAGTATTTCTAATCTTGAAAATCATTTATTTTGGGCTCTGGAAAAGGTCTTTGATAACCCGCGAATTTGAAACTAAGAAAGATAAGGAAAATTCCGATCATACTGATAAAAAAGGCAATAGTAATTCCCCCAGGTAATCCAAAAGAATCAGTAAAAACACCAGCTATCATAATCACAGGAATGCCAAAGAGGGAGACTAAGGTTGGGATTAACGAATAGACCGCATTTCTGTGTTCAGATGGAATCATGTCAATCATAACTCGCTGTCTTAAGGTCTCCGCCATCCAAAATAACGTACTGGTCAGGGAAACCTGTATTAAAAATACAGAAAGGATTCCTACAATGTCGAATTTGTTATTTATTGGGAGAAGAGTCAGTAGCAAGAACAACAGCGGGAAGAAGAGGACAACATGTAGAAATATTATAAGTGGGTATTTTGAATTAGAAAATTGTTGTGTTATGCTCGCTGTGTACATACTTATTGGTATCCCAACCAGGAGGAGAGACGATCGTAGTATTCCTGAAAGATCATCTGATCCCGTATAGCCAAAATAAAGTGGTAATTGGATTAAATTTGCCCAAATAAGCCAGGTAACACTATAGATGGCTAGACCAAATATGAAGAAGGAGGTTGCCTTAGACGATATTGTAAAACGAAGCCCACCTCTAAGAAATTTGAGGTAGTTTCTCAGACTAAACTGATCAGTTCTGGTAATCTTTTCTTTTGAAACGAGAAAAATGATTAAGAATGTATAAAATAAGAGCAAAAAACCCTGGAGAAGAAAAACAAATCGTCGGGATACCTGTGTTGCGAGAAATCCCCCCAAAATAACTGCTAGAGCTAGTACTAATCGCCTTAAGCTGGTAATTCGAGCTATACTGAACCCATAGATCTTCCGCTCGGGATCAGTGTTCCCTGCAACTTGTTTGTAACTATTATCCAACCAAGTTTGTAAGGCTCCTGAAGCCATGGCATTTGCAAAACCTGAAATTATCGCAATAATCATAAAACTAGTTATACTGTTGTCTGTGAAGAATAAGAGATAATACATAACCATATAACTCAGGTTTGCAATTGATAATACCCATCTCTGCCCTATCCAATCCCCTAATGATCCTGATGGATAATCTATAAGGAGTTGCACAAACATTGTTAATGATACGATAAAACTGGCCTGGGTAAACCCTATGTGATCAATCACAAAAAGAATATAGAAAGTGTTAGACAGCATCATGACGGCCATTCCAACATAATCCAACAGCATATACCGGGATATTACTTGGCGTCCCCCTGGAGACATCATCTGAGTGCCTATGAGATTCGAGAGAAAAACCATAGAAGGACCACTTGGGAGTTCTAACAAGCTAGTTGTCGTCGTTCGATTGATGCTTATTCACATTAAAAAGGGATAAGTGGAATCATAAATGACCTGTTAATGGCAATACCCGAAGCACAGAATCGTGAGCTATGGAGACGGTATAAATCCGCTCTTGAATTGCTGAAGTTAACAAAGTGTTTTTTTTCTCTTCTTTTTCGCTCTCGTAACAATAACTCCCATACAGAAAGTTAGAACTATCATTGTAAATGACCAACCAGGAGCAGCTGTTGGATTTTCAATGTCAATGGGGTCATACAATACATACTCACTCGTTACCCCTTCTGAACATTTCGCAACAACTTTCAGAAGGCCATTATAATCATTCTCAACAGTTGTAGTATCCCATTCATACGTCGGATTAGTCAAATCGGTTCCTAATTTTTCCCAAGCCATATCAACCTCGTCGGGGGAGTAATAGAGGGAATATGTGACTGAATGACCCGAAAAGTCCGTCACTGGAGTCCATTTCACAGTGATCGTGCCTTGGAGGTCTTCTCCTCCTGTTGGATAGAGTAAACGTGGCCGAGAGAGTAGATGAAGATCTATTGGGAGCTCATGCTGAGGAGTAGTTAATGGAGACATGTCGAAGCCTCCAAATATTGGATAAGGATTATCAACAATGCCATCTTCATTAGCATCTGGATAAGTCCAGTCATCCCAATAGTTTTCGTTGAAATCGGTATTCATTCCACAGCCATCAATCGCTTGAGTGTCGTGACCGATTAAATTCCCTATGAAATCGTTCCATTTTACTATCACATCACTGCCCTCCGATTCTATCTCAATTCCAAAGTCCTCGTTGGCGCAGATGATATTTTCTGTGATCGTGTAGTTTGAGCTATCAATGTAAAGACTATCAAATTCATTCTGGACAATGATATTCTTTGAAACATTATTGGGACCAGCCTTTGACCGAAAATCACCCCAACTAAAGATGACGAGTCCCTCATGGTTCTGCTTTATTGTATTACTAGTAATATTGCTAGAAGCATAGAGGTGGAATTTATCAGTGAACCCATTGGAAATTGCTATACCAGCACCTTTATTACCAATAACGGTATTATTATAGATTGTATTTTGCTCCCCATCAACAATATCGATTCCCGTCTCATTATTGTCTTTTACTACATTATTTATCACTAGATTATGCGTCCCACATTCTATGTAAATTCCATGATATCCCTCATTATCTTCGATAAGATTATTGGTAATGGTATTTCCTGAAAGGGTTCTTGATCCTTGTTGGAGTTCAGGGTATTCTACAAAAGAAATTCCATCTTTAGTGTTTTTGAAGATCTTATTGCAAGTATAGGTGTTATTATACGAAGAAGATGCCGTAATACCATATTGGTTGTCATGTATTGTATTATTGATTATGAGGTTGTCCTTTGAGTTCGATCTGAAATGAATGGCTCGATTTGTGTTAATGATTATATTTTTCTCGACAACTCCATTGACCACATTGTATAGATAGATTCCATATGGACTTTTATTAATGCCATCAAGATAATTATTTCGTATAATGAAATAGGCGTTAGTATTTCTAATATGTATCAAAGAAAGTTCTGTTTTATTAGTAATTCTACGATTCTCTAAGATAAAAGGGTCAGCAGACGTTCCACTACCACTAAATCCTTGGGTATTGAAACTACTATTATCACCAATGTCTATTGGATCAATATCAATATAAGAGTTAGTTATTTTCTGATAAGACCCAGTAACTTCTTTTCGAGGATGCATATGTGAAGATTTCCAGCAATCTCCTAGATTACTAAGGATAGATGTACTAGAGGAAAAGCATAGTAAGAATAAAAATATCAAAAATAATAATTTCTTGATTCTAGAACGCATTTTTTTTCCCGCCACAATTTTGATCAATCGCGGAATTTACTAGAGTTACCACCCTTATAAGAATTTGCAATGCCCCTTTGGCAATAACCAGCAAAAGTCTTGGTCATTCCTGCTACTATTTGTCATCCTTTCGGTTCATGAAGACGGGAGAATGCTAATACTAGATTGTTGTTGAGAATAAGAGAAAAAAGCAAAGAAATACCGTTTTTGAGAGGAAAAACATAAATATTGTTTTCCCTTTCTATGGTCTTTTTTATATTAATAAGTGATCTATACAATCATAAATGGATCGTTGATGACAGTTCTCGAGGAAAACAATCCTGAATGGACACGGTCTCAATCAGCTCTAGAGAATTATCAGGAATTTCATGATCAAGAGGAG
>JBHLPQ010000122.1:0-11130 GCA_048939265.1 Promethearchaeota archaeon
ATTTTTTTATTACTCATTTCAAATTTTTCAGACTGAATCAAATAAGATTTTCTTTCTTATTATTTGTTAAAATAATAGATGTTGCTAATGATAGCAAGAGAAAGAATTTTACTAAAACTATAATTCGAAACAAACCAAAAGTCCCTTTCTTAATAAAATTCACACGAAAAGACAACAAAAAGGAAACCAAGGATTTATTATTGGAGTTTCAAAACATGTTTATCAAAAAAATTTATAGAGAAATTTCTTCTATATCTTCTATTTATTTACCTTTGGGTGATGTACTAGATTGCAATATTTTAGGAAAAGAATTTTCAGTTTCTATTAAATCTTTTCACTACAATATGACGAAAATCCTTGGTAATAACACCATAACAATCCATATCAAAGATTTCAATCTCTTAGAGGCTCTTATTAAAAAAGGAAAGAACCAGTTAGAAGACCGTGCGTAAAATAAGTTTATTCGGTGCCAAAAATAAGTTAAAGCTTCACATGGAGAATGGAACTCATTTGGTATTCACTCTTGGAATGACCTTCTTCTCCGTACCTTTGGTACGATTAATCAGAGATCAACGAAGAAGAAAACAAAGTAAATTGATCTGTATTCACGACACTGAATTGTCAAAAAAGGAAGGAGAGGCGAGGTCCAAAAATAATTGAAATAGAACCAAAAATACTTGTAACCAGAACTAATAATAATTATAACCTACACCTATTCAATCGTTGGTGAAAATGGAGGCTGCTTCTTCTGGATTAAATGAGAATATTTCACTTGGATTCAGAATTTGAGCAATTTTTCCTGTTTTTCCATGAATAGAGGTAGGCAAACGGAGTAGCCGTCGTAAATCGATAGTAACTTTATGATCTATTCGTGGTACCCATCGTCGTAAAATTTCATCATATTTATTGATTTTTGCAACCCGAAGATTGAAATTCCTCAATAAATTTTCATCAATCTGCCCTTCTTGGTGCTCTAATTGCTTCATAATGTTGCTTGCTCCAGAGGAGCTAAAACCCAAGTCTATAAGATCTTTACGTCGGACAGTTTTTAGGAAATATTTGAACACGGTATGTTCAATACGATAGCGAAACTCATGCTTTAGTTTAGTACGATCTTGAATTCTTGCTGTATCAGCTTCTCCATGGATGACTGATAGATAATCAATTATTGACATTCGTTGTTCTTGATTCAAAGAATGCCCTAAGTCATCAGTAACCCAGCCATGAACGCCACGCCGTCCAGAAAAGATCCAGGTAATTTCGTTCATCCCGAAATCCTGACGTAATGTTTCATCTATGATATAGATTGCAAGATTAACGAGTTGCCAACAACGATTGCATACTTGATCGGCACCTTGACAACTACATACAAATTGACGTACAGCATCATATTCATTTAAATCGATATCAAACACAAGTTCATGCCCATACCATTCAAGAGTATGGATAGGGGTCTCCCGAGAAGGAGGTTCATTATATACAGCTCCAATGTAAGCATGAAACGGCGTCCGATCAACCAAAAAATCGAATAATGCTTTAGGGGTCTCAAAAGAAATATTGCGGAAAAATTTCCCTTCGAATGTTGCGAAACCAAATTCGCGCGTAGCAAATCTTGAAAAGTCTATAAAGGATAAGTCATCAAAATTGAAGACAGTGGAATAGTAATCACGAAGAGCTGTTCGCTGTTTAGCTCGATTCAATGATTTCTTTCCACCTCTTCTTGTACTGATGAATCACCTTCCTCCTGGTCAATCATTAGACCCTCGACTTTACTGGCATATCTAGCCCATTGTAACGGATGAACTATTTTTCGATATAGAGAACGCTTATAGATATTCGGAAAATACATTGTACAAGCCATGGTTGGATTCCGTCCACTCTGAGAAACAATTTTTTCCAGGCGATTTCTCATGGGGGTTATTGATTTTTTCTGTGTAAGGTAATTTTGACTAAGGAATTCAAGTAAAATTGCTGGAGCTAAATGAACAAAAGGACAAAAATAACTTGTAGCTATAGTAGAGCATTTCGGAACATTATAATCCTTTTTTCCACCTTCTAATCCATAAAGATGGCGTATTTGGTAACCAGAAGTCCGTAAAAAGTGTTCGTATGTTATATTTAGGTTATCTACGGATTTTTCATACCAATAAAGAAGTTGTTCTTCAACAGACATTCCAATCTTCTTAAGAAAAAAACCCAGTTGAAGACGATGTGCGTGAATTAAACGTCCTGTATTTTCAAATTCTGAGAATAGGTATATCATGCAAGGAGGAAAGATTTCAGGGTGGGATTGTAAGTCTCTTCCCTCAAATTCTGTAGAAGAAAATTGTGAACGAATTTGTGTGTGTTTTGCAAGACTTTTTTCGATATCCTCAACTGCTTGATCTATACTTTCTCTCACTCCCAATAAATCCTGAGCTTTTACCACCTCTTCTTGGAGTTTGTGTTCAAAGGCCTTCTTAAGACTTCCTCGAAAGGAATTTTCATTTGATATTACCCACCCCTTACGAAGGTACCCTCTTCGATTTGAAACCATCCATGGAACTTGAGAGAAGTGAACACAAGTCAGAAAATCACTTGATACTCTTCCTCGGGCTGAATGAAATTGATGGTAGAGGTTAGCTAGATACTCATTCTGCCTTTCATCCATTTTATATTTAAACTCTTCATAGGTCATTACATTCTCAGAACCAAATAAACACCTGAAAATTTCCCATTTTTGTTCTCCAGAAGTGCGATCAGAGTACAAATATTCAAACAGATCGCCTTCTGTTTCTATCAACCAGGCTTCCAAACGCCGATTCGTGGCGGCTACTAATCTGAGGAGATATGCTCCTAAACGGTAGTCATAATACGTCTGTCGGAGGGAACCATTATCTACCGGTGGGAAATGATCTCGAACAATTCGCGACCGGCCTCGAGGAAGTTCTTCAAGAAGCTTCACCCTATTCCATGCCAATTCTTTCCATTCTGGAATATCTATATTCAAATTGGGGGGTTGTTGTAAAATGAACCAGTCAGGTAAAGCCAATATCAGTTCAATCCTTCTTTTCTATATGAATTAATTATTATTTATTACTTCATGTTGGTAAGTCTTTATTTGAGTCCTAGTATTACCTTTCAAATACTTTTATACCAAAATCTTTAGTATTCCTTATTTTTATTATTTGATTCGTGTTTTTATGAGGTGTAGATTATACAACACTTAAACCTGACCTCTGATTTCTGAACGAAATACGACAATTAATAAATTTAGGTCAATCTCTTCAAGCTCAGCCTAAAATATCTTCTGGTGAGTTCGATTCCTACCATATATCACCAATATTGCATGAATAAAATGGATATTGTTGAACAACTTATTCCTTTGGACGCTAGAAGAGTCTTGGACGTTGGTTGTGGGGATATTGATGTTAAAGGCCATCTTTACTGTCATAATCGGTTGAAACGAAAATATAAGAATGTATTAGGCATTGACCTCAACCCTGGACGACAAGAGAACGTTATCCAAGCCAGTGCAATGAGAATTCCTTTTGTAGATGAATCCATCGAATATGTAGTATCTTTTGATGTTATCGAACACATCAAGGATTATTCCGTAGTTATCGAAGATATACTTAGAGTTGCCATTAAGAGGGTTATAATTATTGTTCCGACGACTAAAAATCGATCTTTTCGCCAGTTTTTAAAGTTTCTTCGCAGAATGTTGCGTGGAGTTGATAATTTCGTTTTTCAAGGCCATTATTATGAATTCTTTCCTTCTGAAATATGTCGGCTAAAAACAAGGAATTATTCATGCAATTTCATTACAATTGATTATCCTATTCTAGGCGCTTCCATATTTAACAGGAAAGGATTCATTACTGCTGGTATCTATGTTTTTGATAGGCTGAAACAAGAATCCTGAGTACAACGATTTGATTTAAGCAAGAGAAAAGTTTCAAAGATTTCCTTCTTTCAAATCTTGAGAGGTAACCCGAGTTTTTCCTGCAATATAAACTAGGATTCCTACAATAATAAGGAAGTAGAATTTCACTAATTGAACCAGTATGGCTCCAGTTGCAGCTTTTTCAAGCTTCTCTGTTGGTGGTAAAACCCATCCTGGTATGTTTTCCAGAAAAACTGTTAATGAGATCTCTTTCAGTCCAGCCATTCCAGGAATGCCTATAGGGATAGCGTCTATTGTACCTCCAAGGAAATTCACCGCAACAACCTGATCGAGCAATATGGGAATTCCAATAGAATGGAGAATGAGAAAAATTGCTATCCAGTGAGTTATTTGGGAAAAAAAGGATAAAACAAGGGTGACCAATGTCAATGACTTATTTTGAGCCAAGAATTTGAATTGGATACTAAAATCATCAACAATCTTTTTGCTTGGTTCTACAGCGTTTTTCGCAGCATTTCCGATGAGAGGGAAGGGATATAACCCTTTAAAAATCAATAAAACAATTTTCTTAACAGTAGTGGGAGTCTTTGCAATGAGAATGAAAAAAATAATCACTAAGATAGCTAATGAAGAGATAATTAGAGTAAAAGAGATGGCCATATCATTTGTCAGTGGTTGACCAGTTATTTCCTTATAGATGTCACTAAAATAACGCAATAATGCATAAGCTACGAAGGTGGAAATAGGAATGAATACTAACAGGCCACAGAGTCGATGAGCTACTACACTAGATAGAAGTTCGCCACTAGTTGCATTACGATGTTCTTTTTCATTGACGAATTCTTGAGTTCCCAACGCGATCCTCATAATGGTTTCAATAGCTCCAGCGCTCGGAATTAGTAATCCGTAAGAAAATGAAGCTAGTTGTATACGATAAATAGAAGGGACAGAAGGGCGAATAGAGGATATTCCTAAGAGAATTTTCCAGGCAAGTGTATCAAATAAAACGGCAATAAAGGTGGAAGCTGCTCCTAGGAACAGAATAATGGGATTAATTTGAGAGAAATTTTCGATTATTTTAGTTAAACTTACATCCTCTAAATATAAATAAATTAATAACATTATTAAGGCAAAACTTAGTAAGAAAAGGGTTTTTTTATCAAATACCTTCCTTAGAGAAATTTTAGTCTCTTCTACTGCCGTTTCCGAGGAGGTTTTCACACAATTGACCTCGTTCTTAGGCTTGAGGCGAGGACTTCTTATATTCTTTTCTAAGTACCGCTCAAATAATAATTTCCAATATAAGATGGCTTTTAATGGACTTTTTCGAATTCATATTCATATATCTGGGGCCTTTCCTATACAATCTCATATTCGTTTCTTTGTGGATTCTCTGGTTTATGTACCACCGCGAGGAAGAAAATCAAGGACTAAAATATTATTTCAGAAAGTATCTTCGAGATAAAGTCTGGTTTTATGGTATTACAGGGTCCATTATTGTTGTATTTCTCATTTTTTTGTTTTCCTATGTCATCTGGAATACTGATGTCGATGATGCAATTACCTCGGCCGTACAGGCCGTGGTCCAAGGTATTAATCCTTATCAGGAAGATGTAGTAGAGCATCATATTAACTCAGAGATAATCTTAAGTCGTTACCATTATTTTCCACCTGATCTAATTACATATAGTCTCTTTTACTATATTTTTGGCAGTATTTTCTATCCAGGGCTTCAGACCTATTGGTTTGTCCCTCTCCACATTATTCTAATAATTCCGGGTTACTGGGTAATCACTCAACTTATAGAGTGGCCACACCATCAACTTTTCCCTTTTACTGTTCTTTTGATTACCCCCTTTTTATTCACTAATTCCATGCTTATGTGGTTTTTTTTCCTGATAGGTTATTATTTCTATGAGAAAAAAGAACAACGGATCTTAGGTATGACGTTTTATGTCCTCGCTGCTTCTGTTAAATATATGGTTGGCTTTATCATTTTCTTTTATTTCATCCAATCATTGAAAGAACTCTATTACGAGAAACAATTTACTAATTGGCGGGTACTTGGACAAAAACTAGCACCCTATGCGATCTCTAGTCTGATTCTAACCTTGATTTGTCTACCATTTGGCTTTTTTGATGTAATTACTTCCGTATTTCTCTATCAAGGCGATCCTCAGTACCGAGCAGAGGTAGCGCAATTTGTAGGCCCGTTATTAATAGAAATTCTTAAATTTTTAAACTTGATATCATGGTATCTCCCAATTTTGGTAGTCATTGTTTTTCTAGCTTTGATTATTCTATGGCAACAACCTACATATACCCAAATCATTCATTTTTCATTCCTTGCTATGATTATCCTTCCTTTTTATGGAACAGAATTATTTATCACTCTTCCTTTTTTCTTTTGGTTCAAAGAGGGGTTTAGGGCATATAGGGATACCAATCAAGGAGAATAACTTACTTAAATTATCTCCCAACCCAAATGAGATAATTATATCTTATGTTAACGCTTTTCGTCAGCGATGGTGGTGATAACAGAAATGCTCCGTACAGAAAATCGTTCATCAACATAAAGAATGCGTACATGTTTTGGGTCAGAATCAGTTAGTCCATGTATGTCAACAACTTGACATACTCCAGAGATGGAGGGCTTATAATCATTTTTATTCATTTTTAACTGAATTGCTCGCTTACAAATTGAGCAGGGTTCGCAGTTAAGAGCCACTAGATCACTCTTTGATGACATTGTTTTCTTCGCCTTTGCTTTCGTGAAAGAACTCCACCGATTAAAACTTCAAAAACCTTTGCTAATTCTTTGTATTAAAGAATGATTTATGGATTACATAAATTTAAATAATGGTGATTTAGTTAAAAAACTAATTATATCTGACCATTCAACTGAAGATTACGGGGTCATATTTGTGGATGATGAGGAACTGGTTGTAGATACTCCTTGGGGAAAATTAGTTACATCGAGAGGATTAAAGTACCTCTTAACAGGATTTCAGCAGGATTTGGAAAGATTGGGAGGATCATTGGCTCGTATTGAAACACGGATAAATGAGATTGAAAGTACTCAATCGATTGATAATGTCAAAAGCCGAATTCAAGCAATTGAAGGTTCTCTTAAGTCACTTGAAGATGAAATCCAAAAGTTTCGGGATAACCAAACCGCCTTTGCCGCTCATATGAAAAAGACACTCCAAATTTTCTATTCTAAACTAGATCAAGAGGGATGAAACTTAAGGGAGATTTTTATCTCCTGATGAGTTTAAGACAGTTTGAACCCGGAGTGCGAGTTTTTTCCCTATTTGGGGAACAGCTGTTAATTCTTCTAAGCTGGCAGTGGCAATAGCTTGAATGGTTTGAAATTTATTTAACAACTCTTTTGCTTTTACTGTATTGATGCCAGGAATCGTTGCTAACATGAACATCTGAATTTCTCTAACATTTTGTTCTTTTTTTGAAATAGAAGGTAAAGTAATATCTGAAGAGGTGTCACCCTGTTCACGTTTTGCTAATTGGTAAAGGAGGGCAGCTGTTTCCGAGTCACTCCGTGTAAATATTATGGGGATTTGAAAATCAAGAATTATTGAGCTGATAGCACCCATTAGGCTATTAATATGAATTTGGCGTTCTTTTACTTCTGATTCCAACTGAATCAGAAGTAATGGGAACTTTAATTTCGCAAGTCTCGATAATTGGGAATATTCTCCGGGGGATGAGGATTGAAACAATCGACCATCGATTATGGAACTTACAAAATCTGAATATGTTTTTCTTTCCACAATTAAGCGGTTTGAAAGAATATAATCTCCAACTTCTAGATCTTGTGACTGTAAATGAGCTCCATGTTGTTTTAATAGTTTTGGAATCCGACTTGACGTTTCACGGGAATCTATAATGATTTGAGGCTCCGAAGAATCGAAAGTAATTTGTTCTTCCTTTTCTAGAAATTTATCCAATGTTCTATGACTCTCTTGTATTTTTTTAGTGTCTAGCAAGGATTGGAGCTCTTTTTTCAGGAATTTGTTCATTTTTTTGTTCTTTCTGTTAATTGCCCAGTACATTGCTTCATCACGAGTACCTTTGGTAACTAGATGAATAACCCGTGATTGTTTTTTTCTACCCCTCCCTTGACGCTGGATAGCTCTTACAACTGAGGGAACAGAGTCATAAAATACAACCAAATCACAATTTCCAACATCTAATCCTTCCTCACCCACTGAGGTGCTAAGAAGAATCTTTAGATCCCCCTGTTTGAATTGCTCGATAACATCTAATTGTTGTTTTTGCGTTAATCCCTTATCATTAGTCGAACTTGAATGGCCAATAAAAATTCCAGTTTCAATATTTTGTTGAGATAATTCAGTGTTTAGAAATCTAATTGTATCTCGGTAGTTACTAAATAATATAATTCTTGAATCAAATGAGGTTTCTCTTTTAAAAATATCCCTTATCTCATCAATTAAGTGTTGGAGCTTGGGGTGAATGATGGGGTTTTCAGATATTTTTTTCTCAATAGCAATTATTCGTTTATCCTCAAGAAATAACCTTAAGGCTTTCGATGAAACTTTCCGACGCCATTTTTCAATGCTAAGTAGCGTTTGGGGAAAACCTTGGCTCTCTACAAGTTCTTTAAGATGTTGAACACGAATTAAATTGGAACTGTTGATTAAAAGTTCACCAAAAGCTGAATCTTGCTTGGTAAGCATCACAACCTGTTGGTGAATACCTAGAGCTTCTTTTTTTCCTATATATTTAAGATCTAAATCCCCTGGTATTTGTTCTTTTAGAGTTTGGACCAATTCCTCTTGATAATTCTTCAGTTCTTTGAGAACCACCTCATATTCTTCTGGAAGCTCGATCCAAATAACCTTTGGTGTGTGTATGGAAATATAATCACTAACATCCATATCATTGGTGTCTGTAACTGAAACCTTAGTGATTCTGAGATTTTCACATACTTCAAGGATTTTTTCTGGATTATTCCCTGGGGTTGCAGTGAAGCCAATAATCTGACACTTTGCTTGGTTTGCGATTCCGACATAAGCATAATCACCAGTAGCTCTATGAACCTCATCAATACAAAGCAATTGCACCTTCAGAAAATCCAAGCGATCATATGTCAGGTCATTTTCGATAGTTTGAGGAGTACCAATTACAATCTTGGCATGTGGATATCGTTCTTTCCGTTTTGTGGGAGGGACTTCTCCTGATACTTCGAGAACGGCATTAGGGGAGAGATTACCTATAAACTCTAAGAACATTTCTTTTATCTGATGAACTAAAGGTCGTGTTGGAGTCAATATTAAAATTTGTTTAGCTGGATCCTTCTTTAAATAGTATGCAGCTAAATAGGCCATGATCACTGTTTTACCCAAGCCAGTTGGAAGAACGACTAGTGTGTTTCCTGGGTTTGTTACACACTCTGAAAATATTACTTGTTGATATATTCTTGGCTCAGCAGCGGCGGTTAGTGGTTCGTCCAAATTGAATCTAACTCACAGGCCCAATTTTGAATTGATTAATTAAAAATTAATTAAAGATTTTGTGAAGAAACAATATTTGTTATATTATCATTATTTATCATCATAAAATCTTTTGCAAGTTTATTGACTTGAAAGTAAAAACAGTATTTGAATCTACAAAATAGCTTTAAAAAAGGAGAAAGGTATCACCCCTTAAAATTTAATGATTGACTTTAGATGTGAAAAAAATGACCGAGAAAGAAGAACCTCAAGAAGAAGCAAAATCAATACCTGAAATGGAACGAAAAATTAGCGTAGACCTTTGGAGAACTAGACTTCATGATGAAATTGTGGGAATAAAACAAAAAGAAGAACATATGGCAAAATCACGCCAATTCACAAGAGATCTTGAGCTTTTTGGGGAAGTTTTTGAGAAGAAGAAAGGAGAAGATGAAACTATTGGCTTTATAGGATACCGCAAAGGTTTATGGGATGATGAGAAGGACAAACTAGAACGGCGGTTAGTCATCAAACTATTTTCTAAATCAATGTACTATCAAGGAACCCTTGAAGAAATGGTTGGTCGTGAATTCACCCGTTCACTTTCCGCCCGACATGACTTTCCTAGCTTTAACCTAATGATTGACGATTATGATTACTTAATCCCGTTAAACAAGATTCGTGGAGGGTGGTTTGTTCCAGAATGGTTTGTTTTTCGTATTGACGATGAAAAGGGATTTATCCCAATTATCCTGAAACACAAGATGGGACTTGGAATAGATTATCGCGTTGTAAACGGTATTGGGGATAAACAATTTGGGAAGATAGATGGAAAAAAATTTGATGTGGGTGGGAAATATGATATTACTCTCAAATCTACAGATGAGCGGCTCCTTGATAACGTTCTTGTCCGAGCCATTATTCTCTTTGCAGCTTCTTTGAAGTTCCATGAAGATATTATCAAGAAAATTAAGAAGGGTACGAAGAAAATGCAGAAGGATGAATGGCAACCAGGTCTTTCCAATGAGGAAAAACTTCTTCGGAGAAATCCCCGAGCAATTCTTCGAAAATAGAGAGTCTTTGGAGCATTAATATCTTGATCCCAGATGATGAAAGTTTAGAATTTCTGATTGAGCATCTCAAGTATATGATTCAAGAACAACCTGATCGAAGGATAGAAAAAATATCTGACCTGACAGATATTCTTTCTGATTTTATGTCAACATTTCTAGTAGTTGTTGATGCTTTAATCTCAAGTAGTCAGCGAAGATTTGGAGCAATTGAACAGAAATTAAATGAATTTGAGGATCTACTACTAAGCGCGTCAATTAAAGGGCTTTCTGGATTAACTGATCTTACAGAAAAACCACTTGCCAGAGAAATTACTCAACCAGTGCAACAACCTATCCCAAGACCATCTATCGAAGCTGTTCCTCCACCACCCCCTCCCCCTCCGTCAAAGGTTCCAACAGAAGAAGAAATTTCAATAATAGAACCTATTCAAGCCCCTGAAGAAAAACCCAGCGAAACCATTTCTGAGGATATGGAAGTAGAAGATCTTGCAGCCCTTGCATTTAAACAAAGGGAAAAAGAAACTGTTCCTTCATATCAACCTTCCCCAACTCGTTTTGGTGCTGTCTCTCTTAAAATGGAATTAATGCAAGAGCTCAAAAAGAAGTTTGGCAGTGAAAAATTCAAATAAATTGATTCAAAATGAGTTTGCTTAATCTTTATCAAGAGGGGGTGAGCTCTTTCTTAGAAAGGGATTTT
>JBHLPQ010000014.1:0-36631 GCA_048939265.1 Promethearchaeota archaeon
CTTAGTTTTTTATACATTTCACTTATTAAAAAAATTTCTCTTCGGTTCCGAATGAATTATAAGAAGAAAAAAGAAAATAGATAAATATCCAATATAACATACCTATCTCAAAATATTCCTTTTTTTAAAAAATTATAAAAAAAGTTAAATTATTTGAGTGTACCCCTAATGGAGGAACTTAAGGAATTTATTATCAGAGCTAAAGCCTTTAAACAAAGGAGAGAATATCAAAAGGCGATAGACATCTTAAACCAAGGTCACGAAATTGGTGTCAAAAACGAGGCGGTTGAGGATCTAGTAGATATTCACAATCAATTAATTCTATTACATTACCAAAATGATGATTTAATAATGTTTCAGAAGTCCTATAACTTCGCAAGAACACTTGCATTAAAGATTAATTATAAAAGGGGACTTGTAGAGACATTTATGAATATGGCGTGGGTTCAAACTGACAATAGGAATTTTGTTGATGCGATTACACATGCTTCACAAGCTCTTGCTATTGATGACATCTTAGATAATGCTTCTGCTTTCACTACTGCTTTATATATTATTTCAGAAGCAAATTATAGTGTAGGTGATATTGAGAAGGGAGACAAGTATAAGGAACTGTACCAGAAAAAGCTCATGAAACTCACAGAAGGCGAGGAAAGGATGCTGAAAAGTATTGAGGGATTGAGTGTTGGTATGACCAAGGAGGACGATATAGATTCAAGAGTCAAACAAGCTTTAGATGAGCTTGATTCTTTTTAGGAAATGAAAAGAATTCATTTCTATACCTTTTTTCTATGATATTATAATAATATCGTGCTTTTTGTATATTTTTTTATTTTCTATCTTGGAGCACGGACTATGGATAACATTTATGCTGGGATCCCTTCATCAGAAATTGAATCCCGAATTAAACGTCTTAAATCTTATTTAAACGAAGAAAACATTGATGGTGCAATACTGCTTTCAACTTCTGAGCTCTATTATTATTCAGGAGTGGGGTATGATGGTGCTGTTTACATTCCAGTAGAAGGAGATCCTGTTCATCTTGTTAAGCGAAATCTTGAGTTGGCTAAGTCTTTCTCGCGATTACCAACAGTCACAAGTTTTGGTAGAAAATCTAAACTATTTGCAACATTAGACATAAAACCAGTAGCTAAAATCGCTTTAGAGTTAGATAAATTGCCTTACTCATTCGTGAAATTTTTGCAATCTAAAGCGCAAGAAGTTCAATTAACCAATTGTAGTTCAATCTTAAGACAATTTCGCTCTGTTAAGTCTGATTATGAAATTAATCAAATTAAGGATGCAGCAAAACTAGTTGACAATTCATTCGAGTATTGTTTAGAGATAGCAACCCCAGAGATGACTGAAATAGAGTTAGCTGTCCGTTTAGAGAGTTGGTTGCTTGATAATGGTCATGATGGTTTTATTACAACTCATGGATTTAACGCGGAGTTGTTACATTATGCCTATGTCATTTCAAGTCAATCCTCTGTCTTGAATATTCATTTTACTCCGATTTCTGGTTATGGACTTACCCTGAAATACCCCTATGGTCCTAGTCGTCAAAAATTAGGAAAGAAACCTTTTATTATCGATACCTGCGGAAATAGGAATGGTTACATATCAGATACAACTCGAACATTCATTTGTGGGAAATTTGATACTGAAACACGTAATGAGTTAGAGGCGCTTCAATATATCAAGCATTTTCTTCGAACTAATTTGAAACCAAATGTGAACTTGAGTGAACTTTATAATGAGGTTATGGATCTCTCCAAAGAGTTAGGCATTTATGATTCTTTCATGGGAACTAGCGTAGACAGAGTAGCTTTTATTGGACATGGCGTTGGTCTTGAACTTGACGAATTACCCGTATTTTATCCAAAGGGGCCTCGTCTTGTTCCCGGAAATATCCTCGCTTGTGAACCAAAGTTCTTTATCCAAGGAGAAAAAGTGCTTGGAGTAGAGGATACTTACGCCATAACAGAGTCTGGCAATATACTTTTATCAAAATCTCCTGATTATTATGAGATTTCAACGTAATAATACGGTGCATCCTCATGGAACGTTCGATGATATCTCCTAAATCTTTAATTTTTGATTTGTATTTACGTCCGTCTCTTTTAGTTATAGGTATTTATCAAACCATTGTAACTGTTGCTTTCACTTCTCAACAACTTTTATTGGCTGCATATTTAGATGAAAAAGGTTATATTGTAATTAGTGGTATAATTATTGCTGTATACTTCATATTTTGGTTTATTTTAGGGCCATTTTTTAGCACATTAAGTGATCTGCATGGTAGAAAAGCCCTTATGATTTCAGCAAACTTTGTTTCATTTATTGGTTTTTTTGGCTTGGTTCTAGCACCCGAGGCACTTTTCATTGAAACTATCCTAATAATGAATGCCATTCTCGGAATTGGTGCATCTATCCGGGTTGGATCTGTAATTGCCCTATGGGTACAACATAGTCCTCAAGATCGTGTTGGAGAATCTCTTGCCTATAATAATATCTTACTTACTATAGGTGGGCTTACAGGTGCCTTGATAGGCTTTTTCATGTGGACAACAATCAAAGAACATGCTTTTATCTTATTCGGCATTTTATTATTCATTTCAGCCATCCCCATTTTCTTTATTAGTGATACAGGAAATTATATTCCTTTTTCCTTTGAATTCTTACGAGTTCGAAGAGATAGAGCTACCCTAAAATTCTTTTTCTCACCTCAATTTCTCCAAGTCTGCTTACATTGGTTAGCATTTTCAACAATTGTCTCTTTTTCTACTTTTATAATCCCAATCCTAGAAAGATTAACAGAGGAGACATCAAATGGATCTGAGACCAATCTCCCATTCCCAATTCTTCTCTTTATCTCCGCAGCTCTGGTTGTTTCATGTGTTGGGGGATTAATAATCTGGGGGAGGATTTCTGATTTATGGGAAAGACGGCCAGTACTAATTATAGGCTATATAGGTATGTCTTTTCTAGTTCTTTTAGCTATGGTGATTTTTCAATTTGATTGGTTACCAATGATACTAGAAGGTCTATCTAATTACAATCCCCTTTGTCTTGTAGTAATTGGTTTAGTTATTATATCAATTTTCACGGCTGTTTCAGTGATCACGACACCTATGGCATTGATATCTGACAAAGTTGGACAGGATGATTTAGCTAAAGCAATGTCGCTTAGACAAGTTCTTATCGGAGTTGGGACGGTTATTGGGGTTTTTATTGGGGGTTTTGTACTAGGATTATATGACATTCCCGGATTGCTTTTCATTATACTTATTTTATTAGTAATTTCTGCAGTAATTCTAGTCTAATCTAGCAATCTTAATTTATAACAACGTTCACTTCTTATTAACTAAATCCAAAAACCTCCCCATAAGCACATTCACAAAGTCTGTGGGATTAGTTTGGCAAAATGGTTTGGTAGTTCTGGAATTCGTGGCTCATACGGCGAAATATCTCCACTTTTCAGTCTGAACCTTGGAAAAGCTGTTGGTAAGTCATATGAGAATTCAGAACCAACATATATTGCTTCTGATATACGGTTTACATCAGATATACTTAAATCATGTTTTGCAAGTGGTTTCTCTTCAAGATCAGGGACAATTATTGATATTGGTCTATGTCCAACTCCTGTTATCTCATATATTACCTCAGTTAATCATAATTCTTTAGGTGTAATGGTAACTGCTTCTCACAATCCTCCTTCCAACAATGGATTCAAATTTTTTTTGAATGGAGGAGAATGTGGGGAAAAATTTGAAGATAAGGTGGAAAAAAACCTCTTAAACTATATTAACGGTAATTCTAAGGATATTCCCTACACTTCATGGAAAAGTGTTGGAATCTCAAGATTTGATAACACTAGTTCTTATATTGATGAATACATCAATTATCTCTCTTCTGACATTAGAATAATAGAATCGAAAAGGAAAATTGTGCTCGATTGTGCGAATAATGTTCCTAATCTTGTTTCGCCATCTGTCTTCGAGCAGTTTGGGTTTGATGTCATTACGATAAATGAAGAACTCAATCCTAGGTTTCCAGGTCGCCCCAGTGAACCTTCTTCATCAAATCTAACAGATCTAAAAAGGGTTGTTGTCGAAGAAGGAGCTGACCTTGGAGTTGCTCATGATGGAGATGGTGACCGTTTTGCTTTAATAGATGAGCAAGGGAACTTCATAAATTCGACAGCCATAATCACATTTTTTTGCGATCATTTGGATTATTCCAATCTAGATAGAAAGAAAGTTGTGTTGACAAGTGATTGTACACAACAGTCTATCGATATTGTTAAGGAGAAAGGAGCTGAAGTAATTACTAGTAGAATTGGTAGAAACCGTGATTTCGTGAATGAGCCGAACGTGATTTTTCTAGCTGAACCAAACAAGTTACTCTTCCCAGAACTAGGAAAATGGATAGATGGCCTGTTCCCTGTGCTAAAATTTCTAGAGATTATACAATCAAGGACGGTCTCAAAGGTTATAACAAAATATGACAAACGTAAAATCCTCAGAAAGGCCTTTAAAATCTCCAATGCAGACCGAACGAATGTGACAGAACGAATTAATAATCTTCCAAACTTTTGGTCAAAACGAATCGCTAACACATCACTTTTAGATGGTTTAAAGGTTTTTTTCAATGATGACTCAAGTGTGTTAATCAGATTTTCTGGAACTGAACCAAAAATTAAATTCTATATCGAATCTTATTCAGCTAAGAAGAATTGGGAAATATTATCCCAGTTAAGAACGGAATTCAACCTCAATACTGAAGGAATTGACTGTTAAGTCGGTATTCCACTAATTATAATCCTATGCAAAATAAGTGTTTAAATTGAAAGCAGCAGTCTTTAATGGAGCAAAGGTTATCTTAAAAGAAGTACCCAATCCGTTCCCTAAGGAGAATCAAGTTTTAATTCATGTGCGAGCTGTTGGCATTTGCGGAACTGATTTAGCTGTTGTAAAAAGGAAAATCTCCACTCCAATTCCAATTATCCCTGGTCATGAATTCTCAGGAGAAGTAGTAGGTAGTGAAACTGATTCAGATATCTCTTGGATCGGCCAAAAGGTCACTGCGGAAATTAATACCAATATTTGTCATCAATGTTGTTATTGCAAACAGAATCTTTTTTCTCAATGTCTTGAGCGAAAAGCATTAGGAATACACATTAACGGAGCGATGGCTGAGTACTTAGCAATCGATTCTACTCTACTTCATAGAATACCTGATTCAGTTTCATATGAGGAAGCAACTTTCATTGAACCACTCGCAGCTGCCTATCAGACTTTTGAAATGATGCCTGTAAATCATGAAGACCGAGTGGTAGCTATTTTTGGGATGGGAAAATTAGGTTTACTCCTCTTACAGATTATAAAGAGTAAAGGCTTTGAGACAATTGTAGTAGATGGATCAGAGAAAAAATTAGAACTTGCACGACAACTAGGTGCTGCTCATCTAATAAATCGTCATGATACTACTGATGTGTCTCTGCTAATAAAAGAGGTGAGTGTTGGTGGAGCCGATATCGTTGTTGATGCATCAGGAAATCCTCAAGCATTAAACGATATTATTTCTTCCTGTCGAAGTAGGGGGAAAATTCACATCAAAAGCACACATGGCGAATCCCCTCTGATCAATTTGACAGAGATGGTACAAAGGGAAATTACTCTTTATACAAGTCGATGTGGACCATTTAAGAAAGCCATTGATGCTCTTAAATCGAATTCTGTTAAGGTAAATAGATTGATTACTCATATTTACTCATTAGAACAAGTTGAACAAGCTTTTAACTCGTATGGGAAGAAGAAGCATCACATTCATACTCTCATCATTAATGATTACTAGCTAGTTTTTTCAGTTCTCATGGACTAAGGTAAGCTATTGGACTACTTCAGTTCCCTGTCGTATGATTTGCCTATCGCGCTTGGGGGACGGATCTTTCGAACTGAACGCGTAAGGATGGCGATAGTAAGTAGATAAGGAATCATCTCAAGGAATTCTTCAGCAAGGATGTTTATTTCTCTCAGACCAATGCCTGGAAATGGAATTGGTAACATAAGAAAGATCTCTTTTAGTTTCAGAAATTCTTCTAGTGCCGTGAAAAAACCAAACAATAACGATGCAATTGCGGTACCAGCCACATTCCAATTTCCAAAAATATATGCTGCAATGGCAATAAAGCCTCTCCCAGCAGTCATATTTTTTGCAAAAAAACCGGTAAACCCTAAACTTAGATATACTCCTGCAAGCCCAGCTAAAGCTCCACTTATGATTACACAAGCATATCGAGTAAAATAGACATTTATACCTAGCGTATCTGCTGCTCGTGGATGTTCTCCCACAGCTCGTACACGTAATCCAAAAGAAGTATGAAATAAAACATAATGTCCTAGGAAGGCTAAACCAATCGCCAAATATACCAAAGGACTCTGTTCGAACAATACATATCCAATCATTTTTAGAATGTCATAAGTTTGAGGTGGGCTGCCGAAAAAAGCATTCCAGTTCATAATATCATTAATTGTTGGGATATCAGGAATATCTGCTGGTTTAACTTCTGATAACATAAGTTTGAAGAAGTAATTGGTTAAACCTAAAGCGAGAATGTTGATAGCAACACCAGATATGATTTGGTCACCTTTCAAGTGAATTGATATAACAGCATGGATTAAACCGAGGAGGGTACCCACAACAACTCCCAATATGATACTAAGTAAGAGATCTTGTGTAAAATAAGCTACAATGACTGCTATAAATGAACCAGCAAGCATCATACCTTCTAATGCCAGATTAATAACACCACTTCTTTCAGAATATAGACCCCCAAGAGCTGCTAAGAATATTGGAACTGAAAAGATAATGATATGATTTAGGAGAAGAGAAAAAGAACCAGGTTGAAATATATTCACAATAACGACAACGTTATCTTCAAAAAGAAGAATAGGAAGCAGGAGTACTAATATAGGTACTACTATCCAGAGTGTCATTTTTACTTTTTGTCTTGAGTCCATTGTTTTGAAATTCTGTATGAGCTCCTGTGGTTTCAGCATCATTAGCTATCCTCCATATTAGATGATTCATCCATTTTTTTATCCATCAGATCAGTATTGTTTTTCAAAGAGGACTCATCTGTTTCTTCTACTAAGAGATCTTCATCTTGAGTTCTTCGTTTCATAAAGAACGAAAATGCTAATGGTGCTGCGGCAAATAAAATAATAACACCTCTCATTGCAGAAATAATATCTTTTGGAATATTCATTGAGGTGACTAAAGCTTCTCCACCATTTTTAATCACTCCAAAAAGAACTGCAACAAAAATTATAGTTAACGGATTATTAAATCCTAGAACAGAGACAGCAATTCCATCAAAACCAACACCTGTAGGATGACTTGGATTGAAAAACCAATAATACCCTAATGACATTCCTGCACCACCGAGAGCTCCAATTGCGCCACTCAAAGCCATTGCTTGTACCCAACGGATTTTTACGGGGATCCCTGCATATTCTGCTGCCGTAGGATTTTCCCCCACAGCACGTATTTCTAAACCATAAGTTGTTTTAGTTAAGAAGAAGAATAAAAAGACAACCAAAAAAATAGCTATCAGAAATTCTATTCCTAAGGGGCCTGGTAAGAGATGAGGAAGTTTAGCGGTATTCTGAATATCTGAAGTTCTATAAGGCTGATCAGCAGGAGAATAGAATTCTTTTACCAAAATAAACACAAGTAAATAAGAGACAGGATTTAACATTATTGTAGTTATTACCTCATGTGCACCGATATATGCTCTGAGATATCCAGGTATCGCACCAAATAAAGCGCCTACAACTGCTGCACATAGAAAAGCGAGAGGAAGATGTATAAAAATTAATATTTCTTTAGGTAAAGGAATTGGCAGCATGGCTGGTAGAAAAGCTCCAACAACTCCTCCAGTAAAACCTCCTAGGATGACACTACCTTCACCTCCAATATAGAATAATCCAGCTTTAGCAGAGATTGCAAATAATAAGGCAGTAAATATGAGAGGTGTAGCTAATCCCAAGGTTCGACCAATCTCTTTATAAAAATCACTATCATTAACAAAATTCCCATCTAATAACAAATGGAATTTATCAAATCCGAAAGATGCATTTAATATAATTTGGAATGCTTCCAAAATAATATGAACAACTAACATGGGATTTCTTATCCAAGATTCGATTCTACCAGGATCTATTCCATTTATATTAGGATTATATGCTTGAGCCATCAGGATTAATAAAGAGGACACAATCATGGCTAAAGCAATAGCAATTATAGTTGACGAGAGTTGATTCACGCTCTCAGACTTTATTCCTGAAGCAAGATACCCTCCAATAGCTATAAAGGGACTTAATAATAACAAAAGCCAATACCATGACAATGTAATCATGATTATGTCTCCTATTGAAATGGTACTAACTAGATAAACTAAGATAGCTCCAATGAGAGAGATCAATAATGTTGGAATAATGAATCCAAGTATTAACAGGTATCTATTCAGTTCTTTTTTGTAATGTAGTAGAATTAAGAAAGTAATAGATCCGATAAATGGGCTTGTGAAAATTGCAAGCCACAATGATTCTGCAACCATGGTTCTATCTCCGCTAATTGGTTTCTGGCTTTATACCAGCCATTAGTAAACTAATATCTCCATCTGAGATCGCTTGAGGATCGACTTCAGAGATGATTTTTCCTTTAAACATTACATAAGCACGATCTGCTAACGCACGAATCTCATCTAATTCGGTGCTTACTAAAAGAATAGCTTTTCCTTCATCTCTTTTCTCCAATAAACTCTTGCGAACATATTCAATTGCTCCAACATCTAATCCACGTGTCGGTTGAGCAGCAATTATCAGCTTTGGTTTCCGTCCGAGTAATTCTCGAGCTAGGATTATTTTTTGTTGATTTCCCCCAGAAAGAGTAAATGTAGGCGCTTCTAGATCCACTAGTTTGATTTCAAAGGATTTTACACATTTATTTGTAAACTGACCGATTTTTTCATCATTAATAACTGTCAAAGTAGTAAAATCTGGATCACGATGAATTCCAAGAATCATGTTTTCCCTAATTGAAAAAGGAAGGATTAACCCTCGTCCTTGACGATCCTCGGGGATATGAGCCACCCCCATATTGAAGATTTCTTCAGGAGTTAAATTCATGGCGGGTGATTCGTCAATTTCTACTTTTCCTGCAGTAGCTCGTTTTAAACCAGTTAGAACTTCAACTAGCTCTGTCTGGCCATTTCCTTGAACACCTGCTATTCCAACTACTTCTCCCTCTCGCACTGTAAAAGATATATCTTCTAATACGGAAACACCTCTATCATCTGTTGCGTAAAGGTCTTCTATTGTCAGAATTTTCTTTCCTAATTTAGCTTCTTTTTTTTCAACCCTAAATAAGACTTCTCTACCAACCATCATATTCGCAAGCTCAGAAACGGTAGTTTCTGTAATGTTGACAGTTTTTACGACTTTTCCTTGTCTTAAGATCGTAACTCTATCACATACAGCCATGATTTCTCTCAATTTGTGAGTGATGAAAATTATTGTAACGCCACTCTCTTTTAATTTTAGCAGTGTTTCAAAAAGTTCATCTGCTTCTTGAGGGGTTAAAACCGCTGTAGGTTCATCCAAAATTAAAATTTCCGCTTTTCGATACAATGCTTTAAGAATTTCAACTCGTTGTTGCAAACCTACAGGAAGATCTTCAACTAAAGTATGTATATCAAGTTCAAATCCTATCTGTCTGATGAGTTCAGCTACACGACGTGAGATTTCAGCTCGATTGAGAATCGACATAAAGGTAGGTTCTTCGCCTAAAATAATGTTTTCAGCTACTGTGAAAGGCTTAATAAGCATAAAATGTTGATGAATCATCTCAATTCCTAAATTTATTGCAGTTCGGGATCCTTCCACCTTTTCCTCTTTACCATTTATCTTAATTTTTCCTGAATCAGGTTGATATAACCCAAAAAGAACATTCATTAGTGTTGTTTTTCCTGATCCATTTTCCCCCAACAACCCATGAATTTCACCTTTCTTTATTGAAATTGTAATATCATCATTCGCTCTCACCCCTGGAAAGTATTTGGAGATATTCAGTAGCTCAACCGCGTAGACCATGTATATGGCTCCTAAAAAGAAGGTATACCGTGTATTGTAATGTAAAGTAATAACAGTTTTTGTTTAAAAAAAAAAGGGGAGAGAGTGGGAAGTCTACTTTTTGCGCCTTAAGAGTATTGGAACTAATGCTAATGCTCCTAAGACAAATAAGAGTTCGAATCCTGGGGCAGTTGCTGGACAAACGTTGTATAAATCACATAAATCTTCATACGTTGTTGGAACCTCAAGTGTACCATCAAGGATATGACCACGAATCGTCTCATTAACGATTTTTATGTTTGCGGTCCCAATATCATCCTTGGTGTATTTAAGGGCTGAAATTCCCACTGCATTTTCTTTTAATCCAAGAGTTTGAATATCAGCGGTCCATTTATCGTCGTATAAATCTTTGATAGCTTGGTAAACTGCGAGGTCAACTCTTTTTACCATAGAAGTAAGAACCTTTCCAGGGATTAAATGGTCTTGGTCAGCATCAACTCCGATAAGCCAGACATCTTCGTCAGTTTCATTTACAGCTTCGATAACACCTAATCCGCTCAATCCCGCTGCAGCATAAATAACATCAGCCCCTTCAGCAATCACTCCTTCAGCAAGACTTTTTCCTTTAGCAGGATCGCTCCAATCACCAACAAAGTTCTTTAAAATCGTTGGGTCTGCATTTTCAGTATAATTTCGGGTCGCATGGACTATTCCAGCTGCAAAGCCAGCATAGAATTCCTCAATAAGGAAGTCATCTTTACCTCCAATAAACCCAATTTTTCCTGCTTCTGTCATTAATCCGGCCATTGCACCTACGAGGAAGGATCCTTCACCTGCCTTAAATGTAACAGAACGAACCTTTCCTTGAACAACAACCATGTCAATTAATACAATTGGTACCTCAGGGTGAGCTTTTGCTGTTTTATTTACTGCGGATGCTTGGTCATACCCTAATGTGACTATTAGATCGATACTGTCATTACTTGCGTAATTCTCCTGTAATCCTTCAAATTCGCTGATTTCGTCTGGTTCAGACATAACAAATGTACATAGTCCTTCTTCTTTGGCCATCATACAACCTGCATATCCCAAATCATTGAAGCTTTGATCTCCAAGGCCACCAGTTCCAGTAATAAAAGCCACATTTAGCGGATCTGCTTTTGGTTCCTTCACATCAGCCTTAATTGCCAGAAGAGGGGAGCTTAGTAGAAGGATTCCAAAGATTAACGCCACTAAAAAAGAAATTTTTGTTTTTTGCATTTTTCTTCATTCCTCTATCACAATTAGAGAATCAAACGTGTCAAAAATGACACATCAATAAATCATTAGTGATTTTCTTTTATAAAAGCATCGTTGAATGATAGGAAAAGAAGAAAGAATTTTCATAATAATCGTATAGGATGCATGTGTCTAATTATATATTGCAGTTATTTGGAAATAGAAAGAACTTAAAGTAATAATTGCATGTTAACTAATTTAAACTTCCAGTAAATGTTTCAATTACCTCAATTGCACACAAAATTGCCTTTTGAATGCCAATTTTAAAGTAACTTTTACTTTCACCCAAACTCTGATTACTTTTTTGTGTACCTTCAGCTAAATTACCATCGATTACAAGTATTGATCCAGTTTTGACTTTCTTAACAGATCCAAACGTGAAAATTAATGCTGATTCCATTTCAACAGAGTTTGCACCACACTTAGCCCATTTTTTATACTCGTCTTGATTTGACGAGTAATAAATGTCAGTTGTCCATACTATCCCTGAATAATAGTCAACTTTCAATTTATCTGCGGACTCACATAATCTATGATAGATATCAGGTGAAGCAGTAGCGGGGAACTCCATTGGGGCAAAATTCAATGAAGTACGTTCATCTCGTATAGCTGCATGAGGAATTACAATGCCACCTATCTTCATCCCATTTTCTAAGGCGCCACAAGATCCTATTCGAATAAAAACTCTTCCTCCAGCTCGAAATGCCTCCTCTAGGATGATTGCAGTACTTGAACACCCCATTCCAGTTGTCAATACTGAAACAGGAATATCATATCTGGCAGTTCTTCCATTAAAGGCTACTAAACCTCTATAATCTGCAATTTTTTCGCTAGATTTTAATGAATTTGCAATTGTTGGTACTCGATCTGGATTACCACTTAAAAGGCAAAATTTTTGAACTTTTGACAATTGGAGATGGGGTTGTTTTTTATTCTCCTTCATTGAGTCATCTCCTCAATGTTGCGAGGATACAAATATCAAAAATAAAAATACTTGGATCGGAAAATAAAAGCCTTTACGAAGTAAATACCTACAAATACTATTGGATTTTAAAGAAAATAAATCCGACCTCCTACCATATTTGTAGTTCAATATTCATGTAAGCTGGATTGTGGTTTATAACCAATATAGTTTGAAGGTTGGCTATTTTAGATAGAAACCAATATACTGGTGGTATAAATGAGTGATGTAATTATTAAGAATGCTAGAGCTATCATCCCATTATCAGGTGATAAAAGTGAACCCAAGATTCTCAGAAATCAATCAATTCTTCTTTCAGAGTCCCATATCGCTGAAATTGGGGAAAACATATCAGTACCACAAGGAACTGAAAAAATTGATGCAAATGGAAAAGTAATCTTACCAGGATTGGTCAATAGTCATACTCATCTAGCTATGAACTTACTTAAAGGTTATGCTGATGATATGAAATTACAGGTGTGGTTAGAGGAGAAAATCTGGCCATTTGAATCAATTATGATACAAGAGGACATAGAATTTGGTGCACGATTGGGAGCCCTTGAGGCTCTGGCATCGGGAACCACCACTCTTAATAGTATGTACCATCAGAGTGAATTAGAGGTTAAAGCTTTAACTGAAATTGGTTTACGAGCTGTGGTAGGGCATGTTTGTTTTTCTTGGAGAAAGGAGGAAGATTATCGTGAAACACAAAATGTCATAAAAAAATTCCATACAAGTAATAACGACCGGATTCGCTGTTCAATTGATCCTCATGCTGCATATACTGTTGATTATGACTTTTTACAACAACTACTTCAGCTAAAGAATAGTTATCAAGAAAAATATGAACATCCTCCATTTATACACACCCATGCTTCAGAAACAAAATATGAAACCCAGCAAATTCGGGATTATTTGAAAGGATCAGGTTTTGATTCAATTTCAAAGAGTGTAGAATCCCCCGTTCAATATTTTCATGACTGTGGAATTTTAAAAGATGCGTGTTTAGCTCATGGGATTTGGGTATCGAAGGAAGACATTAGTCTAATAAGGAAAGATGATGCTCGTGTTGCCAGCTGTCCAGTTAGTAATTTGAAATTAGCCTCTGGAATTGCTCCTATTAATTTTATGATACATTCAGGTGTAACAGTAGGGTTTGGTACTGACAGTAGTAGCTCGAATAATACACAGGATATGTTTGAAACAATAAAAATTGGCTCGTTATTGCAAAAAGTTAAAGATGGGTATGATCCACAAGCTCTCCCAGCCTATCAAGCTCTATGGCTCGGTACTAGAGGTTCTGCAGAAGTAATTCATTGGAATGATTCAATTGGCTCTTTGGAGGTAGGAAAGAAAGCGGATATTATTTTAGTAGATTTTAGCTCTCCCCATCTCATGCCAGCGACTCATCGTGAAATATCTCATTTGATTTATTCAACAAAAGGATCTGATGTATCTGATGTGATCATTGATGGAGAGATTGTTTATCAAGATAAGTCTTTCAAAAATATCGACATTACCGCTTTTTATGATGAGGCAGATGAATATTTTCAGAGATTGGAAGATCGAATTGCTGATGCCAACCTGAAATAGCTTATTAGGATCTATGTTTTAATAAATCCTGCTCTTTTAACCATAAAACCGCGCTATTGACTGACGTTTCGAAATCGATGTTGGGACTAAACCCTAGTTCTTCTTTGGCTTTAAAATTGATGTAGCTTCGACTAGTTTGTAACTTTTTGACTGCTTTTGGATAAAGAACAAAGTTTTTCACGCCCCGAATCTTGTACCAAAGTAAGAAAAAAGGAACACCTATTCTCGCCAAAAATACTGGAATGTGATAGGTTGAGGAGCTAATGCCAAGACTTTTGCATATTGTTTCAACTACTTCGTTCCACGTTTGCGCTTGATCTGATGCAAGGTTATATATCTGGCCTATTGATATTTCTGGCATTTCAATAATTTTAATGAATCCTTGTACAATATCTTCAATATCTGTCCAATGTATGGTTGCTTTTCCTGATCCTGGGAGAAATTTGGGAAGGAAAATAAGTTTCTTATCAACAGCACTTATGAGATCTAAAAATGGGTAGCAGTCTCCATAACCAATAACTCCCGTTGGCCGTGCAATGGTCAAAGGTAGATCCTTTTTTTCCCTCATTTCTATTAGAATTTTTTCTGCTTCCATCTTGGTTTCCCCATAAACTTCATCAGGATTATAATCGGATTCTTCTGTGCCATCAAGGACTTTTCCTAAAGCTTCAGTAGTAGAACAATAGATAAAATGTTGAACCTTTGCGTCAAGACAAACTTCAGCTAGCTTTTGAGTTGCTTCAACATTATGAAAAATAAGTACGTCTTTTGTGGCGCGATTCCAATTTTTATACTGAGATGCAAAATGAACTACAATATCCTTACCCTCTACAGCAGAACTAAAAGTTTTTGAATCTGTTAAATCAAAATTAACAAAATCTACATCAAGATTTTCTAAAGATTCGGTATTAGAGCTCTTTCTAACCGCGCAATAGATGTCATACTTAGCCTTTTTAGCAGTTAATGCCTTTACAAATGCGCTACCTATAAATCCAGTTGCCCCAGTTACAAGGATTTTCATTAAAATCGAAAAAGGTTTTTTGAATTATACTAATTAAATTTTCAGCCAAGATTGATTTTAAACTTCAATTTTTTCAAGCACTGTCTCTAAATCAATAGGAAGTGAAAAAGTTTGTAAGTTTTTTAACTCATCTAAAGCAATATTATGGATGAGGGAAGTCACACGATCATAAATTTGTATAATTTTTTCTAGTCGCCCTTTAGTCTCTGGATATCTTGGATTAATACTACAACATCCTCCTGGTTGTATTGAAAGGTCGTAGAATCCCCATTTTTTTGATAACTGCACAACTTCTTCTTTATTATATCCTATTAGCGGTCTAGAAATAGGTATCTTCACTCTTGAAGTCACTATTGGTAGATTATCTAAAGTTTGGCTAGCTTGTTCACCTAAAATTTCCCCTGTGACGATAATATCTGCTCCAATTTGTTGGGCGTACATTTCTGCTTTAATAAACATCTGCATACGGCATAATAGACACGTTTGGCGAAGTTCCACCCCCTCAAGATTATTTAATATAGTCTCTTGGCTTTTACCATTAGGAATGATTATCAGAGGTATTGAATATTCTGGATTAAGTTCTAGAATTCTGTTACTAAGAGAAATCACCTTTTCTAGAGTCCCGAGTGAATGAAAAGGAAAGTTATGATAATGGACTAGAATAGGTTGAAATCCGTTTAGACAACTTATTTGGGCTGCAATAGGACTGTCAATGCCACCAGAGAGAAGACATACTGCTTTCAATTTTAAATCATACTCAAGCTTGAATTATTTTTATTATTACTATAAAAGAATAGCAGATAATGCCAATATAAGGCAGCTATGCTTTGATAACTGAAAGAAGCAAATAATATACAAAAGAATTCTTGAAGATCTCATAACGGAATATATGTAAAGAAGAACCTAATAGCTTTGAATAAAGAAAAAAGTTGGTACCTCTCTCAAATATTAGTGAAATACGATGATCAACCTTAAATTTTCAGTTACCCGCTGTTCAAATAATCCGAACCGTTGGAATATTTATTTCAGAGATTCCCCACCTTTTTATATGCGCAAAGTCCGTCAAATATTAGAAAAACACCATTATGAAGTACTTGCAACTAGTCCCAGTGTGATAGTTGTTCGGTCTAAAGAATTTCGTCTTACATGGCATAATGAAGGAATCATCCAATTGGATATTTATACCCAATCAAGCTTTGCTTTGAATGATATCGAACATCTTATTAAAGAGATTCTTGATGTAGATATAGTTAAATTCTCCGGTGAGTCTATTGGGTAAGAAACAGTTAGAAATTACCACGAAGAAATTTGACAAGGACCTCCAGCAAGAAGTCTCTGTTACATACATTTTTCCTTTAGATCGCTACTACTACGCGGGTGATCCAGGCCACATCTGGTTTAAATCCACTAATTCTGTTTTTGAAGTGGGATTTGACTTTTTTGGACAGCAACAAGCAGGACCTCTCCTTCATATCAGGACACGTCCTCTTGGAAAAGAATTTCCACAAGGAGCAGCATTTGGAACCGTTGAAAGTGATAAATGGATAGGGCCCCTCCGCTTACCATTATCAGCAGTCCTACTCGAAGCAAACTCTGCGGTACTAGATGATCCTCAGCTTGTAAATTCCGATTGCTATAAATCCTGGGTGCTTCGCATTAAACCAACAAAACTCGAACAGGAGATAGCGTCCAAAGATGTCATATCCATGGGAGATTTGGAAAGTTTGAAAAAATACGTTATATCTGACCTAGAAAAATATGAGGAACCCCCTATTAAAGTAAATTTATCTACTGTTTAAAGATTATTCGATTTTAGCGTAAAAAAGGTTAAATGGAGTTATATATCTTCAGGAAGATCTTATTTCAGAATATAGCCTTTTAATTTTTTTAATCCAAGAAAGATTTGATGTAGTGATAGTTGATTAGATAGTTTTTTCTAGTAAGTTTTATATACATAGAAAACAAGTTTTTCCTTAGTAAGAATTTTGTCGTTCTAATCTCTTCTTTAGGGGAAACATAAATGGACTTAATGACAATAATCATGACAATATTAGGATTAGGTCTCTTAATATTTCTCGGAGGGTTTTTGATCATTGGGATTCTCGTAATATTATATTTAGTTATTACTGGGAATCGTTGGGACTAAATTCTCCAAGTTCCTCCTACACTGGGCCTGTAAATTTTACTTGATTTCCAAGATTCTCGGCTACAGTAACATCTAGCATACTTATTAAATCTGGATGATTATTCTGCAACCAAGAAGATAATCTGTGATGTAAATGGAAGGCTAAGCTCTCAACTGTGGTTTGCTTTATCCCTTCTAGAATTACTGTGTCTTGTTTAGGAAAAGAATAGGTTTTTCTATCATTTACTACTATTTCCCAATTTTTTCCTTCCGCTGATGAACGGATCTGTATATTTGGTGATTCGTTAGGTAAAAGAATTTTTTGATTTAATTGGTTTAATTCATGTCTGATCACAGAATTAACTAATCGAAAATCTAATGTTGAAGTAGGTTCCTCTTGAGAATATTTGAGATTAATAGCAACCTTGTAGTCATGCCCATGCAATCGTTCACATTTATCAAATCCAATCAAGAAATGGCAAGCAGAGAAGGAATTTTTAGCATGGGAAAAATGCTGTTCAAATGAAGGCATATTATTAAACCATCTTGAATTTATTGCTTTAATTCATTAAAATCTCAAAAGAAGGATCATAATTGTGAGTATTTTCTAAATTAATTATTTATTAAAATGATATTAAATCAATTACATATTTTTAACGTTTTTTTTTAAGATTTTAGGGATATTATGGGTATATCATGGTTTCTTTAATTTTCAGTCTACAAGGAATGCACAAAAGAAATTGTAGGAGAAATGTCATTGGCTCAAGATTTCACTGCAAAATTAGTTCTTTTAGGGGATGGAAAAGTTGGTAAGACATCGCTCTGTTCCCACTTACGCACTCATAGAATTCCTGGAACATATGATCTTACTGTAGGCTTAAACATTGAAGTCCATGAAACAAAAATTAATCAAAAAACATCTGTTAAACTTGTTTTGTGGGACTTGGCAGGACAACAAAGATTTGGGTGTGTCCGTCCAGGATTTTATTACGGGAGTCGTGTTGCATTAATTGTATTTGACCTTCAAAACCGTGGGTCTTTCTTTGATGTGAAACATTGGATCCGAGAATTAAGACGCCATAGCCCTAGTACACCTTTCATTCTTGTTGGTAATAAGTTAGATCTACAAAAACGAGAAGTCTCAAGGGAAGAAGCGATTAGCATAGCACAGCAATATTCTGTCCCATATTATGAAACTAGTGCTTTAAAGGGGAAGAATGTGGAAGAAGTATTTCAAATGGCAACTCGTATAGCTCTTCAAGGAACTTGTGTGGCCTATTAATCTTTTGAGAACAGCTTCAAAACCGCCCTTTTGGGTGGATATCAAGTAATTTCGTTTGAATATTTGCCTTCTTTCTACAATCTTCAAATAAACGGATTAGAAACGTACTAAAATTGTCTATTTATCTGGATAGATTGTCGTTACACTATATTTATAGCGATCTTAACGACTGTTTTCCTACTGTTGTTTGAAGGATCTTTTAGATTGGTGATAATTCTGAGTACAAGAAAACAACGACAAGAAATAACCTTTTTTATTCTGATTATGGCTATTTTAGGCGGCTCTATAACTCATACTGTTTGCTATTCTTCTGAGGAAGCTGCTTCTGTTCTTCAAGTCCATCTAGGTGTAGATACTCATACAGTTTATCATGCAGAGCATTTCAACATGAGTCTTTCAATCTTAAATGTGTATGGCTTTGAAGATATTCAAAACGTCTCAGTAACACTTAAAATTCCAGAGGAGCTTGAAATAGTATTTGTGAATATCCCAGGTATTGATCTTGTTGGTATCACCGATGAACTCGACCATAGTTTTGGCCTATTATCCATTGATGAGGAAATTCGTCTAAGAGTTACTTATAATGTTACTTCTGAAGCTACAAAGTCAATTTCTATACAAGCAATAAATGTCACATATCAGCTAAAAAATGGAATTACAGGATTTGTTTTGTCGAACTCTGAGGATATAGGATTAAGAGGAATTAAGGCAACTAAAACGACAGAATCACTTCGTCCAATTCCTGTTGGAGAGATTAATGAGTTAGATCTCGTTTTCGTGGAAATTCCAGCAGCTCCCTTTTTTTCAATAATAGGATATTTATTTCCTTTACTTTTTTTTGGTATGAGTATAGTTGTTTTAAGACGTCTTCGTTATATAAGAACTTAATATAATAGAGTCAAATAAGTTAAAAAAAACAACACTAATACCTTTAAAATGTATAATAAAGGTGATAATCACCGTGTCATCCCTTCATCCTTATCTGCCTCAAACTGAAGCTCAAATAAACGCGATGCTTGAAGTAATCGGCGTCTCTTCAATTGATGAATTATTTTCAGGCATTCCAGAAGAACTACGTCTTTCTAAATCAATCGATATTCCTATATCTCATTCTGAGCAAGAGGCAATATCACACATAAAAGAAATTCTTTCACGGAATAAGCCAATTGATAGGATTCCCTCATTTATTGGAGCAGGGATTTATCATCATTTTATTCCTGCAGTTGTTTCCACTTTAATAAGCCGATCTGAATTTTATACATCTTACACCCCCTATGCTCCTGAACTCTCTCAAGGTATGCTACAAGCTCTGTGGGAATATCAATCAATGATTGCTGAACTCACTGGATTAGATCTTGTGAACTCCTCAATGTATGACATGGCTACATCGTTGGGAGAGGCAGCACTAATGTGCACCAGAGTAACAAATAAGGAGATTTTTTTAGTTCCCTCATATCTCCAACCTGAAAGATTTCAGACCCTTCAAACCTATGCTCAAGGACCACAAATCTTAATCAAAACATATCCTTTTGATAAGGAAACTGGAACTATTGATTTAAACGCGTTAACTAACCTTGTCAACTCTCATAAAACCCAAATCTCAGGGATTTATGTCGAAAATCCAAATTTTTGGGGTAATATTGAACCGAATATTCAAGAAGTCGAGAAGATTGCCCATGAAGTCGAGGGATTATTTGTTGCTGGAATTCAACCAATTTCATTGGGAATTCTCAAATCTCCTGGGGATTATGGAGCTGATATAGTCATTGGGGAAGGTCAATCGATTGGATTACCGATGAATTTTGGAGGGCCTTTACTAGGAATCTTTGCGGTAAAGAATAACAAAAAGCTTGCTCGAGCTATGCCTGGTAGGGTTATTGGTATTAGCACAGAGTTGAAATCCTCAAAAAGAGCCTTTACTATGACACTTCAAACTCGAGAACAACATATTCGTCGAGAAAAAGCTACATCAAACATTTGTACGAACAATGCTTTATGTGCGCTCGCTTCTACAATATATTTGAGTTTAATGGGACCACAGGGATTGAAACAACTTGCAGAACTTTGTATGTCTCGCACAAACTTCCTATTGGAGGAATTAAACTCTATTCCTGGCATTAAATCACCTTACTTTTCAGGAATACCATTTAAAGAATTTGTTTTTCAATTAGATACTAAGTATTCAGCTAATAAATTTAATTCCTTCATTCTAGGGAATAATATTCAGGGAGGTTTTTCATTAGAATCACATTTCCCAGAATTAAATCAATGTTATCTTGCAGCAGCCACAGAAATGACCTCTATTGCTCATATTAACCGTTATACGGGGGTTATCCGTGATTTTTTTTCAAAATATGGAGGTCTATAAAATGTTCAATCAAGCAAGGTGGGATAGGACGCTACTATTCGAACAATCATCATTAGGTAGAGTAGGTTTTCAGCTGGAAAAATTAACAAAAAGAGAAAAAACTTTGCTGGATCGCTGTAAAGAAAAAATACCTTCAAACCTTCTCCGAAGAGAACTATTAGACCTTCCAGAGGTTAGCGAACTTTGTGTTGTGCGCCATTTCACAAGACTTTCGCAAATGAATTATGGTGTTGATTCTGGATTTTATCCATTAGGTAGCTGTACAATGAAATATAATCCTAAAGTCTGTGATCTTGTTACTACGATTCCAGAAGCTCAAGCTATCCACCCTTATCAAGATCCTAATTCCGTTCAAGGATCTTTACAAATCATGTATGAACTAGCAAAATGGTTAGCTGAACTATCAGGAATGAAAAAGGTAACTTTGCAACCAGCTGCAGGGGCTCATGGTGAATATACTGGGATAATGATAGTTCGACAATATCATCTCTCTAAAGGGAATTTAGAACAGAAAAGAGAGATTATTGTACCAGATAGTGCTCATGGGACAAATCCAGCTACAGTTTCGATGTGTGGATTTGAAACAGTTGTTATACCATCTAACGAAGATGGTTGTGTTGACCTAGAAGCTCTACAAGCTGCAGTTTCTGATAGAACTGCCGGTGTTATGTTTACTAATCCTAATACTCTAGGAATGTTTGAACAAAACATAGAGGAAATTACAAAGATTATTCATGAAGTGGACGGACTTGCATACTATGATGGAGCAAACTTCAATGCAATAATGGGAAAAGTACGACCAGGGGATATGGGGTTTGATATAGTCCATTTTAATCTTCATAAGACCTTTGCCACTCCACACGGAGGAGGAGGCCCAGGTGCAGGCCCCGTTGGAGTCACCTCACGATTAGAGTCCTTTTTACCTATACCAACTATAGACTTCGATTATGAAACGAATACTTATTTTTTACAGTATGATCATCCAAACTCGATTGGCAAAATCAGATCCTATTATGGGAATTTCTCTACCCTACTCCGAGCATATACTTATATTCTTAGATTGGGGTATGAGGGACTCAAATCTGTCTCAGAAATGGCTGTACTAAATGCCAACTATATGAAAGCGAAATGTCAAGATATCAAGGGATTTTCGATTCCAACAAATAAAAACGCTTTTTGTATGCATGAATTTGTGTTATCTGCTAAAGAGCTCTTTAAAGAGAAAAATATTTCAACCTTAGATGTTTCAAAATATATTATCGATCAGGGTTTTCATCCACCTACAATATATTTTCCATTAATTGTACCAGAAGCATTAATGATTGAGCCTACTGAATCGGAACCCAAAAAGATGTTAGATGGATTTATTGATATTTTAAAGGAAGTAAGCAATCTTGCATATACAGATAAACAGGCTAGAATTCTTGAGGCACCTATTAATGCTTCTGCCAGACGAATAGACGATGTGAAAGCAGCCAGACAACCAAAATTGAGCTATCGTATGCTGAAACGAAAGGAAGAATGAAACCCATCATTACTAAAAAATTCTAATATTCATTCTTTTTATTTTTTAAATGGTTCCTAAGCATTTCATCGAACGTTGTTAAGAGATCAAGTCTGTTAAGAGATAGGATGAGATCTCCGCGGGTTTTTTCCGTAATATTTCGAGCAAAATCAGTTTTCTTTCGGAGATTATATGTTAAACCATCAGGGAAGTCTAAGGTCATTAAGTAGGAATACAGCTCATCCATTATGTCGAGAGCCTTAACAGCTGTATCATTCTCATTTCTTCTAAGTGAATCGAGAGCTACCCTACGTAATTCACCAATAAAGTCAGAAATGCCATGAAGATACGCTATATAGGGTATTTTTAATTTAGTATAATCAGGAAATGGTTTCTCTTGAAGAAAAGAGTAAAGAAATATAGATTCTGCGTATTCTTGATTACACGATAGAACCATTCCAAAAGGGGAGGGACTCATTTGATCTGCTAGATCATTAATCTTAGCGATTAAAACAGAATTCTCTTCAATAATTTTACCAGCTTTTTCGATTTCTTTCCGATGCAAATGCCGTATTGTTATTGAGGAATTACGAATTGAAAGTCGCCCAAGTTTTATTACTTCCTCTCGTCTTTCATTATCATACTCCAAGTTCTTCTGGATTTCAGAAAATATTTCTTCAAATTCAATCATTTAAATTACCTAAGTTTCTATGACTTACTCCCTCTTAATTAATGATGCGGGGGGTGAGATTTGAACTCACGAACGCCTATGCGACTGGATCCTAAGTCCAGCTCCTTTGACCTGGCTGGGAAACCCCCGCATTCTAAAGCTCAAGATTAATACCTACAGCTTGACGAATGAGTTCTGTGAGGGGATCTTTAACATCTTCCCGCTTGATTGGGAGTTCCATTATTATGGGAAAGGGATTTTTTGTCATAAATTCAGTGATTTGAGAATGATATTGCTCTGCGATGTCTGGAGTAATTATTATTACACTAATATCTTTCCTTACCCACAAACTTGACAGAATTTCATAAGCGTTTTTATGTTTTCCTTCAATAGGGTAAACTTCTCCTATTCCAGCCAATTTAAGCCAAGAACAGGTTTCAGGATCCCCAATCGCAGTCATATAGATGTTTATTCACCTCATCAGCCTTCCAAGATGGATTGTACAACGAATTCAACAGCCTCTTCCATACTTTTAGATGCCTGTTCTTCAAGTTCTTTTATTCGTTTTTTAGCTTGAGCTTCAAGCTCCTCCACTTCTGTTTGATACTTATTACGTATTTTTTTCAACTTTTCAGTTTCTGTATCTAATTTTATAGTAGTTGCCTGAATTAGTATTTGTTTAGCTTCAGAGCGAGCTTCTTCAATGATTTTTTGGGCTTCAAGTGTTGCTTCTTTGATTATTTGTCCAGCTTTCTTCTCTGCGTCACGAATCAGATGTAATAAATCATTAGTCATGGGTATACACTCAAATTTTGCATTGGAGAAATGGGTCGGAGCAGATTCGAACTGCTGACTTCTTGGGTGTAAGCCAAGTGTCATAACCAGGCTAGACCACCGACCCTTTTCATGGGTTTTAATTAATGAAGACCGCAGGAGGAGAGATTGTAACCTTTTTCAGCTTGAATTACTACTAATTAAAAAGGAATTTATATTTTATCACTTTTTGTACCATACTCTTCTAACTATCAAGTGAATTGACTTTTTATGAAATAGTTATTAAATTCTAATAATGAAGTTCATGGGAAAAAAATGGGAACTCAAATCGGAAAATTGTTATCGAAATGTCGTCTTGAGATTGAATATTCAGATCTCTTCGGTAAAAGAATTGGTATAGACGCGTATAATATGATTTACGCTTTTTTAGCTCCAATTCGATATCGCGAGACAGGTGGAGGCTACCTTACTGATTCGGATGGGAATGTTACTAGTCATCTCTCTGGCCTCTTCTATCGAATGACAAACATTTTGCCATATAATATTAGCCCTGTATTTATTTTTGATGGAAAACCTCCAGTGTTTAAAGAAAAAGAGATTGAGACTAGAAAAGATCGGAAAATACAGGCTGCAAAAAAACGGGAAGAAGCACTCGCGATAGGTGATCTTGAAAGTGCTATGAAATTTGCTGCAATAACTTCTAAGATAACCCCTCAAATAATTGATGATGCAAAACGATTAATTGAGTATTTTGGAATTCCGACACTTCAAGCTGCCTCTGAAGCAGAGGCGCAAGGGGCTTATATGGTACAGGAAGGAAAGTTAGACGCAATGGCTTCTCAAGATTATGATTCTTTTCTTTTTGGAAGCCCAAAAGTCATCCGAAATTTAACCGTAACAAGAAGAAGGGTAGCAACTAAAGAGGGTGATATCGAATTAAATCCAGAACAGGTTGTCCTTAAAGAACTACTTGAAGAATTACAGTTTGATAATCGAGATCAGTTAATTCTACTTGGCCTTCTTGTTGGAACTGATTATAATCCTGGTGGAATAAAAGGAATAGGACCAAAAACGGCTTTGAAATTAATCCATCAATATAACACTCCAAGTTCCCTCTTTGAATACCTTGATGCGAAATATTCAATCGATAAAGTCTTTCCTCACCCTCCAAATAGATTACTCGATTATTTCAGATCTCCTGAAGTGGATGAAGAAATTAAATTCAAATTTCGTGAGCCATCAATTTCTAAAATCAAAGAATTTCTCGTTGAAGAAAGGGATTTTCGAAAAGACCGTATAGAGGGAGCATTACAGAGAATGATTTCAAAGAGACGTAAAATTAAACAAAAAGCTGACCAACAAGCACTTGATCAATTTTTTTGATTCGTTCTTAGACGCCATATCTTCCTCTTAAAGGTACAAAAGCGACAGACGATAATGTTTCTTCGATTAGTTTAGTTTCGCTAACTTTTCGAAATCGTGTCATCTGCTGCCAGAGTCCTGGTCTTCCTAAGGGCATCACTAGTGTTCCATCAATTCGTAATTGCTTTATTAAAGGAGGAGGAACAGTTGGTCCAGCAGCAGTCAAGATAATCCTGTCATAAGGGGCTTTCTCTTCATATCCAAGTGTTCCATCTCCTTCGATGATTGTAACCGCCTGGGAAAAACCAGCATCAATTAGGTTCTCTCTAGCAAAGTCTATTAATTGAGAAACGATTTCAATGGAATATACATGACCATCACTGTCATCCGCTGCAACGATAGCTGCAATAAGAGCAGCTTGATAGCCAGAGCCCGCACCAATTTCCAGGATTTTTTGACCTGGAACTAATTCGAGGTAATCTAAAATCATAATTGTCATGTGTGGGGCAGATATCGTTTGGCCTGTATTCATTAAGGGTAAAGGATGGTCTACATATGCGGACTTTGCTAATCTCTTTGGTACGAATTTCTCCCGTGGGACCTGCATGAAAGCCCTAAAAGCTCTCTCGTCTTTAACATACCCTCTTCGTCGGTAATAATCAATTAACCGTTTTTTGTCGGCTTCATATTCTGTCATTGAATTTTACCTCGAGATTAGGCAGTCTTTCCCGAGAAGCTCCGTTTAATTGATTTGAAGGTCAATATTTACTTGAATTCGTGAAGGAGAAATCTCTCTTCCTACCTTAAAAAATTGTTCCTTATAAGAATTGACGTCAGTTAATTTATTTGAGATTTGTTTCCTGATAAATTTTTCAGGAGTTTCCGATTTCGGAATAAATTGATAAAAAGTTATAATTCCCCCTTTTTTCAACATTTTTACGCTATATGAAAGGTAATTCATCGAAACTTGGGGGAGGTTAATTATTATCCGATCAAAATATTTTCGTATCCGTAAAATACTTGATGAATCTCCTATAATCGGATAAATATTTCCTTGGAGTTTGTTTCTTTTAATGCTTTTTTGTAAGGCATGAATAGCATGGTGATTGATATCAATCGCAACTACATTACATGGAGATTCTTTTGCACAGTGTAAAGCGAATGATCCGACGCCAGTGAATAAGTCAAGGATCTTCTCATTTGGTTTAACTGACATTGCGACACGATTGTGCTCTTCAGCTAAGCGTGGATTGAAATATGCGCGCAGGTCAACAAGGATGAAAAGCCCATATTCTTGATGCCAAGTTTGTAGAATTTTCTCCCCCGCTAAGTGCTCAATAGGATATACTCGATTGAACCCTTCTATAATATCACTTTTATTTATAACCGTCTTAATTTTAGGAGAACTAGATAAAATTAATTCACCTACTCTTTGACGAACTGAAAGTGAAGTTATGGAATTTAATTTCATTAATGCTATCTCTCCCATTTGATCATATTTTAATGAGACGTCTTCCCATTGAATCTGAGGGAATTCTTTTTTCAGAGATTCTTTAATGATTGATTGCCTTTCTAACCGACTAGGAAATTCTATTTGTAGAATTTGGAAATTAATATCGTTTAATAAATTTGGGATTAGCGTAGAATCAGTAATAGGGAAGATTACTAAATTTTGTGACTTAATTGGTTTCTTTTGATGAAGAAGCAAATTTGATTTTATTAAACGGTGGCGAACGATTTCAGCATCTTTAGGGAAAACACCAACACCTAATGTTGATTGTTTACTTGGTATCAGTCCGCCACTCCAGGCATTAATTTGTTTAAAATTAATATAAACGGGCGCAGAGGGACTTGAACCCCCGACCAATGGGTTAAGAGCCCACCGCTCTACCTTGCTGAGCTATGCGCCCCTAGCGATGTCATTTTTTCGTTTTAATAAGAGTTATAAAAATAATGACTATATACTATTTAATGCATTTCGGTTAATAATCAAACAGAAAAAGGACGGGGAGGAGATCATCACATCCATTGAAGAAGGAATTGAGTAAATACCCAAAAAAAAGTAAGACTTATAAGCATGAGTATATGGTTTATATGGATGAAACTAGATGGTAAAACGGAAGGCCATTGATGATATTGAGATTAGTGATTATTTAAATATCCTTATTGCAATAGGAAAAATGGGAGGTGTTCGTCGTCCAGTATTTAGTACAACAAGTGAGTTAGGCAAACTAGTAGGTATTTCTCAGCAAAGCGCATCGAGAAAACTGACAAAATTAGAAAATGCTAATTTCATTGTTCGCAGCTATGAACAAAGGGGAAATACAATTAAAATCACACCTATTGGAGTGGAAGCGCTTGAACATATTTTTACAGATCTTTGGATGATATTAACTGCTGATGGGCGAGAAATCAGAGAGAAAATTGTAATAAAAGGGATCGTTTGCACAGGAATGGGTGAGGGCGCCTATTATATGAGTCAAAAGGAATATTTAAATCAATTTACCTATCTCTTAGGATTTGAACCCTATCCTGGGACATTAAATCTACAGCTATTAGAAGAATCTAGCCTAAGGAATTTTGAGCAATTATTACGTAGTCCTTCCAAATTTATAAAGGAATTCACGAAGAAAGGTCGAAAATTTGGTAAAGTTTTCGTCTGGCCTACTTATCTGTTAATAGGAAATAGAAAAATATCTACAGCATTAATACATCCTGATAGGACACATCATAATAATCAAATTGAACTAATTGCTCAAGAACACGTCAAAAAAACATATGGGATTAAGGATGGAGACGAATTAGAAATAATTATGCAATGACTCAACAAAAAAAAGCATGATTAGTGTATTCATTCAAAAGAATGTTCATCAAGGTTTCGAAATTTCAATGACGACTTTTCATTAGGGATTCTCGCTTCTAATTTTATTATCTCCGTATTCTGAAGCCCATGATCACTTAATAGTTTTATTAAATTTTCTTCTGAATGAGTTTGATCATATCCTAAGATAATAACATCAGGTTTCACTTTGATGGCAATATCGATGAATTTTTTTGGATCCGAAGCTCCACTCTCTACAATGTCTACAATATCAATATGAGAAAGTAGCTTCACCCTATTTACCTGACTATTAAGTGGTTTACGCCCCTTATTCGCTTCCACAGTTTCATCAGAAGCAATAATGACATACAATATATCACCATAGCTTTTTGCTTCTTTTAATGTTTTTAAGTGACCGAGATGAACAATATCAAAAACACCACCCGTGAGAACTATCCTTAGATTGTTTTTACCTCCTTCTGTAATTGAATAATGGCCTGGTGGATCATTAACTGATTTTATCATATGAAGACTTTTTAGTACTGACAGAAGTGCTACTCCTTCATCCTGTGTTCTTTTTAGATTCTCTACAAAATCAGATACGCTAAAACTTCCTTTCTGGAAGGTTAATAAATAAGCTACCTTAAGAAATTCTTTAAGAAGCGTATGGAAAACCTGATCTGCAGGTTTTAGTTCACTATTCATCGCAATTGACCTGTATTCGACTAAGCTATTAGAATTTATTGATTTTTTCGATTTGATAAATCGATGTCCCATAAAGTCTTCATTGCTTCTTCTTCAATAAAATGGAGAGGTTCTGAACATACAACTAATGCTTGAGGTGGGCCAATGTCTTTCCAGTTAGCTTTCTTTAATGTATTCGCAAACCCTGGATAAATAAATTCATTACTAGTTCCGACTTGAGCTAAACCAATCACTAAACTCGTTTTTTTAAAAACATTTTCTTGTTTTCTTTCTTCTAATTCCAATAAAATTGAAATTGCGTCATTTACTGTTAGGAATTCTCCAGTACTTGTGTCAATATCTAAAAGAACTAGTGTATGAGCGCTAATTAGTGTATTAAGCTTGATTATTTCATATGGAAATTCACTGGGGTTATGCGGAAAAGGACATGTTACAGTTCGCCCAAAACGATAAGCTGACAACCCAGAAACAGAAGCTGCAGCTGTTAAAATGGATGAATTGTGAATTATTCTACACTTGAAACCTCGATTGACTGCTGCTATTCTTAAAGAATTATGAGTGGTGGCAATAAAAGGATCTCCAGGAATTAGGATTGCTACTGATTTTCCTTCAATCTGCTCTAAAAGTATTTGATCATTATTTTCCATATCTTTTCTGTTAAGAATGGTAATTTTCGATGTTATACTCTTTAAGAGAGGTGGAATTTCTTCAGGGACAAAATTTGTATATTTCTCAATAAATATCTCGTCCATTTGTTCTAAAATGTCAAGTGTTTCTATATTACAACCTCTAAGACCTGATAAACCAATCCCTATGAAAAAAATATCCGTTTTACGCACTTTTATTCATCTGTAAAGATGTACGGTTTTTGAACTTTATAACTTATTATTCCAAATAGAATCCCCTAGGTAATGGATATTTCTAATAACTTTCCCTTTCAATTTAAGGAGCTCATCAGAGGATTTAAGACTCTTTCCAAGTGCTAACACAGCGTCTTGAGGATTGCGCACAATTACAATGGAATTAGCTTCGAATTTACTATTAACCGAGGTTATCCCCTGAGTAAAAATATCTGCTCCATTCAGGATATGTTTAACTGCTCCTTCATCCACTTTTATAATAGGAAGATCGATTTTAGGATATTCTCTAATAAATTGAATAGAGGGCAAGTATTGATTCTCAAATAAAAAGAAGCGAACTTCCCAGTTTTTATTAAAAATTAACCCTCTTGATTTATCATCATTCTCGGTAATAAATTGAATGTTGGCTTTTAATTCTTCATTCGAAATTTTTGGAGCCAAAATCAATGACATAATTTTTTTTCTGAATTTTGAGCCAACTTCTTTTGGGGAAGGCATGAATTTCCCTGCATAGATGTCTTCTAATTGAACCGTAACGTTTCAAGATTTTGTGGAACATCAACTTTAATATGAAATCGTTTTGATAATGCTTGAGCAAGTGACTGTGATTTTTTGCGTTGACCATGTATTAGAACGATCCTTTCAGGTTTTGGACTTAATTCACGAAAATAATTCATAATTTCATTTTTGTCAGAGTGACCACTGAAACCATCAACCTGATGGATTTCCATTTTTACTGGAAGCATCTTCATCCGTCCATCTTCTATACTACGAATCTCTTTCACACCAGATGCTATCCGTCGACCTAGTGTTCCTTCAGCTTGATATGATACAAAAACAATAGAATTGCGGGGATCCTCCGCTAGCTCTTTGAAATATTCTACAGAATTACCTCCTGTAAGCATTCCAGAGGTGGCCATGATAACAACTGATTTTCCACTTAAAATTGCCTCTCTTTCATTTTGATTATCCACAGTATGGAAGATTTCATTTAGGAATGGATTTTGACCTTCATTGAAAATTTGATCCTGTAAGTAAGATGACAGGTACTCTGGATGGCAAGAATGGATGGCAGTGGCCTCAGCAATCAATCCATCTAGGTAAATAGGAACATCTACTAGTTGATGTTTTCTATAATAATTAGTTAAAACAACCATTAATTCCTGCGGCCGTCCTACAGCTAAACTGGGAATCAAAACTTTGCCTCCGCGCCTTACTGTTTGATTGATAATTTTTATTAGTTGAATCTCTGCATCGTTTCGTTTTGGCATAATATCTCTTGGGCCACCATAAGTTGATTCCATAATCATGGCCTCTAACCGAGGAAACTTCGTATTTGCTCGATTTAACAGCCTTGAACGTCGTGCTTTGAAATCATTAGCTATTGCTATGTTATACTTTCCATCTCCTATATGCATGTGCATAATCGATGATCCAAGAATATGACCTGCAGGGGTCATTGTTAATCGAATATCATTACTTAAATCAGTAACCTCCCCGTATCGACGAGCTATCGTATGTAGAATCATTCTTCTAATGTCACGCTGGCTGTAAGGCACAAGCTTATTCTCTCGACCAGCTACTTCTATATAATCTTTTTGGAGAAGGGTCATGAGAGATAGTGTGGCATCATTAGCATAAACAGGACCTCGGTACCCCCATTTAAACAGATAAGGAAGTAATCCTGAATGATCTAGATGAGCATGAGTAATAAGTACAGCATCGATATCTGTTATATCAAATTCAGAAGCATTGAAATGTGGAAACATCTGACTTGGTTCACGTGACCCCACATTGATTCCACAATCAATTAAAATCTTGGTTTCAGCTGTTTCTAAAAGCATACATGATCTTCCTACTTCAGAAAACCCGCCTAGTCCAGTTAACCGAATCACATCGTCTTCAAAAACTCGGGGGCGATGAATGCGTTTCCCAATATTCAGTAACGCATGTTTCCGAATCTCTGATTTATTAGTGAGGGTTTTTCGGATGGAATTAATCAAATGTGATTGGATTGGTGGAGATCTTACCACACGAGGCCGCCAGGAGATGTCCCTAGCTATTTCACGAAGAGTAGTACCACTACGTCCTATAACAGCCCCTGGTTTTTTTGCTTCAATGACGACCTCTCCCAACTCATCATCAAACAAAACATTAGTAATTTCAGCATTCTCTGGTACAATCTCTAAGATCCTCGCAGCTGCCTCGTCTTTAGCCCTTCTTACTGAAACATCTGACCTAATGACAATTCTCTTGCGTAGTGATTTTGCTAAACTCTTAACAATATCCCCATTTTCCATGAGAACAGTTGGATTCAAAGAATAAATTACTACAAAAGGACCCTCAAAAACAACCTTGGCGACTTGAGCATTCGGTGGTAATTCACTAATAAGATCTGACTTCAATTGATCAATAGCTAATTCACGACTAAATCGTTTTTCATTTTCTTTACTCATATGTTATACCCTCGATAAATTTCGAACGCTTCGATCCGACCTCCTTTCTCGGAAGTTTAAGCTCTATATCCCGTACTGATTAATTGAGGAGAAAGGTTCACAATGATTCATTGAGAGCGGGAAATTACTAGCTTATGTTCGTTATTTTAAGGATTAAACGTTAATAAAGACAATATTATTTCTGTTAGACGCCTTTTTTTCGCACCATTATATGGTTTCATTCACGTTTATTTTTAAAGCATAAAGCTAGAGATGTTGATAGATTATTGTAAATTAAATATCTAATGTATGGGATTTTAAAGAGGAAATAGAAAGCATAACAAGAATTAGTCTATTTGATATAACTTAAGAGGAAGAAGGTTTTTTTCTTATTAAGATTCTCTTGTACACACTAATATCCACAGAGTTTATAAATATTGGTGTGTATGTGGTTTTATAAATATTATGCTAATGTTCTCAAACTAGAAGGCCCACATCGAAATGCCAACATCAGGATCAGAAATTCTCGAATCAGTAGTACCAAGATCAATTATAATTGGAAAATCAACGATTGGTAGAATCCCTGATGTTATTCATTCTCTAGGTTTAAAACAAAAAATAATTGTCCTTACAGGTCCTCGTACTAGACATATTGTGGGAGAGGAAATTTTTGATGTTGTAACCAATCAGCAAATGGATTGTGAAGTAATCATCGTTGAAAACTCTTCCCTTGAAGCAGCTAAGTCTTATGTTGATTTGGTTAAACAATACAAGCCTAATATCATCATAAGTGCTGGGGGAGGTAAGAACATTGATGTGGGAAAATACTGCCTCACAAAAATATCTAACAATGTCGAATTGATTTCTGTTCCCACAGCAACTTCCCATGATGGTCTTGCTTCACCTTTCATCTTTTTAAACGATCCAACAGAAAAATATATTGGTGAGGCTCGTCCACCGATTGCAGTAGTTGCTGATATAGAGAAAATTTTGAGTCATCCTGACTTGATTCGTTATATTCATGCGGGAGTGGGGGATACAGTTGGGAAAATTACTGCTGTTTGGGATTGGAAGTATGCGTGGCGTATAAAATCAGAAAAGTATTCACGATTTGTAGGAGGTGTTCTAGAGAACGCAGATACCCTCTTTCAGAGTCAAGTGTCCGAAGCTCTCATGGATCCTGAACATGCAGTTCAAGTTGTACTAAAAGCTCTTTTGATTGCTGGAGTATTAATGGGAACATCAAATGATATCCGTGTTGGTTATGGCTCTGAACATATGTTCTCAGCTGCTTTACATGCTGAAACCCCAAATGCTGATATCTTACATGGTGAACGAATCGCATTAGGCACAATTATGATGGCAAAACTACAGGGTCAAAATGAGCAGATTTTAAGTATCTTGAAGAAGGTTGGTTGTCCAACGAAGATTTCAGATTTAAAAGATCAAATTTCCCCTGAAGCGATTATCAAAGCACTACAGAAAGCTCATAAAATGAATTCAATGTATACCGTTCTTGGACGAACTGGATTAACTGAACTGGCTGCATCGCGCATCGCACAAATATCAGGGGTGATCAGTCCTCTATAAGTAACATTTAAAATGGATAATTGGATGGTCTTTTCTAGTTCGCTTTATATATGACTATTTTGTTATCTTAATCAAAGGGAATTAAATCACTATGGAATCTGACGCTGAAAGCCCTGTGGTTGGCATTATCATCAGTAGTTTTGCAGATGCAGGTCCACAAGTGATATATAATTCAACGAAAGATCACATTTCTGAGGATCAAGCCTTAAATTTATCTATCCGAATTATGACTGTAATTGGAGAAGAAATTAGTCATGATCTTTATGGACCGTTGCCAGTTCCATCAAATGATGAACTTCTTTGCTTAGCATATGTTTTTCGTGTGGAATCAACCTATACTATCGATCCTCGGTTAAAAGAACGTCCTACAGTCATTAGTATTATCTTTAAAAGAGCGTTGAAACGAACGATTTCTCGTGCCCAAGGTCTCATATCCTCTTATTTGGCCCAAGTTACAGCTAAAGACTTTAAAAACGAGGATGACCTAGAAACCACAAAAATGGAAGATATTCATAAACGACTCTCAGCTTTAATTGCTACGAATCCAGTTCGAATCTATTTAGTACAGGATGATCGCATTTTGGAACACACAGGAAGTCTTGATGTTCCAACAGATGCCTTCGTTATCGCGGATATGCAAAAAAATATTTTTTACATTATTTACGAACCGTTCTTATCACCACTGCGGAAAAGACAAGTAGTAATCCTTGTTGACTCGCTTAATGAGAAAACCTACCGTAGAAGATTCAATAAGCAGATTGTTGACTCAGAAGATGAGGCAACACGACTTCTAAACTTTTACGGTTTGAAACATCGAGAACAACGGTAATGAAGGTAGGTTCAGAGAGGAGCTAACTATGAAATTAGATAGTGCTTATGGGATAGAACTTGACAGTCTAAAAGATTTGGTTCGATTAGTATCGAGTTCAAGTCCAGAACGTCCCTCTACTATATTTAAATGGGATTCAGAAGATAATAGGGTCTATTATGGTTCTTTTGCTATTTTTCCGGGATATTATGAATTTAAAGCTCTACCAGTTTTATTCTTTGTAGTTCGAAATTCAGCAGTTGAAGAAGAAAAGTCCCTAGTTCGGTATGATCTACAAGCAAGAGAAAACCAGATTTCATTTTTAAACCACATAGAAGAAAAAGATTTGGAAAATGTTCATACTGGGCTTGTGCGATTTATCCCTATTGTAAAGCTTAAAAAAGCCCCTAAGATTTTTTCAGACATGATTTCCTGAGAGGACTTTTTGTGCTAGAAGAAGGGAATATTGTCCGTATTGTTGAATTAACTAATATTCATCCTAAATCTTGGATTATTTCCTTAAAACGAAATGGTGAACTTTCTACACATTTAGGAAAAATATTGCACAATGAATGTATTGGCCGGAAATATGGAGATCTTCTGAAAAAGGACAATAAGAAATTCATTCTTTTAGAACCCTCAGTTCGTGATTTTTTACGTCAATTCCGACTAAAAACACAAATCCTTTACTCAGATGATTGCGCCATCGCCTGTAATTTAGCGAATCTTACTTCTGGTATGAAAGTTGGGGAAGCAGGAACAGGATCTGGTGCTTTAACCCTTTTCCTCGCCCATCATGTTCGTCCAACTGGGTTTGTGTTCTCTTATGATATTAATGCTGATCATATTAACAATGCTCAAAAAAATATAGCAACAACAGGATTATCGAAGTATATTATATTTAAAAATCAAGATGTTCGTTTACCACTAGAAGAACGTGAATTAGACGCGTTTTTCTTAGATTTTGCCACACCTTATGAAGCTATTGATAATATTGCCCCTGTTTTAAGAAGTGGTGGGCATCTAGTTTGTTTTGTGCCAAATTGGGGTCAAGTGGAAAAAACAGTAGCTAGAATCAGGAAATCTCCATTTTTCATCCATATCAATACCTTTGAAATAACACGTCGGAATTTTGTTGTAAACCCAGAAAAACGTGTTATGAGACCAGTTTTCCGTGATCTTGTATACTCAGGGATATTTATTTATGCTATTCGTATAAATCCAGATTAATAAGGTTTGAAAATATGATAAGAATCCCTAGAATCGTATATGAAAAATTTTTACGGTTTGCTTTGGAAAATGCTAATCCTTCAAACCCACGAGATTGGAAGGAATGCATTGGACTGGTCTTAGGACGATTCTCTGAGGATGAAATTTTAGTAACTGACATTGTGCCAATTGGATCAGGTACAGCAGTGTTTGTTGACATCACTGATTATGAGAAAGTATTCTCATTAATTTCACCTAGTAGGATTAATCATGGAGAAGTCATTGTAGGATGGGCTCACACTCATCCTGGACTTGGTCTTTTTTTATCGAGCACGGATATCCACACTCAGCAGATGTACCAGCAAATGCATCCAAAGGCTTTCGCGCTTGTATTAGATCCAACGAAAATTTCTCCAGGCTTTTCTGGATTCAATATCTATCGTCTCAATGAGTTTGGGTCAAATCCCACGATAGTAGACTATGCTCTTGATGAAGAATGTGATTTCACCACTATATGGGAGACCCTCACTTACGAATTATACGAAGCACCCATATTGGAAGCTCCAATTATTATTTCTGAACATGAAGTTCACTGGAAGGGTATTAGAATTATGCTTCGAGGTGACCAACAAACGTCAGTTAATCAACCTTTTCAGGTAAGAATATTGACTGATTTACCATTTCGTCAGTTCATTCGCTTAGAATATAGAATAGCAGTAGAGAATATGATTGATAACCCGATTATTCAGAAATTGTTGCATCGTAAAACTCTCTTCAATGAAACAATCTCTTCAGGCACCTTAAGTGCTTTTACTTTTTGTTCTACGAAGACTGGTGTTGTTAATTTTCGACTCAGCGATCTTATGCTTGTAAATTATCAAAACAACATGCAAAAAATGCCTGATTTATTTTTCAAGACTGTTATTCATGATTGATATCTTTCTATGGCACCGGTTGTTTATATTTACGATCTCCGTATAATCCAAAGATGATTAAAGCGAGTAAAACAATAAGCCCACCAAAAAACGCATAAATAATGATATAGGGAGGGGTTGGATAACTTTTGACTAATTCAAATGTAATATTTCTACTATAATATGTATCAAGAACAGTTTCATTTCCTCCA
>JBHLPQ010000281.1:0-3744 GCA_048939265.1 Promethearchaeota archaeon
TATGAAAATAGTTTTAAAGAAAAAAGATTTGAATTAGTTAATAAGTTACTACATGAAAATCTCAAAGCTCAAACAAAACAATTGTGGAATTTGATTCATAAGAAGACAAGTATGAATGAGCTAGAAAAGAAGTTAAAACTGGCTTTAGCAATAGCAACTACAGCTAATATAATTGAGTACGACCTTTTAAGTCAAAATAATAATTTTAATTTAAAAAATATAGAAAAAATAATTGATAATGCAGAATGGGATACTCTCTCAATTGAACTACTTCCTAGTTTAATCTCGGAGATATTAGAAGCGAAAACTATTCTTTATCTGACAGATAATGCTGGAGAAGTAATATTTGATGCTTATGTAATAGATATTCTTTTACAATTAAATTTAAAGATAACAGTTGCTGGGAAGAGTAAACCAATCCTAAATGATGCTACTCTAGTTGATTTACAAGACCTTTGGACAGAATTAAATACAGAAAAATCTCCAAATATCCTATCAATTGGCACAAATTCTGTAGGATTATTACTAGATGAAATTTCAGACGAGTTTCAGGAAATTTTGAGAAAAAGTGATTTAATCATCGCAAAAGGCATGGGTCATTTTGAAACTCTACCTGAATATGATTGGAATCAATCAGTTTGGTGTCTTTTTCATTCAAAATGTGAACCTGTGGCATCAGAAGCAAATTCACTGGTTGGTAAGAATTGTATCCGAAAAATTGCTTAAATCAGAGCGAGATAAAGTGAATTCAACAAAGAAAAAAAGAACATTATATTCTTCAGCAACCATTGCTGCAGCAGGGTTCAATCTTCCAGTGATGGTCATTGCAGGGGTAATTATTGGATATTTTTTGTCTATAAGTCAGGATTCCCCCCTCCAAGAACTAATATTAATTGGAACTCCCATCCTTTTCTTTGTTATCGCAATGGCTGAGCTTTATTATGTTGTGAATAAACAGCAATTACGACATATAGGTACGAAACCTTCCTTCAGTGACTTGGCCAAACTTATCACTGAAGAGGAAGAGGAATAGAGTGAACCTATATTTTCTATTTAGTATCTGCATGGGTTTCGGGATTAACCTAAGGCCCTAAGGCTTCCCCAATAGCTAGATACAACATGAAAGCGATAACGAAGCCAAAGACGCCAATTCCTTCAATGAATGCAATGAAAATGATTGTTCGACCGAATACTTCAGGACGTTCGGCAATTGCTCCGATAGCTGCTGAGCTAGCGGTTCCTAAGGCTAATGCGGCTCCTAATCCCGCTAGACCTATTGCTAGTCCAGCTCCAATAGCCAACCCAAAAATTGCCTGTCCGGTATCTTCCTGAGTCAGTTCTTGAGTTGTGGAAGGAGAAGCTACTACGGATGTCGTCATGACTGCTATACAAAGAAGGGTCAATGCTATTAAACCTATTATGAGCTGTAGTTTGATTATTTGTTTTTTCTGCTGTATGTTCATTTATGTTTCACCATTTGTTAAATTTTCCTTCATTTGTTCGTTAGATTTGTACTTGATTAAGTTAACCAGATTATTTGAAGTAAATTAATAATTCTCGGGCATATTCTAGATCAATTTCTTTCCATTTAGTTTCAAAGATTATTCGCAAATTCTCTGTTTCTTGCCGACGAAAAACGATATAAGCCAAAAATGTGCCGATATGGAATGGGTAGCCTGCAAGCATTGTAAACAATGCTTGAATGAACCATTCCTGCTGAAGTTGTTCAATTTTTTCTAGAGATTTTTCTTTCTCTCGATATTCCCGATGTATTATTTGAATTAGATCTATGTAGGTTGTGCTTTGGAACGCCTCTATTGCCTCTGTAAATGTAAAGGCCTTCAATGCTTGTGATAAAGTGGATCCTAACTTATAATTAATAGGAATTATTTGAGTCTGGATTTCCTTAGGAGGATAATTAAGTAATTTCCCTCGTAACACAAGATTGATGTTGATTAAATCGATTTCCATTCCTATAATCTTTTGTGCAACCTCTTGATCCCTCTTAGTCTGAAGTGGAATTACGACATCCCATAATTGGCGATAGAAAAAATGATCCAATGTATTTTCTAGTAATAAAATGTTTTCTTGCCTCTGATATTCATCTAATGTTGAATTTAAAGCCTCTATAACCCAAGGTGTCTGAAGCTTTTTTATTAACTCTTCAATGTTTTTTACTTTCGAGATAACTGTAAGTTCTGTTTTCTCGTCTAAAGTTGCAACGAAATGTTCATCTAAAGACAATGTTTTGTATTCTTTCGTATGAATCTGACGTATAATGTGTTTGAGGGCGTTGAGATATGATTTTTTTAAATAAAATTCAATAAGAGTCTGAGATTTCTTGGGGATATCCTTCGCTAAAGCAAAAATTTCTGTGAAGTAATTCTTATAAAGAATCCTTTCTAAAATCTTGACAAATTCTGTGGAATTTAGGTCCACATTACTAAAGGCTTCTTGATAACGGGGAGTATCTTGAAGAATTGCTAAACCTTCTGTCAATGAACCAGATAGTAGTCGTTCATAATCTGCTGCAGCCAATAATTGGCCTTTCCGGGCTTTAATCCGAGCATTGACATATGAGTATGCCTTTGCTTCAGATACTTGCCCAAGTTTCATTTTCATCCTCTCAATCAAAAAACACGGTCAATTCTTAATATAATCTCATTTTTCTGCTGTTGTGAATATGCGATTTTCTTTAAATGGTTGAAATAAGTAACCTGAACCTTGAAAGTGGATTTTAGAGAAGAATTCAACCCAACAAAGTCGCAAAGACTGTAAGAATGAAACCAATAATTCAAGCGGAATTACTACAAATCCGCCTAGAATCATACCAGGGAGATACTCTATAAGAGTGTGGGCGTTACCAGAGAATAGTTGAATAAATACAAGAGAGAGAGACCCGTGTACCATAGTATAGGCGAAAATCCTAGCGAAAGAGATTGTATTTGAAATCATTGTAATGAGGTAATCTAATAATTCACCAATTCCATCCATACCATGTCTAAAGTGATAAATTGATGATAAAATCAGCGGAAACACTACTAGTGCGAGCGGATAACTGATATTAAGTCCAGGAATTGGAAAGACTGGGATTCCCCACTCTGCTGCATGTAAACTTTCTAGGATCGTTCCCATAGGGCTAATAAAATCAATGTTATGATGATGCATTACTTCCTGTTGGTAATGGGCAATTGTCTGTAAAGCTTTCAGATCAAATTTTCCCTCAGTAGCACTTAACCAGAGAGTCGGATTTGGACCAAATGTAAATACTAAAAATATCAAACCTACATAGAAGAGGAAAAACATACCTGGAAGGAAGATTGCTTCATTTTTATCATGACCCCATGCTCCTAGGAATTGAATAACTAACGCGGATCCTATAACTAGAGCTCCTATAAAGATAGCAAGTTCTAATAATGCGAACTGACCTCCTTCAATTTCTGGGGAGAACCATAGAATAGGCAAACCAACTTCTAGAGCATGATGGCCACCAAGTCCACGATAGCTACCAAATAAGAATCCAAATATCATTGCTGTTGAACCAATTGTCACTAGGACTGGACCTCCCTTGTCAAAATAAGTTTGGAGTTCAGCAAGCATCGCATTTTTCGAGTATTTCTTGGGATTTAAAGATAAACCATATAATCCTAGAAGAAAGACCACTAGTCCATCAATAACATCTCCAAACATGATACCAAAAAAGATTGGAATCAAGATACTCAGGAATTTAGTAGGATCCCATTC
>JBHLPQ010000282.1:0-2189 GCA_048939265.1 Promethearchaeota archaeon
GTTATAGCTATTCATACAGGTTTTGCTCTTATTGCAATACTTCTTACTAATCCAACTGGTGCTCATGCAATTGCCCGTGCTGCACATCGTAGTGGTGTCATGCCTTTTGGTGCAGTTGTTGATCATTTAGAAAAAAATGCTGACAAGAAACTTAAAGAAAAAAAGGAAATAAAGAAGGAGGCAAAGAAATAATGGAATTAATTGAGATAATTCATATTGTTTTACCTATTCTGATTGTATCTTCCTCAATTTTTGCGATTTATCTTAAGGATCTTTTAGCTGCTGCAATTGCATTAGCTGCTATGAGTTTATTACTTTCTTTTGAGTTTTTTATACTTCAAGCACCAGATGTTGCAATTGCTGAGGCAGGAGTGGGTGCCTGTCTTACTACTGCAATTTTAATTATTGCTATCAAAGCAACAAAACGCATGGAGGATGAAGCATAATGAACAAAAGAAATATAGTTGCAATAGTGTTTTTTGCAGTGGTTGCAGTTTGTTTTATTGTTACTGCTATTGCCATACACGATTTTGGTAAACCTAATTCTCCCAATATGGATGATTATATAATTAACAATTGTCAGGAGGAAACAGGGGCTAATAATGCTGTGACGTCTGTAGTATTTGACTATAGAGGTTTTGATACCCTTGGTGAGGCAACTGTTCTTTTTTCTGCAGTTGCAGGTGTAATAATTCTGCTCAGGAGGTTAACAAAATGAGTGGTATGAGTAAAATCGTGAAAACAATGTCTGATATTATTTTCCCGTTAATTATGATTTTTGGACTTTATGTTATTGCTCATGGCCATCTAACACCAGGCGGTGGTTTTCAGGGTGGTGCAGTTGCAGCTTCAGGATGTGCGATGATTCTTATTGCTTATGGTTCTTTTTGGACAGTAAAAAAAGTTAAAGAAAAACATTTATCTACTCTTGAAAGCCTTGGAGCTTTTGCTTTTATTGGCTTAGGTTTCCTTGGACTCGTATTTGGTTCTGTGTTTTTCCTTAATTTTATGGCAAATACAACTAATTTCTTTAATATATTTGGATCTCAGGTTGCTTTTCAAAATACTGCTGCAAATATCAATACAGCAGGCGTTCTTCCTTTGATGAATTTAGCTGTTGGACTTAAGGTAATTGCTGGTTTATTTGTAATAGTTCTTGTTATGGCATATGCAACAAACAAAATAAAAGAAGGTGATATTGATTGATTTATAATATCCCTTATCTTGCAGTAGCATCTCTAATTTTAATTGGGCTATATGCAGTGCTTTTCAAACGCAATCTAATCAAAATTATAATCGGTATTACTCTAATTGAAAGTGGTGTAAACCTTTTCCTTATAACTCTTGGTTTTCGCGAAGATAGTACAGCGCCAATTTATACTAATTCACCCGGTGGAATTATGAGTTTACCTGTTCCACAAGCTTTAACTCTTACAAGTATTGTAATAGGGGTGGCTGTACTGGCTCTTATGCTTACTTTAGTAATTCTTATCTATAGATACTACCAAACACTTGATGTTCGTAAAATAAAGGAGGATGAAGAATAATAGATTTTTTAATAAATAATTCTCCTGCACTTATTGTTGCTATACCATTGCTCGGAGCTTTTCTAACGCCGTTAATAGGGAAAATTAATGATAAAATTAGAAATATTTTTGTAATATTAATTACACTTTTTACTACTATTCTGATAGCATTACTAATAAATGAAGTTATAAATAATGGCATTGTAACATATGTTTTCGGTGGAGATACAACAGTCATAGGCTCTGGTACTTCTGCATATGCTATTAGAATTTTATTTGAAGTAGATGGAATAAATGCATTTATGGCACTAATTGCTGCAATTTTACCTCTCGTAGCAGTGATTTACTCATGGGAGTTTATAAAAAAAGAAACAGGTCAAGACAAATACTATACATTGATTCTTCTTATGACCGCAGGTATGCTTGGTATGATACTAACTGGTGATTTATTTAACTTCTTTGTATTTCTTGAAATTACTTCAATTGCATCCAGTGCTTTAATTGCTTATAGAATAGATAACAAACTTTCTGTACAAGCAGGATTTAAATACATAGTTATAAGCACCATCGGTGCACTTTTTGTTCTAATGGCAATAGCCTTACTTTATGGTCAGTATGATGCATTGAACATCGCGAAACTTGCAGATAGTATCACCTTCTCAT
>JBHLPQ010000282.1:2199-3730 GCA_048939265.1 Promethearchaeota archaeon
TTCCATTGCTGCTTTGTTTTTACTTTTTTCAATTGGAATATTCTATGGTCAATATAATGCTTTAAATATGGCAGTTATTGCAAACAATATAAGTTATAGTTTTCTTGATAAAATAGCATTAGTACTCCTGATAGGTGCCCTCGCTATGAAATCAGGTCTTGCACCAATGCATATGTGGATATCTGATGCGTATGGTAGATCTCCAGCATCAGTAACTGTTGTACTAGTTGGTACAACCCTAGCTGGACTTTATGGTGGTTTAAGAGTTATTTTTACAATTTATGGTAAACAACTTTTAACTACGATAAAACAAATTGGTAGTACAATTATTACCCCAAGTATATTATTAGGAACTGTAATTATTGCACTAGCAATACTTAGTATTTTTATAGGTGTATTTTTAGCCCTTAAACGCTCTGATTTCACGAAAATGATTGCTTATGCAGCTGTTGCAGAAATAGGTTATATGTTTCTTGCAATTGGAACAGCGGTTATGAGTATTTCAAGTGTAGATAATGGTGTTATAATGAGCGAGTCAGGATTACTTGCTCTTAAAGCAGGAATATTTCATATTCTAAATGATGCTCTCGATATTGGTCTTTTATTTTTAGTATCAGGCGCAGTTTATTTTACAACGAAACAAACATCATTAAACAGATTAGGTGGTCTTGCAAGAAACATGAAATATACAACTATATTTTTTCTAATCGGACTTCTGGCAGTATCAGGTATGCCACCTATGAATGGTTTTGCTTCAAAGTTATTAATTTATCAATCTACTTATCAATTAAGTCCAATTCTTTCAATTATAGCAATATTGTGCAGTATTATGCTTCTTGCAGTTTTTGTAAAGGTTTTTCAATCTATATTTTTAGGACCAGAACTTCCTTACTTAAAAAACGTTAAAGAAGTACCAAAAAGCATGCTACTAGCAATGGGAATTGTTGCCTGTATAATAATCGCCATAACCTATGTTTGGCCCGAGTAGCAAAATCCTTGGTGCGTTTGTCTTGGTAGCCGTTTGTTTATCCTTTAGCTCATGATAAACAGAATCTAGTACATCTACCATAAAAGCTGGGTCAGCATAAAAAGAGGCATGATTTAATTTAACAAAGTCCAAAGCACTGAGTGGTGGGTCGGAGGCACGGCGTAGCCAGCTTATCTTTTTCACGAGTTCCCTCATCTTGTTATAAAGTTCAATCGCTTTGCCCATTCTCTCATTGGTAATTTCATTTCCTGTGAATGCCTGTAGCCTATCCTTTAGCACTCTTAACCTATCAGCATAATATTCTAGTTCGAAGTCACTATTACATTGGTGTGGAATCCCCAACTTAAATATCTCTAAATCACCGTAGTACTCCCATACCTCAGCCACCTTCTTTAGATGCTGGCACGTGATTGGTGCCACCAGCATATCCAGCATACTATAATATGGATTCTCCTTTAATAGCCTCTCTCCAATCTGAGCTCGGGCGAACGGGCAAATTACCTGTGGTACTACTGACAGCGCGGCATCGGCTGGATGAGGACT
>JBHLPQ010000283.1:0-3723 GCA_048939265.1 Promethearchaeota archaeon
CACGAAATTGGAAACTTTGGTTCTGTCGGAAAACTTTTTGGTCACCCTTCCTGATACTATCGGAGACTTGGGTAGACTTCAGGAGTTAGTTCTCTCCCTGAATTATCTAAAGACTCTTCCTGATACAATTGGAAATTTGACGAATCTCCGTACCTTAGATCTAGGTGACCCATATGTAGGTTACGATTTCTTTACAGAGGAACAAGACGAATCAGACCATGTCAATAGGTATTCTCCGATTGGTATTACTCTGTTTAAGGAGTTTTCTTCTAAGATTGGCGTTACTCTTTTTGAGAGGGTTTCTTCCCAGTTTGGACAGATACCTTTGGGGGAATTGTATCGGTTACTTGATCCAGATAGTAATCATTTGATGTCCATTCCCAATACAGTGGGGAACTTATCCAATTTAGAGACATTACATCTTCAGGGGAATTGGTTGGCGACTCTCCCCGACACAATTGGGAATTTAACTAACCTCGTAGAATTAAACTTACTAGGGAACCCCTTAGAGACCCTCCCAATTTCTATACGCAATCTTCCAAATCTCGAATTTCTTCGGATCTATAGTCCTATCAGTCTGGTCTCGGATTCAGAACGGTGTCCTAGTGAGGTAGTAGATCTTTTAGAGGATTTACGTCAGAAAGGATGTTGGGTTGAAAACTCTCTGACCTCGATGGAGGAGGGGATGACACGTCCTCCAATTGATCTCTCCACGATCCCCCAACTGGATGACGTACAGCTCCCATCGTCTTTGAAACACACTTGGGATAAATGCTTAGATGGTTTTAAGACAGGTGGTTTTTATGCCTTTTTTGAGGAGCTTTACCGTATCATTATAAGCGTGTTACACGTTGGTTGGTATGAGTTTAAGGAAGAGTTGAATGCTAAAGTGTCCGAGTATAAACTATCTGAATTTATGCCTTTCTTTACACAGTTACTCTCTGTCAGGGAGTCTTTTGATTCTGATGTCCACTACTGGCCCTCGGAGGATGAAGCTCGTGAACTTCTGATCCAAGCATGTACTTTTCTCTCTTATAAACAGATACCATAATGAATTTCTGTATTTCGATATAATGCAATTTCTATGATTTTATCCGCAATATAGTAGATTGAAAGTATCTTTAAAATTGAGATGTGAAATGACCGGACAAATTAGGATCATGTTCCATGCAACCTTTAGAGAGGTTACTGGGAAAAGAGAAATTGAAGAGAAGCTTGAAAAAAATCGTACAGTAAAATATTTTTTAGATAAACTAGCAAAAAAATATGGAAAAGAATTCAATGGAATAATTGATCCAAAAACAAACGAAATTTCTACTGAAGTTTTAATTATGATTAATGGAAGAGGTATCAGAACAACAGATATAATATTAAAAGATGAAGATGTTTTAATAATATCACTTCCTCTTGGCGGTGGTTAAGAGAGAAAATTGAGTATGTGATTATGATATGAATGAAGTAAGATGTTTAAACTGTTTGAAACGATTTGAGGTTCAACTAAAGGCTGATGAAGCTGCTTGTCCAAATTGTGGAACCCGATATAGAATCTCTTGGCCAAGACCAGACCAACCTAAAATACGTGGGTCCGCATAAAAAGTACTTGAGGTAAAATTCATGGTTTGGAAAAGGAACATCGCATATGTTGATTTATCTAAAGGAAAAGTCGAAAAAAATACGATACCAAAGTCACTTCGGAAACAATATTTAGGGGGTCGCGGGATCAATGCTTACTATTCATATAATCACATTTCACCTGGAATTGATCCTCTAGGCCCTAAAAATGCGTTACTTATTGGAACAGGATTACTCACTGGAGTTCCAGCTCTTGGTGCTGGTAGATGTGATATTGCAGCAAAGTCACCCTTAACAGGAGCAGTGGGAAACTCCAATATAGGAGGTTTCTTTGGTCTGGAGCTGAGATTGGCTGGTTTTGATAACTTAATTATTACTGGATATGCCAAGAAACCTATTTACCTTTGGATAAAAGATGGAGAGATAGAAATCTTAGATGCAAGTCATCTCTGGGGAAATGACACCTTTGATACTCAAACTCAAATTCGTTCTGATCATAATGATGAGGAAATAAAGAGTATTGTCATAGGTGTTGCTGGAGAAAAACTTGTACGTTATGCCAATATTAGAACTGGGATGAAAAATTCTGCAGGACGAACAGGCATGGGATGTGTTATGGGTTCCAAGAATTTAAAGGCCATAGCTGTTCGTGGAACGAAAGATATTGAATTTACTTATCCAGAAGAATTATTGGAATATAGTTCACATATGAACGATATGATTACTAGTACTCGTTGGGCACGGGCGCAATCAAAATGGGGTACGCTTATCATTTATAGTAACACCAATACCACAGGACTAATCCGAACTCGAAACTTCCAGAAAAATCTGTTAGAAGAAGGAGAAGACCTGGAGCCTGAAACTATGGACAAGTATACAATAGGTATGTCCAGTTGTTATGGTTGTAGTGTACACTGTCGTCATCGGTATGTATTGGAGGAAGGGCCTTATGCCCCTATTTTTGCAGAAGGACCTGAATATACCTCCCTTGGGGCTTTTGGAACAATGATCGACTGTAAAAAAATGGAAACAGTATTAGTTGCTAATCACTTGGTAAATAAGTATGGTATAGACACACTAGAGGTTGGAGGACTATGCGCGTGGGCGATGGAACTTTGGGAAAACGGAATCCTCACAAAAAAGATGACCGATGGATTAGAACTCGAATGGGGGGATGAGGAAGTTCTTTTCGAACTCATCCGCAAAATATCCTATAGAGAAGGTTTTGGGGACCTACTCGCTGATGGTTTCAAGCCTGCAATAGCGAAAATTGGTAAAGGATCAGAATATTATGCGATGCAGATTAAAGGGATGAGTAACTTACATTCAGACGAACGGCCGACTCCAAGCCTTGCCTTAGGAATAGCAACTGCGACAAGAGGAGCTGATCATCTAAGAAGTCGTCCCGCTATAGACCTTTATGGACTGCCTGAAAAACTCCTAGAGGAGATATATGGTGGCCCCGTTTCCTCAGACTATACTTCTTATGAGGGAAAAAGTCGTGAAGTTTGGTGGCAAGAACTTCTTTATGCAGTCACAGACTCAATTGGGGTATGTAAATTTCAGACTGTATTTTGTGCTGTGAATGCCCCAAAATGGGACGAATTCTCGAAGCTTATTTATCTAACTACAGGAATGGATTTGAAAAAGCCCCAACTAATGGAGATTGGAGAAAGAATTACAGCTATTGAACGGCTTTTCAATATTAGAGAGGGTTTTTCGAGAAAAGATGATATTTTACCTGAACGTTTTTTCAAAGAACCGACTCCCCTTGGATTTCCAATAGCAAAAGGTAAGAAAATTGATAGAGATAAATTCAAAGTGATGATAGACAAGTATTATTCTCTTCATAAATGGGATAACGCTGGAGTTCCCACCCCTGAAACCCTTCAAAGTCTCGGGTTAGACCTAGAACAATCTCAAACAACTTGAAATGGAGAAATAAGCTATGCAAAAAATTCTATTTGTTGATCCTGAAAAATGTACAGGCTGCAGGATATGTGAAACAGTATGTTCTCTCCATCAAGAGAAAGTTGTAAATCCAGCACGATCGAGAATTCAAATAATTAAATGGGATAATGCTGGTATATACATCCCCATGATTTGTCAACAATGTGACACCGCACCATGTGAAACTGTTTGTCCCATGCG
>JBHLPQ010000123.1:0-10992 GCA_048939265.1 Promethearchaeota archaeon
AGGATATGGTGAGGAATTCTTTGAATATTTCGAGGAGTTTATTGGGGAAAAAGGGTTTAAAAGCATCGTTTATTATGCAGATCATCCTGCAGCTTTAGCTATTTGTAGAAATAGAGGATATCAAGAAGCTTTCTATGAAGGCCTTAATTGGTACGTTTTTGGAAAATCTGTTCATCAGGATTAACGATTACTAACTTTGGAATTCGTGAAAACAGTTCTGGTATATCCAACGAAAATATTACTAAGAATTCTGGTATGCTAAAGCTTTTTAAGTCCAAGAAGAGTATCATAAATTTGATTATTGATGAAAATTTCAAAGAGAACACTAGGATATCTTAATTTGTGGTATTATTTAATGGGAATATCTGTAATGATCATTCATTTGTTCTTTATTGAGGTTGGAGTTTCTTTTCAGCTTGGAGTTTCTCCTCTCGATATTATAATGAACGGAATATTAATATTTCTAATTTGGCCTTTGTATTTATCCATGATTATTCTTGTATTTGGAATACTCATACCTATATACATACTAGAAACATATCCAACTCGGTTTCTTGTTTATTTCTCAACTAAATTCTTCCTCGTTCCAATATCACTTCTAATAGTCTTTGGTGTGAATTCAATAACAATTTATGCAAAATCTCAACCTCACATCAAATGAAACTGCCCTGGTATAGAGCTGTTCGACTTTGGGTTGAGATAAGATAGAGAGGGCAACAATAAAAATAGTGCTGAAGGGAAAGTTGAGGAGGTTGAGATCTTCAATTCCGAGTATAGGGGAATATCAATTCATTTTATCAATCGAATTAATCTCCATCCTTTTTAAAATCCGTCTCATTAACTTTAATCTTATAACTAGGTTTTAATTTCCAGATTTGTGTTGACTCATAACTAAAAGCTAGAGAGCCACTAATTAATAGAATTAAGAAAAATATCCTATCTAATTGGGTAATAAATTCATCTCCAAAGAGGAGAGTACAAATCACAAAAAGGAACATATAGAACTTCATTCACCTATCTAACGAGAAAAGACATTTACAATTAAATCCATGAATTCAATAGTCGTCTTTTTTTTGTCCATTACACGTTGGATTGTGAAATCACTTTTTTTAAGGAAAAAAGAGAAAGAAAAAGCGAAATTGAAATTGTTACTACCAATAGAATGAAAATTACTTGTTTCAAACATATTTAGAGTGAATCTATGACAAAATCTTTAAATAAAAATTAGACCAGTAGTGAGTTAATTTATCATTACTAATACCAGATTTTACTCTGAGAGAAGATTACCTTATGACGATAACAGAGATCAAAGAATTAATGCAGAAGGGAGATTATCATCGTTCACTCAAAATGATTGATGAGTTAGGGGCCGAGGAGGAATTGGATGGAAAAATTCTCAAGGTTCGGATCCTAGAACGAATGGGAAAAATCAACGAAGCACAAACTCTGGCAAAACAAGCAATAAACGAATGTAAAGCCCGTGGAACTAAGCTTCAAGAAATGAATGCATTAATAAACCTTGGTTACAGTCACGTGACGTTTAGGAATGTCAAAGGAGTGGAAGAAGTAGTTAAGAAAGGAGAACAATTACTTTCTACTCTAGAAGAGACACCTCATCCAGATTTAAATGAGTATCATGGTTCTATAGAATATTTACAAGGTCATCTATACCATTTTATCGGTAATGTCCCTGAAGCATTAAACTCATTTAAGAAGAGCTTAACCATTAGAGAAGAGCTGGGGAATTCTCAACAAATAGCAGAGACGGCTATTGCAATTAGTTGGATACATCTTGATCAAACGAAAGACCTCGTTCTTGCACTAAAGTACATACAACAAAGCTTAGCCCTAAATGAAGAGCTGGGGAATAAATCGGATATTGCGTTTTCTCTCCATAGACTTGCGAATTATTATTCTTTTAAGGGAAACAATACTCGCGCTATCCATTATATGGAGAGGAGCCTTGCCCTCTATCAAGAAATAGAAAATGAACCCGAAATTGCTAGGCTGTGGCATAATCTAGGTCTCGCTAATTATTGGAATGAAGAAATAGACCTCGGATATAGTTACATCCAACAAGCGTTAGCATTGAATGAGAAATTAAAAAATCAGGACGGTATTGCTTCTTGTTATAACATGCTATGTTGGATTCATATTGAAAAAGGGGAGATAGATCGTGCATTAGATTATCAAAAAAAATCTCTTAAGATCCAAGAAGAACAACGGCGAGAGTTAGGAGTAGCTGAAAAGTTACATCATATTGGCAGAATATATATTGAGAAGGGGGAATTAGTCCTGGCTCTTAAATATCTAAAGAAGAGTCTAAAGTTGGGTAAAAAGGGCGTAAGCCAAGAATTAATTGTTGATAACAATATGTGGCTTTCCAGGATATATACTCTCCAGGGGGAGACAGATTTAGCTTTGGATACTCTTGAGGTTAGTTTGAGTATTGTGACTAAGGTAGAGGATGATATTCGTCTGGGAAGAGGTCTTATTTTTAAAGGAATTATTCACAAAACTCTTGGAAAATTCAATCTGGCTGAAGAATATTTGAATGAAGGAATGGATTTATGCAAAAATCTTCTTGGCCATAACCTTTTTCTTTTTGATTCGGAATCCTTAAGCCTACTTCACTTAATATTGATAGCTGAAGAGTCGGGAGCACATGAAAAAGCAATAGAGTACCTCAATCAAATGAAGGAAGTGGCAAATCAAAGTAAATTAAAACGTGTTAAACTTCGATATCGATTTTCTGAAGCTATTGTAAAAAAAATGAGTAAACGAGGTATCGATAAATTTCAAGCTCAACAAATCTTTCAAGCCATTGTCAATGAAGATGCTATTGATAGCAATATCACTACCCTAGCTATGTTGAACCTCTTTGAACTGATAATTCTGGAATTAAAACTGTCGGATGAGGAAGAGAAGATATTTCAAGAAGTTGCCCACCTTTCAAATAAATTATTTCACCGTGCTCAAAACCAAAGCTCATCATTACTTTTAGTGATGGCTCTAATTCTTCAAGCAAAATTAACTTTGGTGAAAGGAAATGTAAAGGAAGCTAATGTACTGCTAGGAAAAGCATATAATATTGCGGAAGAGAAAAGTTATTCTAATTTACTCACTCAAGTTAAAAATGAACAACAGAGTATATATAATGAATTAAATAAATGGGAGAGATTATTCCAGAGAAATGCTTCTATTCATGAACGGATGGAACGCGCACGTGTAAATGAGTATATTTCCGAAGCAAAAAAAATTCAAGAAGCATGGATGAGTAGTAAGATAGAATTATGAACTAATCTTTTTTGTGAATTCACTATAGATCTTAGAAAAACGATTCTCCACAACACGATCCACAATATCTTCTTCATTTATGACTTACAGCCATTTTTCATATTTGAAAAAAATTTTTGACACAAATGTGAAAAGTTAATTGAAGTTACCACATCTTATTTCAGCTTATTTCCGTTTTTCCTCGGACTAACCGGAATCAAACATGCGCATCCATCTCGAGCCTCAATCCTCACATATTTCCCTATACCAGTTACCTGTCTTATTTCATCGGGAATCCTGATATTTCCATGGTCATCGACAAATATAAGTTCCTCTCGCTCACCAGTGGAAGTTTCTGGGTCTAATGATCTTTGAACTCCGATGATTCTCCCATCCCTAATCCTTAAAGCTTTATCGGTCATATTAGTAAAACGATGATCGTGTGTAACAACAATAAAAGTTTTTCCAAACGTGTGATTCAGTTGCTTAAAATAATCCATGATTTTGAATGTTGTGACGCTATCCAGCTCACCTGTGGGTTCATCGGCTAAAATAATATCTGGATCATTGGCTAGAGAAATTGCAATCCCTGCTCTCTGAGCTTCACCACCAGAGAGCTGGGAAGGTCGGTGTTTCATCCGTTTCGTGAGACCTACCTCTTCAAGGAGTAGTTTTGCTCGTTTCTTTTTTTCACCATTACTCAAGTTTCCAGCTAATTTCATAGGAATTAAGACATTTTTTAGGATGGAAAGGTTCCACATGAGATTTTGCCTCGGAAACTGATACAGGAATCCAACCCTCTCTCGGCGATAACGTGTCAACTGTTTTTTTGTCATGTTTGTAATATCGTCCTCACCAACAATAATCTCCCCCGAGGAAGGTTGTTCAAGCCCACCAAGTACTTTAATTAATGTTGATTTTCCCGATCCACTTGACCCAATTATTGCCAGAAGTTCGCCTTCATTAGCTAAGAGTTCGATGCCACGTAAAGCAGCTACTTGAACTTCACTGGACAACCCCTCGTAGAGTTTGATCACGTCTTTACATTCAATAAAAGCCATCATTCCACCTTTAATAACCGACTAATATCCTTTTGGGAAACAATAATGATTGGAACAAGACTACAGCCGCCTGAAACTAAAAAAACACCGAAAATAATTGGAATAATTTGTGTGGGGAAAGCGATAACAAAGGGGGTCGTTAATGATTGAATTTGCATGACTTGGAAGAAGATTGAAGCAAAGAAAATCCCAGACACAAGACCAAAACAAATTCCAAACAGAAGAATTGTAGATGCCTCGAACAGAAGTATCTGCGCCGATTGAACCCGAGTGAGCCCTAAAGCTCTCTCAACAGCCATCTCTCTCCCACGTTCAATATAAATAAAGAATGCGAACATGACCATACTAGCGATTGAAATGGTTACACAGATAATAAGAGCAGAATTAAGAACAGAAAGATTAAATCGATGATCAAAAGATTCTAGATAGTCATTATAGTTTAACCATGGAACATTTAATGGAGTGGCTGTTAGATTCTTAACTGATTCTGTTACTGTTCCAATGTTCTTTTTTGAATCAACTTTTATTAGACACCTTGCCCCAATTGAATCTGGAATAATATAACCACGTGAAAGCAGACGTGAAAACATTGGTAGTGAACTGATCATATATATATTTGTTTTAAAATCAGTTGTGGTCTCAGGATTAATGGATGGCCAATATTTGAACGTCCCTGCAATTCGAAAAGCTCGCAAAACATTGTACTGGTAATACGATGAAAATATTTCTTGCGAAAATAGCCACGAAATCTTTAAATTAAGTTCATCTAGATTCTTGTCGAGGATCAAGACAGAAGTAGCGTTTTCTTCCAAAGTATTAAAAGCGTTTTCTAACGAACTGCTTAATTCAAATTCAGGGAAGGTTTTTATTGTCTCAGCGTAAGGTATTGGATCAACGAACAGAAAATGGAGGGTTACACCCCTCTGTGCTCCGAACGCACGTCGAGATTCACATCTAGCAGTGTATTCTACAGTTGCTTGGGATATGTGAGATGTATTTGTGAGTTTATCTATCAAAAATGGATCTGATGAGCTATCCAACGGAAAGGAAATATCCGCTCCAGATGAGAAATATATACGTAAGTTTTCAGACCGATCTAAGCTAACAATCAACGTAGAAGAGACAATCGAGAAAGCTATTGCTAGAGTTAGTACAAGTGCAGCCCGACTAGCACGATGTTTATACCGTCTAACATTGTTCAGAGCATAAAACCAGAGATCCCTTTCGAACCGCCAAGCAATTTTCACTAGTCTTTTAAGTGAATAATAAAAGAGTCTAGCTGTAATTGTTATAAAACCTATAAAAATGAGGAAAGGAGCAATTATCAAAAATATCTGAATTAGATTCATAACTGAAGGCGTTAGTTCAGCGCTTGAAATTCCTCTGACAAAAGAAATTGCTCCAATCCATATTACAACCCCACCTATGAAAATAAAGATATCTAAATAATATCTTTTCCAGAATGGGGGCTGAATATCAATTGGTACCGCTGTTTCTTCAATGTCTTGACGACTCATTCTTATAATTCGGAAGATGTTTACAATAAAAGCAAGCAAAATACCCACGATGATTAAATTTTGAAACATTCCAATTGAAGCTCGAACTTCTTTAGGTTGACCGAGGAACTCCAAGAATGCAGTGGATCGTAAGACAACAGAAGTTAGAAGAATACTTAGTGCAAAACCTAAAGTTATCGCCACTATTGTTGAGACCAACATCTCCCCTAGTAAAATCCCAAGGATTTGTCGTTGGCTTCCACCACGTGTCTTTAATATTGCAAGTTGGTCCTGTTTTTGCCGTCTAATCAATCCAAACGAGTATACCATCAAGTAAAGTGAAATTCCCAAGAGTGGTGCTCCCAATAGTAAAAGTCCTATAATTAAATCAGAGTTCCTTTGCCTAAATGATTGTAGTCCATCAAGGACTGAACTAGTAATGAGTGAATTGTATCCAAAGGAGTCAATAGAGTCCCCTAAATAATAGAGTAACCTTAGAAAATTCTGAATCTCTGAATCAGGATCAAATACATTAAACGCATCTCTTTCGAGAAACATCTTCCCCCACATGAACTTGGACATATACCGAGCACTGTAAAATTCAAGTTGATTTATCACATATTCAGAGTAAGTAGCGTTCAAAATCCCTTCAATGTACAAAGGGGGTGAAACAATCGCGTATGCATGTGGATAACTCCACGAATAGTTTAGGTACCTGGATAGGAGTTGAGTCATGGGTTCCTGGGGTGTAAATTGAAGATGGCCGCTCGAAGCTTCAATAATTCCTACAACGTTCACTGATTTGTTCGGCCTATTGTTCGGATCTGTAAACCTCGGATCATGCTCGGGGTCAAGATAATAATTGTAGTTTGGAATTGTTAAACCAATAGTCGAGTTAATCTTAATATCATGTAGATCAGTGTTGTAAAATACGGAATCACGGGCCACATCTGGTCTAATGAGGAGAACTTCATCTCCATTTTGAGGAAATCTCCCTTCATAGAGGAGCCCAGCGCTTTGATTTAGCTTATCAAAGAAAATAGTCGATGAAGAGGTAGTCACAACAAAATCAATCAGATCTAATGCAGAGGAGTTTTTCATGAGGGAGATACCTAAATTAGTAAACCAAAAATATTCAGAGACATATTTCTCAAATTCTGAACCAATTCCATGATTCACCATTTCCTCATAGTGGGAAAAATCAGCATATCTTTTTGCTCCATGCACCTCAGGATAAAATCCATTCAATTCGATATTGATGTCAGCAGATTTATCATTCTCAGAAGAGGCCTGAAATACTATCATCTCAAAAAAATCTTCTCGAGAGGACTCTACCAGCAATTGAGCTTCTGCAATTACCGCTAAAGCCAAAATAAGCCCGAAAATTGAGGGTAAGATTAATCTCCGAGAGTTTATAATAACATCAAATGTTAATGAGATTAAGTCTAAACTCCGTTTAACCTTCGATCTGGATGTCATAGATATCTCGGGAGAACATTCCAGAGATTAAAAAATTTTTCACATATGAAAAATCATTCATTCCAACGAATAGAGAGAGGGAATGGGAAAATTCCTAAGAAATTCTTTCTTTCAAACGTATCTATAGAACTACCGAATACTTTATTTTTTGGTTCTTTTTGAGTCCAAGCGCTTCTCCTATCTTTTTCGAAGGGAGAGAAAAGAAGTTCAGAAGATTGTTACGTTTCTATCTTCATCAAAAAAGGAAAAGGAGACAGAGTCTCTCCACCTACAAACAACTAAGAGGAAATCTTACGCCTATTAAGGAATAACGCTACCACTAATAATCCACTGACGACTAAGAATAATCCAATTCTAATCAAGACATCTTGTGGAAATACTGGGGAAGAAGAACTACTTGTATCTATCTCACCAGTATATCTATAGGGAGAAAGGGAGGGAGAAGGATCAATTGCTCCAGCTGACCCTGCGATTGAATAAATCCCTTTTCCTGTGTAATCCGACCAATAATTCCCTTTCAATACCGTTTCATCATACCATTGATTGTTCATGCCATTATCACACGCTTGCGCCGTATTCTGCCCATTCGCGATAAAATCATTGTGGTGAATGACATTATTAGCTGAATCGTCGGATAGTTCGATCCCATAGGCTCCATTCCCAACCAAAGTATTCCAAACAATAGAGTTATTATCAGAGGAACTAAGGAAGATACCAATCCTACCATTATCATTGCAAGTGTTGTTGAGTACAGCCGAAGAACCAGAAGACCAAAAGCTGATACCAGCCTCACCATTGCTGTTGCAGGTGTTGTTAAGTACAAACGAACCCAAACCAAAAAGAGAGATACCAAATCCTTCATTGTTATTGCAGGTGTTGTTGACTACAGTCGAAAAACCCGAATCCCTAAGGCAGATGCCCTCCTCACCATTGTTATTGCAGGTGTTGTTGACTACAGTCGAAAAACCCGAATCCCTAAGGTAGATGCCACTCCAAGTATTTCTTCCATTGCAAGTATTACTGGTCACAGTCGAAAAATCAGAACCCCAAAGGTGGATACCATGATTAAGATTGCTGTTGCAGGTGTTGTTGGCTACAGTTGAAGAACCAGAACCCTGAAGAATGATACCACAACCAGTACTCCCAAGGACGAAATCAATCTCGTCATTATCGTTACAGGTGTTGTTGGCTATAGTCGAAGAACCAGAATTCCCAAGACGGATACCATTTCCATCATTGTTATTATTACAAGAGTTGTTGGTTACAGTCGAAAAACCTGAATCCTCAAGGGAGATGCCATCCTCAGCATTGTTGTTGCAGGTGTTGTTGGTTACAATCGAAGAACCCGAATCCCCAAGGCAGATGCCACTTCCATTATAGTTATTATTGCAGGTGTTATTGGCTACAGTCGAAAAACCTGAATCCCTAAGGCAGATGCCCTCCTCACCATTGTTGTTGCAGGTGTTGTTGGTTACAATCGAAGAACCCGAATCCCCAAGGCAGATGCCACTTCCATTATAGTTATTATTGCAGGTGTTATTGGCTACAGTTGATAAATCAGAATCCCCAAGGCAGATGCCATCCCCATTATTGTTGTTGCAGGTGTTACTGGCTACAGTCGAAGAATTAGCATTCCCAAGGCTGATACCCCAATAATTACTGTTGCAGGTGTTGTAAGTGATAGTAGCTGTTCCTAGAGAAACATTACTTATACTTATACCAACTTGAGACTTACAGATCCAACAATTTTTTACCATAAAATATCTGGTGATCCCCTTAATAACTATACCGCCTGTTGTGGCGTCTGTAATATTCCAACCAGCAATAATATATGGATCATTAGCCGTTCCCGTCCCACTATTCGCCACAGCAGCTAGTTCACCATCGTTGGTAATAGTAATGGCGTCATGCACTTTGTAACTCTGGAAACTTGATCTGTTGGCTGAAACTAACGAGGCTGAGAAACGAATTGGGACGGGAGAGAAATGGATACTCAGATAAAACAAAAACACGGCTGAGAACAAATGTGTTTTAGAAAAACTATTTCTGTTCCTTAACACCTTTCCTCACTCATTAAATGCTTTTCCTCTAAATAATCTGAAGTATTGCTACATTATAGAGCACATTCAAGTATATAAAACTTTAGAGACAATCTCAAACACAAGAAACTGAAAATTCTGTCATTCCAACGTTAAACGACATTGGATATCAGAAATTCATAAAAAGAGAGAAAAGGTGACACAACTTCCTCCTCACACGAACAGACCTCTATCGGGTATAGAGCTGTTCGACTTCAGGTTGAGACAAGACATAGAGGGGGGCAATAGCAAAAATCGCGCCAAAGGGAAAGTTGAGGAGGTTGAGAGCAGCAATCACCATTGTGCCAATGTGCCTCGAATGTGTTTAAGGAGACGTTTCTAACCTAATCTGGTCCATATTCACCAACTCTAAAAGTGGCAACATATGAAGTTTTTGGAATAATCTCGGTTGAGATAGGATATGGTTCTAACGCCTTAAACTTGACATAATATCCGTTAAAGGAAGCTTTATGTAAATTACTTGAATTTAATATGAAATCTCCTAGATCCTGCTGACTATAGCGTATATTAATCATTAGTGATACCGTTCCTTCCCATACACATTCTACATCACTAGGACATCTGGAATCTTCTAGGACATCTACAAATTTCAGTTTAATCCCATGATTTTTAATAATTACTGATTCTCCAATGTGAAGAGAAACATCAGTACCGATCTCACCAAAATTAACTCCTATTGGTGGACGGAATATGAAAAATACTATCAGCGGTCCAATGATAAGAGTAAAGAAAGAAAGAATGATTAAGAATATACTTTTTAAAATCAATCCAGTTTTCTCCACAAGATACCTTGAATTATCAATCGAAAGACTTCAAACGGTCAAATCACTTATTTCTTAAGATACTACTGATTAGGACAGGTGTTCTAAAAAGCGAAACATTTTCAGATTCTCTATCCATCTCCAATCCTATCCTTATCATTATCCAAATGAATCTGATGACGAGATCCTATATAAAAATACATAAATGCTTTAGATTTTCCTTAAGGATTAATACGGATAGTACCGCCATCACGCGAACCTGGAGTTTTGATATATTATTAATAACAAATTTTACATTATTTTTAGTTTATTATGTAGGAATTTCAGTTATTCCAGATGGGAGACATCCTGAAGCAGGCTATACTTTCGGTATAAAACCTTCGAACATTATAATTAATTATCGGTGCATACATCCATCGTTAACGGAAGTTTTTTCCGTTAATTTTCTAGATTGAAAGTTAATTCTATTTAATTATGAACGTGTACTCTGGATGAATGGTTTGGATTTTCTTTGTTCTATTTCCCATCGTTTTCGTTCTGAACGCAATTTAAAGAGATTTACATCTTTATAGATGATACTCTCTTTTTTCGCGGGTATGGTTATCTCAACACGTTCCCTTTCAGGAGTATAGATAAATGAATCACCGAATTCTGCAATGTTGGCAAAAAAACAGTAAGCATAAATAGATCTTCGGGCATCAAAGTGAGCTGCTTTGAAATCTGCTGTGACTGGGGTGAAAGCAGGATTAAAAATCAAGTCTACTGGTGGTTCAAAATTCTTCAATTCTACCCTTAAATCCATGTCCAGAAAGTCTCGGCA
>JBHLPQ010000284.1:0-3708 GCA_048939265.1 Promethearchaeota archaeon
TCTATCTTTTCCATTTTTCTGCGAAGACTCAAAGGGCGCATGTCGGTCCAGAGTTCTTTTATGTACTCCAAACACTTGTTTTTGGTGCCACTTTTACCTACATTTTCCCATCCTTTAGGACATTCCAGATAAGCCGGCAAAATAGAGTATTGTTCCTCATAATTTACTACCATCTTATAGATCGTATCATCTTCCCTTTGCTTATTCACATTAATTGGCTTCACTTGAGCAGTCGTTGTCCCATTATTTTCATTTTTTTCTGTAATATTTGTCTTTTCTTTGTCAATTTCAGTGATGGTATTATAACTCATGAAGCATCCCAAACTCATAAATACTCAAGCTGTACATCATTAGAATCAAACTGTAACTGAATAACGCGCTCGAATTGGAATGGCAGACCAGCATTAAAAAGGGCATCAGGAACTCTAATTTTAATAAGAGTAGGAAATACAATATCGTTAGATTCATCGATCATAACAAAATTATCCATATCTACTTGAATTGCACCATAATCTAATAAAGGCCCCTTAATACGAACAAGCCTGCCATTATATTTGTCAAAACAAAAAGATATATTTTTGTCATTCAATGACAACACTTTTACCTCTATAGAATTTGTTCCTTCATTTGCATCCGTAGCCTGTCTAACCAGAATATTATCCTCTATAGATGCAGATTCAAATAGCTTGGGGGACCAGGTCAGTAAAATCACAAAATGCAGTAGGTTAGTATGCATAGATCCATGGTAATCGTCCTGAAAAAAAAACATCCCTATATCATTTAAAGTGACTTTCTCGTGCGGGGCCTCAACAGACGCTGTCCTAGCTTTACGATCCCATTCGTAATGCAAAGGCCATATTTTGTCATCACTGAATCCCGGCCATAATGATTCGGCATTAATCGTAACTTTAGAGAGTTTATTTCTCATTACATTATGATTATTGATAAACTGTAATACCTCAGGATCCAGAGTAGTTTCATTGGGCTTAATAATAGGAATTAGATCCCAAAGTAAATGTAGTGGGGCATCTGCTAAGGGTGTGAATGAATAATAATCTGGGTCTTTGGCATATTCATGTATTACCCTAGCCTTAGGTATATTCTGCAAAATTTTAAAAGACAGCACAAGGATTACCAGCAGAATCAACACCAAGCTTACTACTGTCTTATACTTATCAAGAATACCTAAATTTTTATCACTAAACTTCATCTCTATATTCCTTCACATAGCTTGCTATTTGTTACACCAAAAGTATGTATATTAATAATTGAATAATTTTTAAAGAGATAGTTAGTTTTGTTAATTTGGTTCCAACTTACTATCAAGCTGCTACAATAGATGTTATTGGTTTTGGGTTGTGGGCCTATCAAAATTCTAGCCCGCAAAAAGAGCGCTAAGGTCTAAGGGATGGCATCGGCTTATCACCGCCTCAAATCAGCAGAAACTTTTCACAAAAAATTGATTATCCTATTTAAAAAGCTTCCATATAGAGAGCTAATGAAAAATAAAATCCCGTACCTTGTTTCACTATTCATTTCGTGCCATTAGATATGCTAATCTCTTTGGGTTTCATGCACTTTAATATTAACCCATTATTCTATTTTTTATAGTTTTAGATATATTGATATTTCTAATAAATCTAAAGCCAGGTATTACCGCCAGAAACATAAGGCATAAGGCTGGTACCAAAGTAATTACATAGTCTTTTAGGTATAGATGTTTATCTACCAGAAACGCTGCTTTAGCAAATTGAAGCCTGATTAGATATAAAAAAAACATTGAGAAAGGCACACTTAAGCTGATTGCTACTAGAGCAACAAACAGTATTTCCAGAAGTATATTCTTATAAATAAGTGTTGTATCGCACCCCATAGCCAATAGCACTGCATACTCATTTTCCCTATCCATTATATTTATCTTTGTCATAACCACTATTAGTATTGAGGTTACCACCAAACTTAATATTGAATACACACACAATACCTTCGTTATCTCATGCATCCCATCAATAATTGTATCCTCAGCATATTTTTTAGGAACCCAATAGCTCACAACTCCTTCTGTATACATGGTTTTATCGATGTCAGTTTCTATCCCGCTCGAGGTTGCTACTACCGCGCCAGATATCTTGCTCCGTTGGTCTAATATTTCTTGGGCGGCACCCATCGGTACCATTGCCAACCCAAGAGTCAAATTGCTTATTTGTCCAATGAGTTTCATACGATGAACTTTGTTATTGTGTTTTACCTCTATTACATCCCCCATTTTTGCTCTTAGTTTTTTGACTGTTTCTCTATTCAAGATAATCTCGTTACTCTTATAACTAGTAAAGGAATGCCCTTCTTGTAGTAATAATGGCCGTAGCATACTTTTCAATTGCACACCCAAGAGTTGATATGGAATGTCAACTTCACCCTTCTTTATCCTTGCAAATCCTTTTACGTAGGGTTCTATATATCTCGCCCCCTTTTTTTGTGCGAATTTCATATATTCTTGGGTTGTTATTGATTCATTAAACTCCACAAATGCATCCCATTTCTGTCTATTAAAGTACGTTTTAATTGTCGAAGTGAATGATGTATTAGTTATTATAAAGGAGCAGGCCATTGCTAACGAAAACATTACACATGTTATTGTAAAAATGAATAGGCGCTTGTTTCTAAATATACTTCGTACCACCATTTTCAATGACAGGTTATTCGAAACATTATCGTATATTGCTCTTTCAATCCTACCAAGCTTAAGCTTATCGAGTTTGATAGGCTTAATCTGATCACCTCTTATTAATCCCTGAGGACCGATCTTAACGAGATTGAGAATCGGTATAATACAAGATGCCAATACAGAGAACAGTCCTAATAACACTCCTTTAATCAATGTATATGGCAAGAAAAAATAGTGAATTTTAGGAAAATTTGCGCCATTCTCAAAAGCTTCCGTAATTATATAAGCAACACCAAAAGAACCCAAGATTCCAATCGCACTACCAATCACCCATAGTATTAAAACTATGATAAGATATGACTTGAGCACTTCCATAAATGAACAACCTAAGGCACAAAGAACACCAATTTCTACTCGTTGATCATGTACCATTTTATTAATAATTATAAATGTCACAAATACTGTTATCGAATTAAATATGATAATTAAAACAGGTAAAAAGACTTTTAATGTCGTCAGTCTTCTTTCTATTGCCTTATAGCTATACTGTTCAGTTTTTGGCGTTAGTGCTACTATCTCCACATCTTTCAGTTGCATAAGTTTTGTTTCAAGCAGATGTAATGCTTTGGCATTTTGAGCGAAATCATCTTTTTCAAAAGTTATGGCAATATTGTTAATTATGATTTTGCCAATTTCTTCAATATTATTTAATACCTGTAAAGGCAAATATACTATACCTAATGATCCTTTTACTGGCATATAAAAGTTTGGGTTGGATGTTGCCATCATATATTCTGTTGATGTAACTATTCCTACTATATGGAACTCAATAGACTTATCCCTTTTGTATATTTTGATCTTATCTCCAACGTTAAATCCATATGCTTTTGCAAAGCAATTCTCCACCAGTACACCATTTGGGTCTTCTTGGGATAGATAATTGCCATCATCTATTTTGAGATTATTTACTACCGGCCGCTTATCTGAATCTAATAAAACAATAACCGTTGCAATTTGTTCCCCCATCTTGTTTTCAGCTCTAC
>JBHLPQ010000285.1:0-3702 GCA_048939265.1 Promethearchaeota archaeon
ATAATGGTGCAGGGATAGCATCAGAACATCTTGAGACAATTTTTGAACAATTTATCACTATTCCAACAGATTATACCGCAACAGGAACGGGAATTGGGTTATATCTTTCTCGAGAGATCATAAAAGCTCATGATGGCACAATCACAGCTCAGAGCAAAGGGAAGGGGAAAGGATCAACTTTTACTATTGAACTACCTAGAAAATTAGACTGATTGGAGGAAGTATTACAGCTCAAAGTGAAGGGAGAGGAAGAGGCCTCACCTTTATCCTTGAATTACTACGAAAATTTGTTTAAATTTAATTACTAAACATAACGCTAGGAGCAACTTTCTTCCTCAATGCCTTCATTGAAAACTTTTTAAGCTATTGGCATCCTCATATTAGTTGAGATAATACTCATGATAATACTATCAATCTACAACTGGATAGTTGAGTGATGAAAAATGGATCAAATTGAGATTATCAAGACTTATAATCTGACAAAATCGTATAACGGGGTCATGGCCCTGAATAATTTGAATTTGACAGTCAAAAAGAACTCTATTTTTGGGTTTCTTGGCCCAAATGGAGCTGGAAAGTCAACTACCATCAAATTACTAATAGGTTTGATTCAACCCACTGCTGGTAGTGGTAAAATCTTCGGATATGATATCAAAGATGAAAGTATGAAAATTCGTGGTCGGATTGGTTACTTACCACAAGAACCTTCTTTCTATGACCATCTATCTGCACGAGAAGTCTTAGAATTCACTGCTAGATTCTTTTTTCCTGGCCCTAAAAAAGAGCTAAATAAACGTGTGTCTGAAATACTGGAATTAGTTTCTCTTTTAGATAAATCAGATAGGCCTATTAAAGGTTTCTCTACTGGTGAGAAACGTCGATTAGGTATTGCACAAGCTACGATTAATTATCCTGACTTATTAATTTTAGACGAACCAGCAGCTTCATTGGATCCCATCGGTCGTCAAGATGTCTTGAATATTATGTCCAAACTCCGTGATTATACTACAATCTTTTATTCTACACATATTCTGGATGATGTGCAAAAAGTAAGTGATGCTGTAGCTATTCTCAACAAAGGACAGCTCATTGCTCAAGGATCCATCAATGATATTCTTAAAGGCAAAGAAGAAGAAACAATATTCAATGTGAAAGTTCAAGGTAATGTTTCAAAGGTAATGAAACAATTAACCTTACAAGAGTGGATTTCTAATGTGAATATCACGCAATTAAGTGATAATAATGATTATCAATTGGAAATAACTGTTTCTGATGATGATTATGCCCAGAAAAATCTCATTCGCAAATTGATGAATCTAGATCTAATAATATGTGAGTTTCAGCGTCAAGAGTATGAGTTAGAAGAAGTTTTCATGAAACTTGTTAAGGTGTAAAAAATGTTTAAAAACGAAAATTTAGAGCAAATGTCTTTTCCTAAATGGAATCAGGGGTTGAATAATCTATTTCGTGCTGAGCTCTCAATGTGGTTTAAGAAAAAGGTATTTCTTGTTCGTTTACTCCTTTGGTGTGGCTTATCGAATGGTATGGCTATTTTAATCTGGTTACAAGCACCAACAGCAGGAACAGAACCTATCTTTGTTTTCGGTATTTTCGCTGGTTTAACTTCCTCAATTGGGATAACCATTATTATGCAAGAGTCTATTGTTGGAGAAATTAAATCTGGCGCCGCCTCTTGGATTCTTTCTAAACCTATTACGAGGAAATCCTATATTTTCGCCAAATGGATTGGAAATTCAATTGGTGCCGCCATATCGATGATTCTTGCGCCTACTCTCATCTTTTACGTCCTATATTTTCTCTTTACAGGCGAACTCCTGAGTTTAGTAATGTTACTCCCAGTCATTGCGGTTTTATTGTTAAATATGTTGTTTTTCTTAACATTCACATTAATGATGGGATCTCTTCAACGAAATTCCTCTCTTGTTATCGGTGTACCAATTGCTTTCTATGTAATACAGCAGATTATATTTAATTTTACTAATTCCTTGATTAATATTGTTCCATGGGGCCTTACTAACCCATTAAGCGATGGTACTCCAAGCATTGTGGTCTCTTTCATACTAGGGATCCAACCTTTCTCTCTACTACCAATAATTGTCACTTCATTTTATGTGGTTGTCTTTGTAATATTATCAGTAATAAATATACAGAATCAAGATATTTAGGAAAAGTTGAACAATCGTGTCCCAAACTGATGATATAACGAATTGGGTTGCCAAAGAAATTAATCAACTTTCAGGCAGTACTCTTCGCTTAGCTTTACTTGCAATTATTAAGAGGCATCAATCTACTGGAATTTATGGATATGCCATTGGCGAAGAGCTCTTTTCGTTCACTGAAGGGGAGTTAGATGGAACAAAAGCCACATTTTATGCGATTCTTAGGCGCTTGGAGAAAGATCAACTAGTTACATCTGAACTTCAAATGTCTCCTTCTGGTCCTGCAAGAAAGTATTACCGTTTAACCCCTAAAGGTGAGAGAGCGTATAATGCTCTTTGGCAAAACTGGATTCATTATTATGGGATTTTACAACGTTTAATTGAAACTAATTTGGATGAATAAACAATGAATAAACAATTTGAAAATATTGACCAATATTTAGATCAAGTAAGAGTGTATTTAGAACCCTTGTCTGACAAAGATCAGATCATAAAGGAGCTACGAGCTCATATATGGGATCAAGCCAATCGTTTATCAGAGGAGAATCCGGGGATTACTATTCAAGCTGCTTTTCACGAAGCATTACTTATGATGGAAGACCCCAGAACTTTAGCAGATAAATTTCTTGAAGAAGAACCAAGTGATTTTGCATCAGATTGGAAATCTCCTATAAAAGTCCCTGAAACAAAAGTCCAAAATGAACAATTCTTAGTGTTAGCAATTGTTGGATTTGCAGCTGTTATTATTATGGCTTTGGCTATACAAATGATTTCTAATGATATAGTAGTGTCCATTATAGCAGTTATAATAGGAATGTTAGCTATTGGCATGTTCACTTTTGGATTATACCTTAGTGATGAAAAATTATTCCAAGACCAATTAGACCGTTTTCGTGGCTTGTTTCAGAAGTCCGAACACTCTCCCCAGGAGCCAATGCAAACCCCTTCAGTACCATTTGTTCAGGAAAAGCCTGTAAAAGAAGTAGGGTTTTGGAGTGCCTTTGGTGAGCATTTAGGGGGTTTTCTTGGTGGGGTTTTCATAATCTTTGTTATTGCTTTTATTTTTCTATTAGAACAAATGCCATTTTTTAATTTGCCATTATTTAATGAAAATTGGTATCCAATTGGTGCTTTAGCTACATATGGTGCATTGCTAGCTGGTTTGGCGTACTGTGTATTTCTGGTAATATTTGGTAGAATTCGAGCAACAAGATTGGCTTCTGCTACGAGAAATATTATTGGATTTGTTTGTGCAGTAATATTAATCTGGTATTATCCTTTCACTCTTGAGTTAGCTATTCTTGCTCAGAATATACCAGAAGTAATGGGTGATCCGGATCTACTACTGGTGGTAAGTAAATCTGATCTGTTTCTTCGGTTGATCATTGGAATATCAGGAATTATTTCAGGGATCTCTGCCTTATATGATGTTTTCAAATTTGGTGCTTGGCAACCAAGTGATCGTAAATCCTTGATCTAATCTTCTCCTCTCTTTTTTTATCATGGGGAATAGTTGTGGAAA
>JBHLPQ010000124.1:0-10953 GCA_048939265.1 Promethearchaeota archaeon
TCATCTTTATAATAAGTAAGGAAGATTTCTTCTAAACTACTATCTTCTAAAGTCATCCTCTTAACACGCCGTGTAGTAACAAATTTAAGAAGATCGTTCACGTCCTCTTTCACCCTTATGAGAAAATTTCCATCCTTCTTCTCAACACTAGTTACATTTGGAATAGTCTGGAAATCTGATATTTCTGGAATGTCCCCTTCTGCAAACTCAACGTTCATTGTTTGCATAGCTTTTTTCCGTAACTGTTTGACAGTTTCAACAACAACAATCTTTCCTTTTCTTATAATACCCACACGATTACAGATAGCTTGTACCTCTGTTAGATTGTGACTTGATAGAAAGATTGTTTTGCCGTTATCTCTCATCTCCCGGAGTAAGTCATGAAACCTGCTAGCCATCAAGGGGTCCAGACCACTAGATGGTTCATCAAGGATGAGAAGGTCAGGATTAGAAGAGAAAGCAACAATGATCACTACTTGTTGACGGTTACCAGAAGATAAGTTTCTGAATCTCTGAGAGAGGTCTACTTTGAATATAGTTTTTAATTTTTTAAGGAATGCTTTATCAACAGGGCGAAACTTGCCAAAATAGTTAATTAACTCGTTTCCTGTGAAATTCCCATAAAGATCTACTTCACTAAGAACATGACCAATACTTTTCTTAATTTTTATACCATCTTTGCGATAATCTAAACCATTTATCTTTATTGTTCCCGACTTGATGGTTAAATAACCAAGAATAGAACGGATGGTGGTAGTCTTCCCCGCGCCATTTGGCCCAAGAAATCCAAAGATTTCTCCCTTCTTAACAGAGAAGCTCGCATCATCTACTGCAATGATCTGACGGCCAAACCTTCGGGAACCTAATTGAAGTTCTCTTCCATAAATTTTAGTTAAATTCTGAACGATAAGGACATCAGAATCCTCAATAGCGTTACTTGCCATGAAGCATCATTCCTATTTGCACAACTTGAACAAATGATACCTATTTGTGAAAAAGATATAAAAGTTTGTAATACCAAACTCGAATTAAATCAAATAAAACCCGAAATTAATGCATTATACAAGTCATAATTCCTTTTTGGGCATGCAATCGGTTTTCTGCTTGATCAAAAATGATAGAACGGGGACCATCAGCGACTTCATCATCAACTTCCATTCCTCGATCTTGGGGGAGGCAATGCATATAGTATCCCCGTCCCTGGTTGGTGATATCCATTAATTCCGTTGTAGTCTTCCAGTCTGTGTATCTGTTCATGATTTCGGGCATGGTCTCTGGTTTTGCGGGTCGGACTCCATCGATTCCATGTGCGTCTAACACACCCCAGCTCTTAGGATAAACAAAATCTGCTCCTTCAAACGCAGTTTTCATATCCCGTTCAATTTGAAAAGTTCCACCATAGATATCGCAATGTTCTTCTACTTTTTTGATGATATCGGGGTGTAGATCGAATTCAGGGGGACAAGCTAGTGTTAAATCCATCCCAAACATTGAAGGAGCGAGAACTCCTGTTTGGGGTACAGCCATTGGTTTTTGCCCAGCAGAGTATGCCCAACTCATTACAAACTTCTTTCCTTGCAATTTGTTGAAATCATGACTACATTTCTCGTAAATAGTCATGATATCTGCCATTCCTTGGCAGGGGTGATACACATCCGATTCCATATTGATGATTGGCTTTTTACTCCAATAAGCAAAGTTTTCTTGGATTTGATGCCCTTTCCCATACATCCAGTTACATTTACTACCGTAGATACGAATAGCAATGGCATCACCCATCCGGGATAGGACTCTCGAGACATCAGATACCCTTTCCGTTTCATATGCAATCTCATCACCTGGTAACGCGGGAGTATAGATTGCTCCAGGTTGGAGGAAGTGTGCATGCCCACCTAGTTGTGTCATCCCCGCCTCAAATGAGTTTCGGGTTCGTAGAGAATCATTATAAAATATCATAAATAACGTGCGACCAGGGAGGATATGTCGGTGATCTTCATAAGCGACAAAGCGCTTTTTTAAATCAATACCTACAAGTAGCATGGTCTCGATTTCTTCTCGTGTAAAATCAATCATTGTGAGGAAATCTCGCCCTTTCAAGTCTTCTGTAGTGACCATAATAATCATTCCTTTTATAAAAATGTCATAAATTCCATTTAGAGAATTAAAAAGCCTCTGAAAATGGCTTTTGGGTAGAGGATCCTTTGAAGGGAATTGTTCAAATTTTTTGTGAGAGTTTCAAACAGGATTAGTGAGAGAAGTAATCACAACAGTAGTAAATTATTTTCATTGTTTATTATCATTTAGAGCACAACAAGAAGGAGAAGAAAAATATCCTTGAGAGACCTCCAATAATGATGTTTCTGTTGTCCAAATTGCGTGCCAATGGTTCGTATTCCAGTTGGAGATCGTCAACAAAATTTTGTGATCAACCATGAGGAAAAAACAATTACAATTGATTGCCTGAAAATTAAATGGAAATTCCTGTGTTGGAAGCTTTTGGTAATAGAAACCAAGTGATAAATCAGAAATCCTCTCCTGGGCTTGTGTGATAGATTTCTCAAGAGAACCAAACATTTCTTCGTTTGGTATCATTAATGTTACGCTTGAAGTCGCCTCATCAATTAATCGTCTTGCATGGTTAAAGATATTGGATTTTCCTTTTATTATATAAGCGATTTTTGGTGATTCTTCGTGATCCTGATAAATGGGTATTAATGATTCAATTAATTTGTCTATTGAAGCCATCCTTTTCTTATATTCTGTTTTGAACATTGTACGTAAATTTTCCATGGCTTCAACTACTTGAATAGCTATGAATTTCTTCGGTACCCCTTCTTGAAGGATGATTAATCCTTTTTTCTGTAGATTATCCATTGTCCGATATATTTTACTATCAGGAATTCCCGTTTTCTCAACTAATTTACTCGCAGTTGCAGTTTCTAATGGTAATAAAGCAATATATGCTTTTGCTTCATTCTTGGTTAAATTTACTTCCATTAGATCATCAATTAATCGTTTTTCTGGTTGTTCAACTCCAAGAATTGCCTTTTTCAGGGGTTGGGTCATTCTTATCCTCTTCCTTTTTTCTACTTACCCTCGGTAGGAGAACTTTAAATATCTTACTTTTAATAATATTAACTGGTGTTTCATGCCATGAGTCCTTTTAAGGAAGAAGTAAAAAAGAGTTATGCTAATGCAATAAACAAACATTTTCAAACACGATTCAATGAACAAGCTAGTTGTTGTTCTCCGTCATCAACAACAGAAGAAAGCAAAAATTTAACACAAAGTGATTGTTGTCCTCCTACAACAGAAACGAAAAATACATCTGCAATCCCAAGTTTTGGATGTGTTATTAATCTCGCTGAGAAAGCCAACATTCAACCTGGGGATATTGTTATTGATCTTGGTAGCGGTGCTGGTCATGACTTATTCCAAGCTGCAGATCTTGTAGGTCCAAATGGAAGAGTAATCGGAATTGATTTTACCCCTGATATGATCATTGCAGGTATGAGAGCAGCTATGGAGAAGGGCTATTCTAATGTTGATTTTCGTCTTTCCGACATTGAACATATCGATATTCTTCCAGACAATTTTGCTGATGTAATTATCAGTAATTGTGTTATTAATCTCACGATGGATAAAGGTGCTGTTTTCAAGGAAGCGTTCAGGATTCTCAAACCTGGTGGACGACTAGTGGACGCAGATATCATTGCTGCTGATCCATTATCTTCTGAAATTGCTGAAGATCCTGAAGCATGGTGCGCTTGTTTAGGTGGAGCTTTAACAGAGGAAGGATATACTAAAAAAATTAATGAAGCTGGTTTTGAAGAAATCAAAGTGACAATATATAGTGATTTCAAGTATCAGAACAATCAATTCCTAAATGGAATTCTTGAGGCACAGAAACCACTGAGCTGAATAATTAATCGTTAAAAAATGGTTAATCTTTTGTTTTTTGGGGCCATTTGACGAATAGTCTTTTTTCGATATTATAACAAGGAGATTAGGTTCTTAAAGAGATTTTTTTAAAATTAGTCCATGAATCGATGGAACTATTGAAAACATGATTTCAAACCAAACTAGTTCCTCATGATGCTGAAAAATGATCCTAGGAGCTGGATTTCTCACATGTTGGAGTTTAGAGCCTAATCAGGCTGATGAAGTTTCCTATTTTGTCTCCCTCTTTTTAGATTCAAGAAAGATATGTTGTAAAATAACGACATTTTTTAAGAAACTACAGAGACATAAACATTATATTGAGTTTGAAAAAGACTAGGCAATAGATTTCAAAATAGAGTTTAAAAACTAAATTTGCTATTATGATAGTCTTTGAGGAAAAGCGGAGTGATAATACATTGCAAGATAGCGAAGAAAAATATCAGACAATTCTAGAGAACATAGAAGAGGGATATTACGAGGTTGATTTGGCTGGTAATTTCACGTTTTTCAATGATTCGATGTGTAAGATTCTTGGATACTCAAAAGATGAAATGACAGGTATGAATTACCGACAATACATGAATGATCAAGTAGCTAAAGCAGTGTATAAAATCTTCAATAAGGTTTACAGAACAGGAATCCCCACAAAAATAGTTGACTATAAAATTACTAGAAAAGATAAGACTAGCAGAGACCATGAAACTTCTATTTCTTTAATGATTGGATCCAAAGGTGAAGCAATTGGTTTCAGGGGGATTGTACGTGATATCACTGAACGTAAGGATACTGAGAGAAAATTACGTGAAAGCGAAGAGAAATATCGAACGATCCTAAAAAGCATTGAAGATGGGTATTACGAGGTTGATCTGGCTGGGAACTTCACGTTCTTCAATGATTCAATGTGTAAGATTCTTGGATATTCAAAAGATGAAATGATAGGTATGAATTACCGGCAATACACCAGTGATCACGCAGCTAAAGCAGTGTATAAAATCTTCAATAAGGTTTACAGAACAGGAATCCCCGCAAAAATAGTTGATTATGAAATCATAAGAAAAGATAAGACTAGCGGGAACCATGAGACTTCTGTTTCTTTAATTATTAATTCCGAAGGTGAACCTGTTGGTTTCAGGGGGATTGTTCGTGATATTACCGAACGTAAAGAGCTTGAAAAAGCTAAAGAGGATCTCGAAAGGAGACGTGCAGATTTTATATCAATGACCTCGCATGAGATTCGAACTCCATTAACTATAATTAAAGGGTACGAATCGTTTCTGAAAAAAAATTTAAACAATCTCAGCCAAGAAAAAATAGAAGACCATTTTAAACATGTCAATAGAAATATTTCTAGGATTGAACGTTTAATTAATGGCGTGAGTGATATTGGTAGAATTGAAAGAGGTATATTTGATATAAAACCTAAGAAAACCTCCTTACCAAAATTCTTGAATGAAGTTATGCAGCCTCATATCGAGTTGTTAGGCTCTCAATTTCAATATGAAAGAATTCCAGAGGAGTTAGCATGTGATTTCAATATTGATGAATCACGATTAATACAAGTCTTAGACAATTTAATTGATAATGCTATCAAACACACTGATGCAAATCAAAGAAAAATTAGTGTGACTACTGAGATTCTCCCTGATTTGATAAGAATAACAGCGTCTGATAATGGGGCAGGCATTAAGTTAGAAAATCTACAAAAAATATTTCAACCGTTCACATCGTTTTCAACAGAATATTCTACTAAAGGGACAGGTATCGGATTATTTGTTTGTAAAATGATTATAGAACATCATTATGGCAGAATTACTGCTCATAGTGACGGAGAAGGGAGAGGATCATCTTTTATAATCGAACTTCCAAGAATCCCTGTTAAAGAGATTTAATTCCTTTTCTGGAAAAAACAATGCCATCTTTATGAGGAGAATTACTTGATATATATAATATAAAACTCCTACATTAAGATATTCCACTATCATTCAATAAAAATTGAAGTTCAGAGATATTTGGAAATATTGGGGGGAGAAGGAAGCTCTGCTGCAATAAGACTTTTGGATCTTTAAACCCAACACCCGTTATAGGTATGACCACTCTATCTGATTGATCGATCTTTCCAATTTCGACTAATTGCTCAAGGCCAGCGAGTCCTGCTGTTCCTGATGGCTCACCAAATATCCCTTCATATTTCGCTAACCATCGCTGGGTTCTTAGTATAGCTTCTTCTGATACAGCTACCGCTGTTCCAGAACTTGCGTAAATAGCTGTTAATGCAGAGTCAGCATCCCATGGATGAGGATCCGCAAGTCCTCCTGCAACTGTGTGGGGAGTTTTTTTCCAGTCTTGGAATTCTAATGGTGGAGAATTCCTTTTCACACATGAAACAATTGGGGCACACTCCTCTGGTTGGACAGCAACATGGTGAGGAATCGATCGAATAAAATCGAGCTCAAAAAATTCTTTGAATCCACTATGAGTTCCTGCTAATAGGCCACCACTACCAGTAGCTAAAAGTACCCAGTCAGGTGGTTCCCAATCAAATTGTTCACAGAGTTCAAAACCCAAGCTTTTTGTACCTTCAAATTGAAAAGGATTGAAAGGACCGAAAGAAGGAGAGGGCATCCATCCAAACGCTTCATAAGCTTTTTTAAAGAGTATTACCGATGGATCTTGGCCTTCTACTTCCTCCTTTACTCGTATTACTGAAGCTCCCAAATATGCAAGTTGAGACAATTTCCCCTCTGATGCGTGTTCTGGTACAAAGACAACAACTTTTTTTCCTGCTCTAGCACCATAAGTAGCTAATGCTGCAGCCGCATTTCCTGAAGAAGCTGCAGTCAAGACTTCAGCGTTCAATTCCACCCCTTTTGAAACCCCTATAGAAATAGGCCTGTCTTTGAAACTACCTGATGGATTTCCTGTTTCCACTTTGAAGAATAAATTCTTTAAGCCAAATTTTTCTTTTCCCAAACGGCGAGATTGCAAGAGAGGTGTTCCTCCTCCTCCTAAATCCACGATATTTGTTGAATTACGGATTGGAAAGAATTCCCGATATCTCCAATGAGAAAAGGGTCGTTTTTGGATTATCTCTTTTGTTACCTTTTCTTTCAATTGTTCATAATCGAAGGTTATTCGTAAGCGGAAACCACAACCACAATTCTTAGTAATAAATTCCTCTTCTGGTATCCTTGTGTTACACTTCGGGCATGTTAAAGAAGAATCATACACTATATACAACACCTTCTTCAGGTCAAAATAGGTGATTTTGCAATCTGGTTTATATTTAATTTAAATCTGTCTTGAGATTCTAGGATTCAGGTCCAGACGCTCCCAGAGGGATATTGCAGAGTCCATGGATTGCTGACTAACATTAGTAGCATCAAGAGACGTATGAATCCCATTCTTTACCACAGTTTTGCCATTAACAATAACTCGTTTGACATCCCGTCGTGAAAAGGATCCATAGACAAGATGACCATATACATTATTCTCATGGATTGGTGTTGGTAGAGCTGAGGTATCTAATATTGTAAAGTCAGCTGCTTTTCCTTTCTCGATTGAACCAATCTGTTCTTTTAATCCTATAGCCTGTGCTGCATTTATTGTTATCATTTGTACCACTTGCAGGGGAGTCGGAAGCTGACTTGGATTCCGATGATTAAGTTTATGCATAAGATATGCTGTTCTCATGTTTTCTATGGCATCATATATGAAGCCATCATTCCCAACTCCTATGTTTACCCCCTTTTGGATCATTTCTGGAAGTTGGGCTACCCCCACTGCGTTTAATTCGTTACTTTTTGGATTATGCGCCACACTCGTTTGGGTTTGGGCAATTAGATCCATTTCATGATCATTGATGTGTACAGCGTGAGCTAACGCAGTTTTTGGGCCGAGGAAACCCTCGTCGTAAAGCCGTTCCACCGTTCGTTTTCCATATTTCTCAAGATTATGGTGAAGATCTACCAATCCTTCTGATGTATGAATAGTTTTGAATGTGTCTGTTTCTGAGGCGTATTCGACTGTCTTATGAATTAATTCGTCTGATACTGTGAAAGATGCATGTAAACAGTAGATCCCATTAACCAATGTTTCTTCAGGGTTATTTTGAGTAATAAAATGACGATTTTCCTCTAAACCCCTAATTCCTTCCTCAAAACTTCGACGTTCAGTCGCCTCAAAACAAATTACTCCATGGATTCCTACCTCTTGGGTTGCTTTTGAAATGCGATTTAAAGACCCCTCAATCGAATTAGGGCCCGAATATGTATCTAAATAAGCAGTTACTCCATTCAATGCTAGCTCAAAAGTTGCATATAATGCAGATGTATAGGCATCTTCTAAAGTAAGAGCTTCATCCATCGTCCACCATATTCGTTGTAAATTTTGCGTGAAATCAGTAGGCGGATCAATTGAAAGTGGAGCTCCCCGTAATAACGCTGAATACAGGTGTGTGTGAGCACAAATAAAGCCTGGAAATACCACTTGATTAGTACAATCAATTATAGTATCAGCGTTTTCAGAAATGTCTTTTCCAACCATCGAGACTTTTCTATCCTCTACCAGAATATTTCCTTGGGAAATGACTTCGTTATTCGCATTCATAGTGACAATTAAACCATTCTTAAGTAATAAACGTTCCATTAATCTTTCACCAATAAGTACTAATTGTGAACTCACTTTTCCAAAAACTCTCTTTTTATTTCCCTAGTAGTATTATTGTTCTTATAACCTTATATTGTTATTTTTTGTGTTACCTAATAATAAATTTGATAAAGGTTTAATTCTCTTTCAGTATTTGTACTTCAGGATTCTTCAAAGTTTAGATAACTTCTCTGATTTCAGTATCATGATCTTTAAAAGCATCATTGAAGTTGCCACTTGATAGAATTGTATTTAATCCAATGAGGAACTCAATAATGAAAAAAAGCAATCAAAAATTATTAGTCCTTATAATTTTAATAGCCTTTTCACTGGTATTTAGTTCTGCTGAAGGAACGAGACTTAACCAAGAAAAACTGAGAACTCAGGTGGAAGTATTCTATCCTAAATTTCATACCCTTTCAAATTATATTAGTCATACTGACATTCCTCTTACTAATTTTACAGGAACTTACAATGTTACTCTATTTACTAATCCTGACAATGCAGATGAAGTAATTTTTCGTTCTCTTAAGGCAGCGGAATCATCAATTTATGTATCGATGTACACAATCAGTCGTCCTGATTTCACTAATACGTTAATAGATTTGAAGACAACTAATCCAGGAATAGACATTCAGGTATTACTCAGCTATCGAAGGGTAGGTTCCACTGAAAATGCTGATACAGAAGAAGCAGCTCAAGCATTGGAAGACAATAGTATTCCAGTTTATTCCTCAACCCAAGTTGACGATAATGTGGATGGATTCTACCATGCAAAGTATTGGATCATAGATGAAAAGCATGTATTTGTCTACTCTGGAAATTGGAGTCCCCGAAGTGTAACACCACAATTAGAACCTGAGGATGATTCCTACAGCTCAGGAGAAGCAAATCGTGATATGGGAATTGTGGTCTATGACGCACCTGACATTGCTTCGTTCTTCAAAGAAGAAGTGTGGGACGAGGACGTAGCAGTAGCAGATGATTGGACTGCATCGACAATCCAACCAAAAATTAAACAAAAAACTTCCTTTAATCCTTCATTCGAAATTAATAGTCCTAATCTCTATTATCCAACTTTTGATGCTCTTAATATAAAAGAGGAAATGACCTTAAGTCCAATGTTCACTCCAGACAACGCATTAGACTACCATAAATGGTGGATCGATCAAGCTAATGATTCGATAATAATTCAAAACCAATACATAACTCAATTTGACGATTCCGTCACTTGGAGTAATGATCCTTCTCCCCTCGTCAGATCGCTTATTGATGCTAAACAAAGAGGAGTATCTATTCGGGTTCAAGTGAACGAGGATAGCGACTCCGATGATGTAACTGCGTATTTCTTGAGTAAAGGGATTGAAGTTAAATGGATGGGTAACTCACAAACGAGTACCAATTGGCTATCAGACACCCACAACAAATTGGTTATTATTGATGACAAAGTAACTCTACTCTCTTCCATTAATTTCGGAGAAAACGCTTTTACAAATAATCGAGAGGCTGGAATGGTAATTCAGAGTGAAAATGTAGCAGATTATTATGCAACAATCTTTCAATTGGATTGGTCTGATGGAGAAATTCCCCCTTCTTCTCCTTACACGGAAGTAACTACCTCAGAAGAAACAACTGGTCCATTTGAAACTCCATTCTTTTGGAGTCCCATGGTACTTATGTTGGTGCTTCTACCTCTAATCAGGAGGAGATCCAAGTAAAACGAATTAAATTCAGAATTCCCACTTGGGAAGAAGGCCGTAACTTTATGAAAGAAATTGCAGAAGAGCTAAATGCTAAGTCTGAAATCAGAGATGCCAGAGAGGTTATTTCCACTGATTCCATTGAAATTCATTTTCATCCAGATGATCGGGGATTTTCTTTTATTACATGTAAGCTCCATGATGAGTCACTGAAACCTATGCTAAAAAGATATATATCACGTTACAAAGAGGACTAAGCTCTTTTTTTCCTTTTTTTAAGAGAATTATCTGCATCAGTTTTTTGTGGTTGAAAATGGCGTATTTTTATTTCAATTTATCGATTTCAAGCTTTTTATTCATTTTATTGATTTTTGTTGGGAGTATTCACCGAAAGAAAGGAAAATCGTTGTGTTTTCAGATTTCATACGACTAAATCTTTAGTTTGTCATGAGTATATCTGAGCTATTATCCCACTTGAGCTAGTCACTATCACGGGCAGTGGAGGGACGATAAAAAGAAAACTTTATAAAGAATAGACATCGGAGGGCACTTGTTCTGTTAAAACCTTGTTTAAAGACAGAACATCAGTCATCGAGAATGAGAAAAGGTGAAAAGAAATGGCAGGTTTTGCATCTGCAAGAATCGAGAAAATAATCCGAAATGCTGG
>JBHLPQ010000125.1:0-10892 GCA_048939265.1 Promethearchaeota archaeon
TAGTGGTTTTTTTCCTTATTTTATTGTGTTATGGATTTCTTATTTTTAATTATCCAAAATCCTACGATATTGAATCAAGTAAGAGTTTGATCAATCAGAAAAGAGTTGAACCTGTATCAAAAACTATTACAAACCTCCAAGATAACAATGAATGGATTGAGGATAAACAAATTGATTTAGCTTCGGCCTCTTCAGGAGGATATCCCTCCTTAGTACGGACACGAAGCAATATGTTATATTCAGTTTCTCGTGATTTCCGAACAGGTACCTTAGGCGGGCACACTAATCTCTATACAATGATCTACATTTATAAATCTATAGATCACGGACAGAATTGGGATAAAACCGAACATGGGCTTCAAACGCCAGGCCCAGTAACTTGTATAGACATGGCTGTAGACATCTATAATGATAACCTTTACGTAGTTCTCCAAACCCTTCAGAGTACGGCCACGGAAATATACCTTTGGCGGGTTATGGAGGATGAAGTTGTTCAAATTACCTTTGGTGGGGTGAATATGAACCCAGCAATAGCAATTGATTGCATGGTTAGTGCCTACAACAACATTTACATTACTTATGAACACTATACTACGGAGGATGATAGGGAAATGTATGTTGTACGATCACAGGATCATGGGGAGACGTTTCATCTATGGCATAGACGATTAAGTGGGCCTGGAGGGGATAATGAATATGTGTACACCACTCCAGATATTGCAACGGATAAGTTTGGCAATGTTTATGTAACTTATGCTGCTGGGGAAGATTCTTACTCCCTAGAAGACATTTATGTGGAGTCTGGGTCACGAGATTCAACTGTAATTACCTTTGAATCTCAAAAGAGAGTGTTTGATGGTGATCCTAGTCATCGTGTGATACACCCTAATATTGCAATTAGTCAGCATTCACAAGAATCTGCTCGGATTGTTGTTGCATTTGAATATGCGGAAACTCCCTCAAACCATGATATTTATGCCGTTTATTCGACCAATAACGGAACGAATTGGTTTTGGACAACGGTTCAAGCAACTCTTATCAACGAACAGGATCCAGCAATCGCTGTGGACGGTAATAACGACATCCGTGATGTTTTAGGAACCTTTTATGTTGTCTATATGACAGGACGTGAGACTGATCCTCTATCTTCATGGCAAATTAATCGCGCCCCATATACTGATCTTCATAACTGGGTTTTGTTGCATAATTATACTATGCCCCAATATATTGATATAAGAATTCATTCTAATGGCCCCAGGAATACATTTGGAATCAGTTCTCAAGAAGTAGGTGAAACATGGTATCCAATAGTATCTTATTGGACATCGATCTATCATATGTGTGCTGGTATGAGGAATGGATCCCTAGCATTACTTCCCTCACCAATCCTTCTGGAACCTGAAAATGAGACTTATACAGAGGATGGTGAAATAACGTTCACTTGGAACAGTGTTCTAAAAGCTGAGATGTATGAATTGGGGATCCAGAACCTGACTTTGGGAGAAAGTATCCCAATACGAAGTAAATTAGATTTTGACCCCACAATCATCGAGATGATACCTATAGATAAATACACTTTTTGGCTTTCGTTTTTCACTAAAAACCCTACTATAACCTTGAATTTAATGGATGGATCTTGCCAGTGGAAGGTTCGAGCTAATGATAGTTATGGCTATTGGGGAAATTGGAGCGAATGTAGGACTATAGATGTGAATGCTACTACATCAACACGACCAACACAAGTGGTTCTTCTCTCTCCAAATGACTCCTCAGTTATCTCATATAATACCCCATGGCTTAAATGGGAGCCTTTACCCAATACCTCTTACTATCAGGTTCAAATATCTGAAACTCCTTATATTACGAAAACTAGCATTCTCCAGGAAGTTTTTACAACTAATAAGGACTTTATTGCCTCTTTTCTTGAAAATGGTACTTATTATTGGCGAGTTAGAGCCGAGATTGGTGATTTAATAGGCCCTTGGAGTGCAACATGGTCATTTCGCGTTGAATCACAATTTACAAATGTTGAAAGTGTCTCAACACCTGGATTTGATTTGATTACCTGTATGGTTATTCTCATCCTTCCTTTTCTTAAGAGTAAATATAGACGCCGCCCGTTTCCTTTTGCAGCTAAGAAGATGTGATTTGTATGAAAAAAGGGTCTTTAATATTAAGTCTCATTATATTGTGTTTAATGAGTCCATTCTGGATTTGTCACTTCATTACTTATCCTAGCCTCCCCATTCAATCTGAAATAACAGGAAGTCAGCTATCTTTTTCTGATTTAAATAATAAAATACAAGAGGATGTCAAGGATACTTTGACTGGATTTGGTGGAGGATTTCTATCTAACCCTTACTCCGAAGATATTGATTACACTCTTAGAGGGTCACAGGTCACAATGGGGTTCGGATGTAACTCTATTCAACTGTTTTTCAGCTCTGAAGATCTATCTTCACCTGAAGAAGTCTATATTACTTTCCCAGGAAGTAGTCCAGTGGTTCCTTTCGCGAATGAACCAACTGGCGTATATTCTAACTATTTTTTTGGATCAAATCCAGAAGATTGGGTGATAAACAGCCCATATTATTCTCAGTTGATTTACAGAGAGCTCTATCCTAATATAGACCTCATATACTACCTAACTCATGGTATGCTTAAATATGAATTCATTGTACATCCAGGAGGGCAAGTTGATGACATTCGTATCCAGTGGTATGGATCTGTATCATTAAATATTCTGCCAGAAGGGCTAGAAATCACTATTACTCACCAAGAAGATCAATTTTCTCTGGTTGATACTTCACCAGTTTGTTATCTTCAGGAAACAAAAGAGTCTATTTCTGGAGGTTTTATCATCTATGACCCCCAGAGTTACGGATTCTCAGTATTAGATTATGATTTATCGCAAACTTTGGTTATTGATCCAGAACTTACCATGTCTACCTTTTTAGGTAGTTCAGGGCCCGAATATGGTTACTCTATCGCTTTAGATACTTCAAAAAACATCTTTGTGACAGGTATCGGTGGAGGCCTGTTTCCAACGACTTCTGGGGCATATAATACCACTCCTAACGGAGGCTGGGATGTTTTTATCTCAAAATTATCTCCGAATGGCCAGAAGCTCCTGAACTCGACGTTCATTGGAGGATCTGGGAATGATTATCCATATGCAATGGCATTAGATGACCTTGGCAATGTGTACATAACGGGGATGACCGAAAATGATACAGTGGTCTATCCAACAACTCCAAACGCGTTTAACAGGACTCATAGTGGTGGTCCACGGGATGCGTTTATCACAAAATTATCTGCAGATTTTAGTCAGCTCCTGTTTTCCACTCTTATTGGAGGAAATGCTGACGACTATGCATATTCTATAGCCATTGATAGCTCTTACAACGTTATCGTTACGGGATATACCTATGATTGGGAAATAGATTTCCCGACCACACCCAATGCTTATGACACCACTCATAATGGACTTAGAGATGTCTTTGTAGTTAAATTAGCTGCGAATGGGACTACACTATTATTTTCCACCTTTATAGGGGGAGCCAATCATGATTACGGTCGTGGAATAGCTCTTGATAGTTCTGAAAATATTGTCATTGCTGGAGTCGCAGGAGAATCGGTTGATTTTCCCACAACACCTGGTGCTTATAATACCACTCATAATGGAGGAGGAGCAGATGCTTTCATTACAAAGCTAGCTCCGAATGGAAGTACCATTTTGTGTTCTACTTTCTTTGGGGGAACATATATGGATTATGGATACGCTTTGGCTCTTGATATGGCAGATAACATATATATTACGGGTTATACTCTTCACATTGATACCCCTTTTCCTACGACGCCTGACGCTTATGACAGAACTCGAAATGGATATGCGGATGTATTTGTGGCAAAATTCTCTGCAGATTGTAGCACACTTCTGTACTCAACGTTAATAGGGGGTTCTGCTAGTGATATAGCTAATTCAATTGATGTTGACGATTTAGGCTCTGCTTTTATCACAGGATACACCCAGGAGCTCCAAGAACCAGGCATACCCTTTCCCACTACACGTTATTTTGCCTTTGATACAAGTCATAATGGGGATAAAGATGTGTTCTTATCACAGATAAGTGCTAATGGTAGTAAGCTTCTTTATTCTACCCTTCTTGGGGGAACTATGGAAGATGAAGCGACATCAATTGTTGTTGACAATGCTGGGAGTGCGTACATCACAGGATGGACGGAGGAAAGTGAAATCCGGGATGGGGGAAATTACCCTAACACGAGTTATGTATTCTCTGAAACTCATAATGGAGATGTAGATGTATTTATCTCAAGAATAAGACTCCTTCCCCGGAATCCTGATGCCCCTAGGCAATTATCAGCAGCTGTTAGCTTAGATCAGAAAGTGGTCCTTTTATGGGCTGATGTATTTGAAGGATTCCCCGATGTTAATCGCTACTGGATTTATCGTAGAACTGAAAGTGGAGTTTATACTTGGCTCGATTCCAGCTATAGTGATTTCTATGTAGATGATTCAGTTATGCCAGGGCTAACTTATTACTATGTCGTTTCTGCTGTTAATCCTATTGGGGAAAGCCTATTATCAGAAGAAGTAATTGTGGAAATTCCTGAATTTAAGTTAAATTCCAATCCTTCATCAACGAGTATTTCTTCTCCTTCTTCTGAAACCTCAATGATTATTTCTTCAACCTCTAAAAAGTCCGCTGAAGCAAGTGATTTTCCTAGTTTTTCCCTAATCGTACTCACTATCATTACAACGACAATAATTAGTAGATACAAGCGAAGGAAGACGTAAGACATCCAAATTTCAATAGAATTTCATTGCTGAAATTCGTTACAGTTGTCTTTTTAAGGGATTAGAACTATGTTTACTCAAGAGTAGAAAATTGATGTTCAAAAGCAATGAACTGAAAGAAAGTAATGAGATTGTTAGTATCCATTCATCTAATATTCCCGACGAGAAGATCCCCAAAATAATCGAAGAATTAATGGACTTAGTAGGGAAATACAAAGCAAAACGTAATCTCTGGGAAGTTAAATTAAAAACGCGCTCTTACGATGATCCCCGAAAGCCTGATCTATATGCTATTATTGCGAGACTAGCCACGTTAGATATGATGGTTGTTGATTTGGAGAGGTTGATGAGTCTTTTAACCAATGTGAAAAAATTCATTCCTTAAAACATGGGTTTCAGTTCCTCAAAGCTAGTCATTATTAACAATGGTTAATTCATTAAACTCGAAGAAGAATGAAGTATTCGTACAAAATACTTAGTATTAATGGTATAGATCTCAATTTGCATATAACATTCATTGGATTATTTGTACTCTTATTCTTGGTGACTTTTCCTCAGATTTATTCAGTAATCCTCTTTGGATTGCTCTTTCTGTCTGTGACACTTCATGAATTAGCCCATTCGCTCCTAGCAAAACGAAATAATCTACCTGTGAATAAAATAGTACTCTATCCCATCGGAGGAGCTGCTCAGATAGAAGATATCCCTGACAATCCATCGATTGAACTCCAAGTCGCAAGTATAGGTCCTTTGACAAGTCTAATCATAGGAGTGGTTTCCTTACTAATCCACTTCATATATCCTCTCCAGATTACCACAACGCCCCTTTTTATTGGAACTGGATATCTCCTCTACGACATTGGAAGCTTGAATATAATCCTAGCGATTTTTAATTTAATCCCAGCTTTCCCAATGGACGGTGGGCGTGTGCTTAGAGCATCCCTTACAATGTGGAAGAAAGATCTTGTAGAAGCCACCAAAACTGCTGTGAGTATAGGCAGGTTTCTTGCATTAGTTATGATTGCAATTGGTTTCGTTATGAATTTGTGGTTAATAATTATTGGATTTTTCATTTATTGGGGTGCAGCACAAGAATTGGAAGGAACCAAATTGACTACACTGTTGAAACCGATACGCGTTGGAGATGTTATGCTTCCCATGGATAATGTTTTGACCATTGGGCCAACAATTCCGCTTAATCAAGCTCTTGAAATGATGATCCAAGCCCGTGTGAATGATCTAATTGTCTGCCAGGAAGGCGATATGTTAGGAGTCGTTAGATGGGATGATATAATAAAAATGGATCCTGAAACCCGTTCAAATGCTATTGTTGCTGATCAAATGGTTCAAACTTTATCTATTCCGCCTGATCGCTCAGTATTCGATGCTTACAAATTAATGGCTAAAAAGAAAACCAATTTAATACCTGTTATTAATGATAACGCTCCTTGTAACATCATGGGAGTAATTACTGGTCAATCCATTGCATATGGTCTTGCTATCGCTCAAACTTTTAAGAATCAAGGCCTCGATTATTAGATAATCAAAGGTGTACAAAATGGTAAATTATGAAATCAGTATTGTTCTGGAAGAAGATTACGATGTTGTGGTGGGGAAAACAGTGAAAGCGTTAAAGGATGAGGGATTTGGTGTTTTAAGCGAAATCAATGTGAAACAGACACTTAAGGAAAAGTTAGACGTTGATTTCGAGCGATACGTTATTTTAGGAGCCTGTAATCCTCCTTTCGCTAAAAAAGCTCTTGAGATTGAACGTGAAATTGGCCTCCTTTTGCCTTGTAACCTTATTGTGCAGGAGTTAAAGGGAGGAAAAACAAAAGTCGCTGCTATAGACCCTGAAAAGATGTTTACGATTATCGAGAATCCACAATTAGAACTAGTTGCCAAAGAAGTGAGATCTAAACTTCAACGAGTCATAAAATCACTTCGGTAACAATTTCTCTTTTTGATTCACAGTTAATAACGAAGAATTGGACATGTCATACAATGAGGGCCTCCCCCTCCTTTAACTAGTTCAGTTCCTTGAATAGGAATGACATCAACACTGTGCTTCTCAAGTTCTGTAATAATTCTTGTATTCCATTCGTATATAATGATTTTTCCAGGTTCAATTGCACAGACATTAGCTCCAAATTGCATGACTTCATCCTTGTTTACTGGAATTATTTCAAATTCCTTACTCTTCAAGTAGTCTAAAAAAGGCATCCTAATCATTTCTCCCTTCTTGTCAATGTGGGCATGGTCATATACTAGGGATGGTTCGTGCACAATGCATAGATTAGATCCGACAACTGAAAACACCTGATCTAGATGAATCACGTAAGGTGGTAAGGGAACACTAATAACTTCATCAACTTGAGACTTCGTCAAACCATGACTAAGTTGAGCTATTCCCTCCAAATTCGTTCTTGGGCCGTACCCAACAGATAACGTGTGTTCATCTAAAAACACGAAATCACCTCCCTCTAATTTACCAGGAGGAGAAATCTCAGCAGCTATTGGTATCTGTTGTTGGAGAGCTCGTTTCATGACGAGTGGTTCCTTTAATCTACCTGGAATCCCCATATTCATCACAATTAATCCAATATCCATAATTGCTAGGATATCTCGTGTAAAATATAGATTTGGGAGAGAGGGAATTAATTGAGATTCATTAATTAATGAACTAAAGAGGACCACCTTTACTCCTTCATCTTTCAAGATATTGGTAAAGTTGTCAAACTCATTTTGTATCCCTTTCAAATCAGGTTTGGCTCTAAAACCATAATACGTTAAGTTTTCAGGAGTAACTGAGCTGATTTCTTGTCCAGGCCTGTGCATTAGTACAGTATGTAATTTTCCGATTTCTGAAAGAGAACCAAATTGCATCTTGATCCCAAGGTTATTTTACGGATTTATTAGAAGAATTAAGCAGTAATCGTAGGAATTTCAATTATAAATGTTGTTCCCTGATCTAATCCATCACTATGAGCTTTTATGTACCACCATGGCTTTCAACGATTTTTCGACTGAGATAAAGGCCGATTCCTGCTCCAACTACCGAATATTTGGTTTCTATGGAAACAAAGGGCTCAAAAATCATTTCCAAGTTTGATGATTCAATACCTGCTCCATTATCACTAACAGCTATTCGTATTAATTCAGGAGAAATTTCAACATTCATTTCAATTTTTCGTGTTTCTTTAGGAGTGTGCTTCATTGCATTATTGATAAGATTGTCCAATATTTGCGAAAAGCGATTTTTATCAATTTCAACAAGTGTTTTAGTTTTGCAATTGCTTTTAACCATAAATTGATCCCCCAATAGATGCTTATAACCTAGAATACTCTCATTTATAAAGTGACAAAAATCTATTTCCTGTTTTTTTACCCTAATCCCTATTCTATCAATTTGTGCTAGATCTGATACATCTCTTATCAGTATCTCTAAACGATTAAGATTCTTATCAATAAACCTAAAACAATTCACTTTTTCTTCCTGAGTGAAATCCCTTTCATAGGTTTCTAAAACTTGAATGAATCCCTTAACATTGGTTAATGGTGTTCGTAATTCATGTGAGGTTGTTTCAATGAATCTTTTTCGACGATTCTCCAGATCTAATCTCATCTTCTCTGCTTCTTTCCGTTCTGTAACGTCCCGTACTATTGAAAGAACTACAGGTTTTCCTTTGAGAGTAAAGAGATGAGAATTAATTTCCACTGGAAATGAATCGCTAATCCTGGGGGTATGTATCATTTCAAAAGTGGTATTACCTCGTGTTAAGAAATCTTGCTTAATTGTTGGCATTACAGCATTAAGTATATCAGGGTCACTAAAATCATAAGGGGACATTTTAAGTAGTTCTTCTCGACTATATTCTAATCTACGACATGCAACATCGTTTACTTCAATAACTTTTCCTGGAATTCCTTCATTAAATTCAAGTAAAAAGATTGCATCGTTCGCATTATTAAATAACTCGCGATATTTCTCCTCACTATGGCGAATTGCCTCTTCTGCTTTCTTCTGGTAGGTAAGGTCTCGAAATGCCGTAACTCTGACTTCTATTCCTAGATATTTAGCCTTTTTTGCTCTAATTTCAACGGGGAATGTTGTACCATCTTTTCTCAAAGCATCAGCTTCATATGGTTCTTCTGATCCACTTAGAATTTTATTAATAATTAATTCACGAGACTCTGGAGCTGCATGTTCTAATCCATTTGACCCAATAATCTCAGAATGATTATAACCTAGCAGCTTACAATACGTCTGGTTTGCCTCAATGATTACCCCTTGATCATGAATAATAATCCCTTCAAACGCAGCTTCAGATAATCCCCGATATCTTTGTTCACTTTCTTTTAGAGCCATCTCCGCTTCTTTCTGGTTGGTGATATCAAACAGATACATCGTAACTCTCTCTATATTCCCCTGATCGTCAAAAACAAATTTACTCCTCACTGAAACCCAAAATTGGCTGCCATCTTTTTTGTTAATTTTGAGTTCGACGTGTTTAGGTTCGATATCTTCGCCTGAGAGCAGGGACATTTGTCTTTTTATAAGATAGTTTTTAGTTTCATCTGGTAATAGATCAAACGGATCCAAAGATAATAATTCCTCTTTTGTATATCCTGTCCGTTCACATGCTATATCATTCACAGAGATTAATTGGTTTTTTACAACATCCACTTCGAGAATACCTACTGGAGAATCTTCAATCAATTCCTTAAGTTGTAGTTTCATTCTCTTCATTTCTTTTGTACAGCTTATATATGATGTTTTTAATTTCTTTAGTGTGATTCTCACATCTTCCGGGATGTCTCTCTGTTCCAACAATGCAGTAAATTCTGCTTCCATTTTTCATACCCTAAAGTTTAACTTGCGATAGCAGGTTGTATAATGTCTTATTAATTTGGCCAATTCAAATCAAAAAAAAGGTAGGAAAACCACCAGTACAAAGACTTCAAAGTAATATTATCAATTAAGCTAATAATCACACGGGATGATCTGCTCCTTCCAAATAGATCAACTTTAGATATTGAGTTTAACAAAAGAGAGTATAAAAAGACAAATGTAAAAAAAATTTGTTTACCTGAGGATCTTAAATCTACTGCTTGGTTCAACTAAAATTGGTGCAAGAAATGACTTTACAGATTGAGAACTTAACTAAAGATTATTTGATGGGTGAATTAACAGTTTCTGCGTTAAGCGGAATAACCCTGAATATCGAACAAGGACAGTTTCTTGTTATTTTAGGACCATCTGGGTCTGGAAAGACAACTTTACTTAATGTTCTTGGAGGGATTGATCGGCCAACTACAGGGAGAATCCTTTTTGATACCAATGGAGAAAGTCTTGATCTCACGTCACTTCCAGAGAAGATACTAACAAAATATCGTCGGCTTAATGTGGGATTTATTTTCCAGTTTTATAATCTAGTGGCTTCCTTAACGGCATTTGAGAATGTAGAACTAGCAGCCAAGCTTACTAATCCTTCGGATGAAGCACGAAGAATGACCAAGGAGTTATTGGAACAGGTGGGCTTAGGAGATAAAAGTAATAAATTTCCAGCACAGCTTAGTGGCGGTGAACAACAACGGGTAGCCATTGCCAGAGCACTGGCAAAAAAACCTAAGATCCTACTAGCTGACGAACCTACAGGAAATATTGACAGTGAGACCACTGGAAGAATTTTAAAACTCCTTCAACGTGTGAATGAGGATTATAAAGTCACAATTATCCTTGTTACTCATAATGTGGGCATCTCAACGCTTGCGGATAAAGTTATTTACCTCCGAGATGGGAAAATCTTCGGCACCTCGAAATATGATCCAGCTAAAGAAAAAGAATTCTGGGAAGAACTTACAGTAGCTCCTCCTATTGATGAGGCATAAGTTTCACGGGTGATCATATGAAATCAATATTCTTCCGAAAAGCGTGGCGGGATGTGAGAAACAAGAAGCTTAGGTCTATACCGATTATTATTGTAATTTCCCTTGGAAGCATAATGGTTGTTCTTTATTCGTCATTATACTTGAATTGGCTTGAGGTTGAGCAGACTTCTTGGATCGACCA
>JBHLPQ010000015.1:0-35775 GCA_048939265.1 Promethearchaeota archaeon
ATTAAAAGAGTAGTATTGTTAACTAGTGTTTTATTTGTTTTTTGGAGATTTAGTTATCGCATTCTGTATTTGTGCAATTTTTGAATCGAACTGATATTTTTGCCCATATGTACAAGATGCTTGTAAAAAGCACTCTGAACATAGAGGATTGTTTTTTTGGCAATAATTCTGGCCATGAACCACCACTAAAGCATGAAATCGTCCAAAAACTTCAAAATCATCTTCAAGCTCTGCAGCTAATTCTTTTTGAATAACCTCGTATTTTTTTTTTAAATAGCCAATATCCCCGTTTATTCGAGCTAAGAAACGTCGAGTGTATGTCCCAACTATCGGGACAGGCTGTTGAAAGCAATAAACCAATATTGAATCAGCTGTTTCCTTCCCAATACCTTTACAAGCTAACAATTCTTCACGAGAAGGTATATGATCATTCAATAAACAACGCGAGATCAAACCAGACAGGGATTTGAGATAAATAGATTTTTGTTTGTAGAATCCTGCGGGTTTAATAAGCTCTTCCAGTTTTTCGCTATCAGTATTGAATAATTTTTCAAAGGTTAACAGATTGTTTTCTTTTAAATTCGCTATTGCTTTATTTACATTCCTCCAATTAGTATTCTGCACTAATATTGTTCCAATAGCAACCTCATAGGTTTCCGAAGGATTTTTATCCCCCTTAATCCATAAATCCCATGTTTCTGCATGGGGATCAAGTCGAAGATGATTTTTATTTAGCTGTTCATAAACTTCAGAGATCAAAATAGGATAACACCTTGAAGAAATTCACTCCACTTAGTTTTATCACTTTTTTCAAAACAGTTAAGGACACATGGGGTCAATATGATCTAGTATAAAAGCAAAAATCTAGTTTTGATGGAGAAAAGATTCACCCAAGAACTCCTCTTTTTTTAATACAGATTTTAGGTCATCTAATTCCCCTGACAGATATAGTACTATTAATTTCGAAAATCGTTAACATTAATGGAAATTCTAGATAAAGTGGGAATAGTATCGGGTTGTAATTATAAATTAGTGGTAATTTCGGAGGTATTTTCTAGAATATTTTTTATAACAAACAATTTAGAATGTTTTCTGTATGAAAGAACATGGAATAGACCTTCAAATAGAAGACTTAGCATGGCAAGCAATGATTGTTAGTCTATTCCGGCAATCCGAAAGACAAACCTTAAACCTAATTTTGTCTATTGTTGGTGTTAAAACACCCGAAGACACATCAACACTTATAGATAACATTTTCTGTCTTGTTAGAAAAAGCATTATCTATATTCCAGAAGCTAGACTCAAAATCATTCATGATACTCCAGAAATGGTAGATGTTTATTTAATTAAGGGTTTCGATGAAGCTATGAAAGAGTTAGCTCAAGAATTAGAGGAATTACGGGGGAAGGTCGCCCAATATTCCGAAAAAGACCAAATTCCCCAAAAAGTTTTGATTGATCTCAAAAACTATACTTCAGGTAAGTATATTGAGAAGTTTCACTTCAGGTAAAGTATTCTTTTCATCTTTTTTCAAATTTCTTAGAGATCTTATCAAATTAATAAGCAGAGGAGAACTTTTCTATTTTTTTTCTACTCTGTCAATTAAGATTTAAAGGATAGAAAGAGGAGAAAAAACTTGGTATAAATTTTGAAATAAAGAGATATGAAGATAGGTGAAAAACGTTGGAAGGATTACTAGTCAGTTTTGGCGTTTTTATTATATTAGGAATAGTTACATATGTTGGTGCGTGGTATACAGTGAAATCAGATTCCCCACATGCTTTGATAGGAATATATATCTTATTTCTCACCCTTGCTCAATTTTTTGCTGCCAAAAGTCAAGCTAGTTTCAACTTAGGCATAATTACCTTAATTGCACCAGCAGGAGTCATTGTTTTTCCTTTTACGATGCAGGTTACTGATATGGTTAATGAAAAATTTGGGAGAAAGGCAGTATATGAGATGATCTGGATGGCATTTATTAGTCAAATCTTAATGATTTTCCTTCTGTATCTTGCTATCTTTTTGCCTATTAAGGAAGGAAATACAGATCCTTTAGAAGCATTCTTCATTGTGCCATCTATCACGTTTGCTTCATGGATAAGTTTCTTTATTAGTGAACGATTTGATGCTTGGATTTATGACCAGATTCGTGGATGGATACAAAATAAAGTTGAGGAGAGACAACAATGGTGGAAATATTTATGGATACGAAATGTCATCAGTGATATATTGAGTTTAGGAATAGATTCAATTATCTTTGTACCGTTAGCCTTTCTTATACTTCCATCCATTCATCAAGCTATCGATCCAGCTTTCCCAGTTATAATTATTTTTCCTATAGCAGTAGTCATTGAAACAATAATTGGCCAAATAGGCACTAAATGGTTTTTAGGTGTTATAGACACCCCTTTTATGTATTTAACTAGGTGGATTTATGAAAAAGATCTGCAAAAACAGCCTTCATGATCATATTTTTTTTTGATCGATTGCTGACAAACTCTCTAAAGCATTGAAAATAGAGAAAATCTTACCATCATTCGTAATATTTGGGAAATAATGAGAATAATACTTCAAACCTACTCCAAACGTGATAACTAAGCGATCTTCATCTGATAATGAGTCACCATTATTGGTTAATGATTTTAATTTCTGCTTGATACTGGATCTAATTTTTGGAACCAAAGTGTTCCACTCAATAGTTTCTGAATCTATTTGGCGCTTTCTACAAACGAAAATAACATCAAATTCAATGCTTCTCTTCCCTCGGATCTGTGTACTGGTTTCCATTTCAGAACGAACAGGATAAGCCGCTATAATATAGAATTTATTGTCTAGAAGGCTTTTAATCATAGTAGACCAAGCTCTTAACTGTTTATGATGGAAGGTAAATATTAACAATCCTTCTCCTTTTAATACCCTATGTACTTCAGCAAAAACGGAATTAAGCCCATTCTGGTAAACTTCATCATCCTTACCAATTTTTAGATTTTTTACGATTTCTGCATTCTTTGGGGATAACAATGGCTTAAAACATGGGTAACTGTCTTCAAGACCAAGGCGTAACCAAACGTAGTAAAAATCTGATAGTTCTGCATACTGAACATTATCATAGTAAGGGGGATCTGTTATCACTAAATCCACACTATTGTTAGGTATCTGGATTTCGTGGGAGGAATGACAATATAGATAGATATTATCAGAAGGCTGTTGCATTAACTGAGAATAAGAAGAAACTACTTTTCCACTAATTTGCCGTGACATTGGTTTACGTTTTGTTTCACCATCTTCAGTAATGTAATATTCGTATGGATTCTGACAAAACTCCTTAATGCGAACAGTTTTAGCAAAGAAGTTCTTAAAGGTACCTGTTCCGAATTTCGCTGTTCCAAAAACATTATTCTCAACAGGATTTAGTGTTGCAGGAAAAGCATGTTTACGAAATAGGTTGTAAATATAATGATTCTTTCTATGGTACTCACAAAGGAGGTTATTGTACTCTAGAGCTGTTGAAAACGTTATAAGGAAGAATTCTCTAGTATTCTGATCTTGAATTCGTAGAATCTCTCTTAATAATTTACCAAGAGTTAATAATTGTCTTGGATTAAACATATCTGCGAAAAATAAAATTCCGTGATTAAGTAACTCTTGAGTTTTTGCGCCAATAGGAACTTTCTGATTTGGGAGAGGTAGATGCTTTTGGATTGATTCAAATTCATGACTAGCTCGCTGGTAGAGCTTATGATCATTGGAATCAGCTCGCTTGTAATCTCGTGTTTTACAATGAGAACAGTAATACTCTAACGCATATAATCTTTCAGAAAGCTTTCTTTGATTATTACTGACATTAATAATTTTAGCTGAATGTTCACAATAAGGACAATAATATTTTCCCCGTTTAACAATATAAGATAACGGATCAAAGATATGACAACACTCAGGACATTTGAAATCCTTTTTAATCCGCTCCTGAGAAATTACGCCACATTGGGGACATATAATATATCCTAAAGTAGAATCTGTACGTTTATATGCAAATAAATAACTACGAAAAAGAGAGATTAGTTTTAAGCATTGCTCACATCGAATCTCTTTTATCCAAAAAAAATACATAACATCTGCTGTCTGAAAACAATAGTTACATTTAGTTTTATAATATATAGAAAGCTCTGAACTTATTTTAGAGGAAATCTTATTAAACTCGGTCTGGAGGACATTAATGTCAACTTCTTCCAATTCTTTTTTGACTGTAAACCAAGCAACAGGATTTAAATCTCCTCCAATTACCTTCTTAAACCCCAAGCGAATTGATTCAACAATAGTTGTTCCACCACCCATAAATGGATCCAATATCACGAGATCGTGAAAATTATGCTCCTGTAAGTAGATATCCCAGAAATTCTTCTGAGAAACCATACTTTCTGATGCATTAGATTTATCCTTCAATTCATGTGAATGTAGTGCTGCATAAATAAGAATGGACCTGAAGACTGATCCTAATCGCCTAGCAAACCACTTATGAAGAGTTAGAACGGGACGATAATATCGCTTCGCATTACTTTCTTTATAAGCTATCCTACTGACTTTAGAGAAAGGGAAATATGTTTCAATCGCTTTTTCTGGTAATTTTGGTTGGTGATCCATTCTCCTTTGCCATCAATTCTAATGTACCTATTGATAAAGTGAAATAAAAAACAAGCCTAAAAGATTGAAGATCACGAAAATAACAGCAGAAAAAATAGCAGATACAGGTGTTGTTATTACCCAACTTATGCCAATTTCTTTGAGACTCTCTTTGTCTACTTTCTCTTTGTTAACGAAACCTACACCAATGAAAGCAGCAACTAATATATGAGATCCTGATAAGGGCATCCCTATTAAAGTACCGAAGAACATAATTAAAGAAACAGAGACACTAGCTGCTAAGGCTGATGTGGGAGACAATGCAACAATATCACTTGAAAGTTTTTTCACAACTCTCCTTCCGAGTATTATAACACCAAGGCACATTCCTAACCCCCCTGCAATCAATGCATAAATTAATCCTAATCCACTAGAAAAGTAATCTAACGCCATTAACGGCCCAATTGCCTTTGCAACATCGTTTCCACTTCTTGAAAAAACTGAAAATAGTAAAAAAATGGCTAACGCATAAGAAGCGATTTTTTCTTGTCGTTCATAGTCAGAATATCCTGTTGTTTTTATTGATTGGCGAAATTTTATAATTATCCAATAAAAGAAATAACCTCCAATTAATCCAATAATAGGACTTATTACCCAACTAGCCACAACTTCGAATAATGTCTGTAAGTTTATAGCAGAGAGGTCCCAACCATGAACCATAATAATAACACCTAAAACGCTCCCAATAACTGACTGAGTGGAACTAATTGGGACTCCTTTCATGGATACGATAAAAAGCCAAAGACCCATTGAAATTAATATAACAAATACCATGTCTAAATTTAATGGGGTTGTAGATATGCCTTTTCCCACAGTTTTTGAAACAGACTCTCCTAGGAAAAAAACACCTATAAAATTGAAAAAACCGCCTATTAGGACTGCTATACTCAAAGAGAGTAAACCAGCTCCTACCGCTGGAGTCATTGTTTCGTCATTAGCCCCAATTGTAAAAGCTACAAGAAAACCAAGGAGAAGTGCCGCACTTAAAATAATAGTTTGAGAATCAAAAAAAAATGTAATAATAGGTTCTGCCAAAGCAATTCACCTTGATCAATTTAGCTATGTTTTGCTATGAGCACCTTTAGATAATCTGTACCTTGTTCTGCTTCAATACTAATACGAGTAGTAGCGTTAAGGATTCGGGTTGTGCCCCGTGGAAGTTCATCATTAACAATTTTTTCTGAAACAATATAGAAAAGATCTCTTACTTCATCTCTTTTCTCTTCAACATTTCGCGTGAGCTTGGATGCTTTTTCAAAATCGCTGAAGAAAAGCTTGTTAGCTTCTACATAGTCCTCAATGACATCTTCCGTTAAATCAATAATTCGATCTAATTCTGGAGGAAAATAGCTCGTGTCGATTTTCTTTATACACACAATGCGGACAGCTCTTTCAACACGGTCTAAGACACGATCAGCATTCAACATCATATTATATCGTTCCTCGGTGATTTGGGGAAGATATGTTTTCTTTCTAAAGATAGTTTCGAAGAAAATATCCTTTACTTTGTCTGCGTCGCGTTCTAATTGAATTATTTCGTCTCTTAAAGCAATTCCTCGTTCATAATCTCCCCCTCTCCAAGCTTTTAACGCTTTTTCGAATTTATCATAAGCTTCTTCTATAGATTCAACAAGCTTAATAAACAGTTCTGTTCCTTTTTTATGGATATCTTTATCTTTTAATAATTGGCCAAAGTATTCTCCAGTCATAAAACTCACTTTTATTGTTTTAATATCATTATTGTAAGAAATTCTCCAATATTATTAATATAAACGATCTGAATCAAAATGCGTTTTTATGTTTTTTAGATGGTCGAAGATCTTTGTTAAGATATTTTTCAATTCGATTGAAGGATCATTAGAATAACTGAATGAAATTTCAGGTAAAAAGAATGCGAAAATTTCTTCCCATACAGCTGCATTCAGATCCATTGAAGAAGTCGAAATATCTTCAACTTTCTGTTTTACTTCTGTCACTAAAGTTTTCCAATTCATTGACTTCTTTGACGATCTAAGATTTGCTGTTTTCCTACAAACCAAGATTATATCAAAATTTTTTCCTTTAACAGGTCTAGCACCAAATTCACTACGAATAGGAAACGCGGCTGTTATTAAAAATTGACTATTAAACAAAGCTTTGAGAATCATCACCCATGCAGTCACGCTCGAATGGTGAAATGTAAAAATCAAAGGTGCATCTGATTTTAACACTCTATGACATTCTTGAAACACTTTTGCTATTTTATTAAGGAATTTTTCTTTTTCCCGTGATATACTAGTCTCCTGATCCGTCTGGATAAGATTTGAACTGAATGTAGGATATTGAGAGGCCAAGATCTGTTTTAACCATACAAAAAAGAAGTTTGCGAGTTCATTATACTCGATAAAATCAAAATAAGGTGGATCGGTCACCACAATGTCAATTGAATCAGAAGGGATTCCGAGTACGTTGAGATCTTCTGATGTTTCATTTATTAGTAAAGTATCTGCGTTTTTTCTCCTTACTAGTTCTTGATAACTATCAACAGTATTTGCTTCGATACGATCTTCTTTAATAGGGATCCTAACGATTTGATCCGCTTTTATGGCAATTTCGAACGGAGATCTACAAAATGATTTCGCTTTTTTTATCCTCTCAATGTAAGTAATGAAAGTACCATTCCCTTTTTTTGTCCCCCAAACATTATTTTCTACATACATGGTCGGTACTAAAAATGATTGATAATTAAAGATATTAACAATTTGTTTCATCGTATAATTGTAAGGACAAATTACTGTATGGAATTCCAAACTACTAGAAAACGCTGCTAAAAGGAATTCTTTGATATTCGTATTTTGTACTTGAGTGATTGCTTTTAGTAGAAAACTAAGACTTAATAATTGTCTAGAGTTAAACAAATCTGAAAACTGTTTAAATCCATAATTTCGAAGATTTGATATGTTTTTGCCTTCTCGAGGTAATAATTCACGGGGAAACAATAATTCATTTTCTTTTTCAATAAATACTTCTTCTATCTTCTCAAATTGATCTTTATCACTCTCTTCCACTTTCTTGTAATCACGAATCCCACAGTTATTACAAAAAAATTCTATAGCCAATTGTCTTGCAGATAAAGAGCTTGTTGGTTGTTGAAGAAGCTCTATCAATTTAAATTCTTTCTTACAACTTGTACAGGTGAATTTCTTTAGGTGACAATTCCCTAATTTTGGAATAAACTCTTGAGAACATATAGGGCACGTTGATACCTCATTAAGTTTCTTCCATGTGTAAAACAGATGATCACATTGAGGACATACTACCATCGTTTCTAAACTTTTTCGTTGTTTCTTACCAATAATGTAGTACTTGAATAGATCTTCCTCCGAGGTGCATGAAGGACACATTATTGTCCGAATCCAAAAAACATACATAATATCCGCATTTGGAGAGTTACACTGTGGGCAAACAGTTTTATAATACGATTTAATTCGTTTCCCAACACGTTGATAGAGATTTTCAACTTCTTGATCAAAAATCTCTTCATTAAAAGGATCGAATTCTTTTTTTGTTGTAAACCATGCGATTGGATTAACATCAATTCCAACCGTCTTAATTCCAAGACGATGAAGCTCGATTAAGCTGGTTCCTCCACCACAGAAAGGATCTAAGGCGATTTTATTTTTGAAATCATGGTTTTGATAGAACATACCTTTTCCTGGATGATTAGGATCGAAAAGGTCATCTTCACAAAAATGAGCTAGTCCTATTGCTCGAAATGTTGTTCCAGGTCTTCGAGCCCAAGATTTATGGATCGAATAGATTGGACGATAGAATTGTCGTCGCTGACTTTCCACTCTTGCCAGTGGTTGAATAGCAGCGAGAGGAAATCTTTCTTCTATTGTCACAAAACCATCATCCTTCTTATAATCAAAGATATTTTTGGAGTTCTTTACTCAATATTTCATAAATCAAATTTATATAAGATGGTACATTAGGGACCATAAGAATTTCGCATATTTTTTTATCCAATAAATAGCGTACATGATGTTTATTCTGCATCGCTTCTAGAATTTGGTAATAAAATGTGTCAAAGTGACTTGACTCAAGAATAAACTGATCAAATATCTGAATCAATTCTCTTCGATCTGAATCTGTCACTTTATTTGGGTTTAAACAGAAAAAGTTTCGCGCATCAGTTCCAAAAATTTGCCCAAGAGCGCCAGTCTTTTCTCTACGTAAAACAAAGTACGTTAAAAGAAAAATAGAGCTATTTAAGTAAGCTGCAAGAATGTTATCATGATGTTCATTGAAAGTCCGGATAAAAATGAAATTATCTGAAAGTATAATAGGTTTGGGGGAATAATAGGTGAGGATTTTATTACTTTGTAAACTGAGTTTATGAGTAATAGCGATCCTAGCTATTTTTCGTCCTTTTTCTATATGCCTAGAAGCAAGATTTTCAAATCCAGTTTTTTGAAATTTTTCGACACCCCATGCGATATAATCCTGAATAGCTTTTTCTAACATATTCTTTTCTGGGATCACAACAATAAAATCCGATATATCTGGGACTATCTGTTCATAGAGGGAGGATTTCCGTAATACAGGATACAGATATTGACTTGAAAGTTTCAATATAGAATTTGTTTCTACATTCTGTATTGTTATCCGATTATCTGATTTTTCTTTAATTTTCCAGAATTTATTCGGAATATAGAAAAAATCTGAGATCCCAGCACGAAAACCACGATCAACATCATAGCGAGGTGTTTTCACCACTTCAGTAACAGGTGAGATTGCTTCAAAGTTTTGTATCTGGTTGAAAATCGTAAAGAATCTCTTATTGTATAGATATATAATCCAATTAACATCAACATTCTCTTTTAGAATTTCTTGTGAAATAGGATTTACTCGCATATACGGATCTTCATATGCTTCATTAGTTACTTCTATCAATTTCGCCAAAGATTTATAGTTGTTTCTAGATAATTCAGTCTTTAGTACCACAAATTTTGCAACATGCTTTCTTGCCTGGCTATTTTGAGCAATAAATAGAATCTCTTTGAATGTACATTGTTCTGAAAAAGTATCTTGAGCTTCTGAAGTGATAATAAATTTGAAGCTAAGTTTCGACAAGATAAATCTTAAGACTGGTTTCATTGTATATGAATTAATGAAAGAAAGAGGGAGGACAAATGCGATAATTCCATCCTTTTTCAAGAATCTCAATGAGCCAAGAAGGAAATAAGCATATAATCCTAAATATTTCTTGTTATAATCGAATGTGATCCCTTCACAACGAAGATATGATTCTAGAAAGTCTTTATAATCACTATCTAACCGATCTCCTCTGGTAAATGGAGGATTACCTAGTATAACGTCAAATTTCCTTCCCTGAAAATCCGTTTCATTCAGTCTAAAAAAGTCAGTAATACTGATCTGAGAATCATTCCTTATATCTATTGGTTGTTGGATAGTGAGATTAATTGCAGCCAGTTGAGCTGCGAATGTTGAAACGTCAACTCCATACAGCTTCTGTAATATCTGCTTGTGCTTCAAAGACCTATTGAGATCTTTGATTCGCTTATATGCACTTATCAATAAAGTTCCAGAACCACATGCTGGATCCATAAGTGTAATCAGGTCACTCTTAATTGCTAAATATGATAAAAACTCACCTGCAACATTTGAGGTATAATATGCAGCAAGAAACTTCCGTAAGTCGAAAGGAATTAGGTTATGGAAAATTTTTCCCAGTACGTCGGAAGTGCTTTGTAACTTTTGAAAAAGAAGGAAATCATTGATGGTACTATTCAAAGCTGATATCGATTCTGGTGGGAGTAGTTCTACAACTCTAGTATTAAAAATTGGATCATAATTCCGATTAATTGCCAATTCGTCGAAAAGCTCTTGGATTTCTTGATTATTTTGAAACCTAAGGTTATTCAATCTGTTTTTATTATTATCTTTCATTAAAATAGTATAAATAAAGATCTGGATCACAATCATAAAGGCAGCAGCTTTAACGATTGCAGATTCATACTCTTTTTTGGTTTCAACTGAACGGGTGATTTTGTTATCCAAAACACGAGCAAAAAAGAATCCAAGTGATGTATCAAATTTCGAGTAATGAACTTTTTTGGCATAAGACTCTATTTGGTTAACTGCTTCAATTAAGATTGTACGTACCTTGTCCTCAGTAAGAAAATCCAAAGAATATCACTTTTATTCATTAATATGAGTTCTATAAAGTATATTACTAAAATTTTGTAACCCATTTTCCCGTCAAATTAAAATACTTTACTTCTTCCTATATCTTAGGAGATTCTTCTAGTTCAGGAAATTGATTTAGGTAGAAAATCAATGGATGTAAGAATTTTTTCACTTACAGAGAAATACTACAATAGCTTGGAGGAGATATATGTTAAAATTTTTGGTGATTTTGATAGCCTTACTGATCAAACAAATTTTAGGAGATATCTTAGGTTTAGAAGACATCTGATTAAAATAGCAGTTCGTTCCTCAAAAATTATTGGTTGTATTATTGGAAATCAGGACAGTTCTCGTAAAGCAAGAATATTTTTTCTCTATGTCCTTCCCAAATTTCAACGACGTTTAATCGGTACTAATCTCTTATTAATGTTGGAAAGGGAGTTTCTTACAAATCTACCTGGTCTCCAATACATTTCTGTACGGATTCCAGAGGAATACTTCGGTGTTAAAGACTTTTTCTTGCAGCAAGGTTATAATTTCATTACTAAGATAAACTGTTATGCTAAAAATGATTTATCCTTCCCATTCCAAATAAATCAAAGGCTTGAAATCAGACTAGCTACAGAAAACGACTTAGAAGAGCTCATTGAATTGGAACATGCATGTTTCTCGGAGTATTGGAGGAAAACAGAAGAAATTTTCAGAGCAGAAATGGAATCAAAGACTAACATGCTTTTAGTAGCTTTTTTAGATGGAAAATTGGTAGGATATAACTCAAATTCTATTTCTGCCAATGGTATTAATGGACATTATGCTCGAATCGCAACCCATCCAGGATTTCGAAAACAGCACATTGCTGCCAGTCTTACGCTTCGGGCTTTTGATTGGTTCCAAGAACAAAATGTAAAAAATGTTTTACTGACTACATTTGCCGAAAGTGAGACTCATAACTCAATGTACAGAAATTGGGGTTTTAAATTCGAAGAACAAGAATTAATTTTGGCAAAGAAACTGATTTGATCTATCTTCTGGTTTTATAATAATCAGTTTATAATAATTAGAAATCCGAATAAAATCAAAGAATAAACTTCGGAATAGCAGATTACACAAGATACCCTTCAAAATTTTAATTAGGTCTTTGGTTTGGCAATTAGAAAAGATCAAGCTCTCACAATGGGTGAGTTTTACCCCCCATCTGATAAAAACGTGATCTATCACTGTTACCTTAATAACACAACAGGATTTTTAAAAGATTTCAGTATTTTCTCCGTCCTGATTGGTTTTTTCGCATTTTTGATATTACAGCTTCTAGGATTTTTAATAGTGATTTTCTCATGGATTATTATTGTACCTTGGCTGGTTCCAAAGCACTATAAATTTATACAAATAAATAAACATATCGTAGCCTTCGGAACTGGATCAATGCTTACTCTAATTAAATCATATTTTAAAGAGATATATAAAATAGAGAAATCGAGATATAATGACATTCATTCTCTAAGGCTTGACCGATGGCATAGCAAGAAACGGGGAAAGATCGATAGTTTTGGTCGAATTGAGATCAAAATAAAAGGAACAAAATTCTATATGCTTCTACACACATCTGATCTTACTCGTCTTGTGAAAATATTAGAAACGCATCGATTCCAGTCCAAAGTTCAGAAATCAAGATCTCGTGATGAGTTATTATTAATATTCCCCTCTTCTCCCTACTATTCTGATCTGGGGAGTGAATTATGATCTCTATTTCAGTTTCTACACTAAGAGCAAATTAAAAAGCAACGCGTATTCTTTCATAGAAGATTTTATAAGAGAATACTTCATTATTTACATAGGGGATTGAATGTGAATAAATTAAATATCATAAAGCCTTTCTTATATATCATTGGATTTTTAATTTCTTTTGTTCTGTTTATAAGAGTCATTTTCATCGGATCTATTTTATTATACCAGTTTGCACCCAGAGGTGACATAATTATTTTTCTCTTGATCCTTGCTGGGTTCTCCATAAGTATTGGAGTTTTTATCTGGGTTGCTGCTTTCAGAGGTCCCTCAGATATAGGAATAACTATGCCTACCCACCTACCTACTCCTCTTTGGGATTGAGACGTGATTCTAACGAATAAAAAGTTAGAAAAAAATTCAAAAAAAGTAAGAAATGATGAGTAGAAAAAAGTGCTTAGAGTTTATGAAGTCCAATTCTGTTCTTGACGGGTCTTGTATAGTCCTAGCAGATGACGAGTAGCACTATGAATTTCTACCTCTTCAATATGAACAACACCGCTTTCGTATATTGTGATAACATTATAGGTGTTCATTCTTCTTGAACGAATTTTTTTGCTGGAAAAAGTCCCAGCGTTCACAAAAACAGTTTCTTCTACTTGCATTGTGGTAGCATAATGATCCAGTCCAGATAAAACAAGAGGGACTTTATGGCTAGTGACAAAATCGATAACATCCCCCGCATCTGCAACAGCACGTTTAAAACGAGCACGAGGAATAGGTAAAACACTGTGGTGCATAACTACTAGGAAAAATTTATACGAACCATAAGCTTCAAACTCGTGGTCTATCATCTTTAATCGACTTCGCCCAACATGACCAGAGGCTTCTGGACCAGTGTCAATACCAAGGACACGAAGAGTTGGATCCTCATAAACAGGATCTAATGGTCCCACCTGTTGAACCCACATCTCTCGACCAAATGGTTGTAAATCTCTAGAACCAGGTACAATTAAATAAGGTATATTTTGTTCCCGTAGCTCCTTTAATTTTATTTTAGCAACAGCGAAATCCTCTGGATAAGCATCATTTGTCAAATCCCCACAATGGACAAGTAAGTTTGGTTCCTCTCGTACCATCATTTTAATACCTAGGTTGTAGACTTCGTTTAGAAAATGATTTCCTGGGCTGAAATGGGTATCAGAAAATTGACAGATCTTGGATAATATTTTATCCCCTGGGACAATATATCCTACCTGGGGCTTAAATTCTCCCTTCAGAATCGAAACTGATTCTTCAACAGGTTTTTGAAATTGAGAATAGGCCTCTATACCATGAATATTAATATCTAATCTTTCATTCGCAAACACAAGATCCACAAAAGTGTGTCCTGCTTTCCCACGCGTTTTATAACTACTAAAAGTACCAGAATTCACTAATAAACAACGTCTAATCCCATTTGAAAGAGAAAAGATATTGGGATAATGTCTATGGGCTGTGATAATAACATCAATTCCTGCATCCCAGATGACTTGCATTACATCACCGGCATCTAGGATCATAGATCGTTCCCTACCAGTGTTGGGGATCGGTAGTAAATGATGGTGAAAACATAGGATCTTTACTAGGTCATCACTATAATTTTGAAGTTCGTATATCGCTTCAATCCCACGGTCACCAATTCTTCCTATATTTTCATCTGGTTCAGAGCTATCAATTCCAAGAATGACCATATTCCCTCCATTTTTGGTTGTATCAATGAAAAACTGCCGTTCTCCGAAGAAATCTTTCCAGAGTTTATCACCAATGTTACGCATATCATGATTACCAGTTAATTTGAGAAAATTTTCAAAGGCAGAGAAATTCGCATCCAGAAGCTTTTTAGCATACACAAAATCCTCATAGGTGCCTGAATCAGTAATGTCTCCAAGGTGAAGAAGATAGGCTGTGGGATTAGCTTTTAATAAATCCTTGATTAGTTTCGCACCTGTTCTAAACGCTTTTTTATTGAAAAGTCCAGTAAATTTGGAAATATGAGTATCAGAAAAGATAATTACTTCTTCTTTTTGTGGAGAATCACTTGTCACGTTCAATTCACCCTTGAGACAAATATTTACCCTTGATAAAATAAAAACTCTACGATTTTCATTGAAAGAGTTGGTCATAAAATTAGAAAAAGAATGGGAATTATTATCTTTAATTGTAATCTCTCCTCCTAAATAATACAATGATTTCAGTGAGAGTAAGATTTATGGTGAAAATTCGCAGATATTCTCCTCCAGATGAGGAGAATTGGATTAAATGCCAGCTGTATTCATATTTAGAATCACCCTATTATGATTTCCTAAATAAAGTTAAACCACGTTATGAAAACCCAACTATTGAGTTAGTTGGGGTGGAAGACAACAAAATTGTTGGGATTTTAGATATTGAGATTGAACATGAACGGGGGCATTTCTGTTTTAATGAAACAGAACGTAGCGCGATGATTTCAGTAATAGGGGTCCTTTTTCACTATCGAGGAAAAGGGATCGGATCGAAGTTAATTCAGAAAGGAATGAAATTAGTCCAAAAGAATTACGAGATTCATCGAATGGAAATCTGGATTCGTGAAGACCCTGGTACAATCTCGTGGCTAAAACAACTCCAGTTCCGTCAGATCCATCAATTCTACGAAGTTATATTGACCACGGATTTTTTTGATAAATATGAAATCGACCTCCCATTTGGAATAGTCCCTACTTTTTTAACGGGGACTGTGGAATCAGGAGGTTTCTCCCAACTAACTCAACAACATCCTCCCGAAAAAACATCCCCAATAATCATCTTTGAAAGATTTTTTTAAATCAAATCCCCTAGAAGAGCTCCTCAATCGGATCGAAGAGGATAAATTTCTCAGCCAGCTCACTTTCTCTGATCGTTTCCATTATCTTCCTCACAAGGCTAGACGCTTTATCGAGTCCATTTTGATGGAATATGGAGATATGTTCCCATCCTACAGGTCGCCAACCTGTGAGATGAGACATTTTTGCAATCTCCTGTTCAAAATTATGAATATCCGCTTCATTGGCTAGTAATTTTTCCAGAATTATTCCTTTAATCTGATTAGCAGAAATATCTGCAGGAATTATTGGTTCGGAACCAGCCTTAGGATATTTTCGTATTAAATCCGTCCAGTTTGTATCTAATTCCAACATGGTTGGCCTCATATCGTTTAGTAACCCAAGGATTGCCAGCTGATCTCCTGGTTCAGCTTGTTGACTCAAAGCTAATGTAAGGGCTCTGCTAAAGATACGACAATTAACTAAACTAAAGCCCGTTAACAACATTCTACCTTTTCGGGCATTTCCAGGTTCTAATCCAGTGAAAAACTTCTGTTCCAAAGCATTAGCGATGATTTGTTCCATTTGGGTGAATGGAATTTCATCAGTATCAGTTTCTAGTTGGAAACTACGTTCAGCAATTCTAAAACCCCTGGAATAATAGGTGACTCCTTCCCGTTTAGCGTTTGTTATTCCTTCAACTATGGTTTCTCCGAATGTGCTAGCTTCATTAGTTATTGAATCATTAAGATCCCTTTTTGTAACAATGAAGGCGATTGGATAATTATTATAAGGAAGTACACTTGATATTGATGAGGCTTGTTGAAGTGAGTTAATCCAGAATTGCTTCGTACAGGAATCCAGAATGGCTACAATGGCTTCAGCTGTCGAACCAAATCTCTCTCTTAATTTAGCCCATTTCTCCTGTCCTCCTATAGGTAGTAATAAACTGAAGAAATTCCCTTCATCAAAAGAGACCTTTAGATATTCTGTTTCAATTGTCCCAGCAAAATCTTCTTGATACTCCATAGAACTATCAGTTCGTGCTGCTAACTTTGTGACAATTGCAGTTTTACCACCGCCTTGTGTTCCAACCACCAATATCCTGCCAGCATTAATTACTTTTTTCTGCATTATGATTACTCCTCTATTACATCAAAGGCCTGCTATGATTGTTCTCAGATCCTTAGGATCTGTTGCCCTAGCTTGATCCAAGATCAAACGTAAATTATTCTTCTCTGGTCCCATTCCTAGGAATTTATGGGGGCGAAAGATCACTTCAACAGGATCAATACCTTCCTCCGATAAGATATCTACTTCTTTGAAGATTAAAGCCTGAATTTTGTCTCCTTCTACTCCATAATAAACGATGAATGTTTCATCATCAATTGTATAAACGGTTTGTCTTAGTTTAACATTCTCTCTCAATTGACTAATCTTATGTGTTGGCATGTTGAGAGCTTCTGCAAGCAATATTTCTAATAGTTCATTAATATCATAATACCAGGGATAGCCCCCTAATTGAGCGAATCGATACTGAAACAAGAAATCATCCCGGCTCCAAACACTCATCGTTTGAGGAAGGAGCCCCTTATCTCGTGTGAGATAATCTATACCTCTCTTAAAGTCAGTTTGGACAAGAGAAACTGGAATGAACTTTTTTGATGTAACAAGTCGGGATCGATCTTCATCTTTAAAAAGACTCTTGATCAAGGATACAGCAAGCCCCTCTTCCTTGACCAAGGCTTCCTCCAAAATAGTTAATAGGCTGTTACTTATGTAGTTCCACATTCTAGGAGGAAGTTGATCAGTGACAATATAGTTTCCATCTCGTGTGTCATTTCGATCGACTCGGCCTGATAGAACAGAATGAGCTAACCTTTGACTTGCTTCTAATACATCAAATTTGGGTTGTTTGTCTGATATTAGTAAAAGTGTAGACCTTAGAATGGCTGTTTCAACACCAGAATAGTCATAAATCCAACATTGGCTCCCTAGTTCTATAACATTCTCTATTTCAAACTGGGCACTTTGAAGAAAGGCATTCTCCTGTTTTAATTCATGAAAAGGGCCTAAAATACGCTCAAAAATATCTCCTAGATCGCTAATATTTCCTAAGATCTCCTTCCGCCTATGTTTATCCATGAAAGAGAGCCCAATAAGGTGTCTTTCCTCAGAAGAATCCCCACCTCGGACCTCTTCATCAGTACTCGCACTCCTACGACGGAGGGCAAATTTTAACCAATCAAGAAATTTACTAATAGGATACCTATCTGTGGCGTCATTATAAACTTGATAAAGACTACTCTTTTCCGAAACGGGCAATCCAGGCAATAAAGTCCTTATAATCTCATTTACTTGCATTTCTGTAAAATGGCCATCATTTGGGTCTCTCTTGTATTTACTCCATTCGAATTGTTCTTCAACACGTCTGAAAGAGAGTCTTGTTTCTATTAAATTTTCAATTTGGCGATCTGCTGTGGAGCTGTCCTTCTTTTGTTGTAAACAGTCTTCAGCTACCGCTGTAAGAAGAATTGAATCACATAGGGAGTTATTTTTATTATAATAATAATTTGGTCCAAAATAAGACGACTTAACTTCCTTCAACACATCATGTACATCTAAATGTTCTGTATAAGGCCATAAAACCAAGCTAAACAACTGTGGTAGTTCTGCACGATGCGCAGCAAAGAGTAGTTTGTTTCTTTGGCTTAAGATATACCCTCGCAGCTTTTTGATTTCTGAAAATAAGGATTGTATCATTTGATTTTGGCTTTGCTCAATTTCTCGCCAATACCTAAGGTTGTCTTGTTTGATCTGGAATTTTATCTTATATTGTAATTCCTGCAACTGTGCTTCCAATTCGGTTAATTCTTCTGAAATTGGAACAATCACTGGCGCAAGCCATTCAGAGATCATTTGGTATGATGCATGCACCTTTTGAGTCATAAGTCGAAAGTCATCTAGTTTTGAAGGCAAATTACGGGCTAAACGAATGACTTCAAGTTGAGGAGCTAAATATTCCACTCCAGTAGCCCCAATTTTTGCTTTCAGAAGTTCCTCAACGTTTGCTAAATCGGTAACCATTGTTTAATTCTCCTTGCTTTCCTCTTCCTTCTTAATTAATTCTAAAAACTCAAATTGAGGATGTATGACATTATTAATTAGTGAATTAGTCACTTTCTGTCTTTTCATTGGTGTCAACATAGTGGAACCAGAAAATATAATCTCAGCACTTTTTAAGCCAAGAATCGTGGAGTAAAGATCAGTAATCTCGGCATCTCTTCCGGCCATCCCTACAGCTTGAGTTCCGTATTGTTTCACGAGTGTTTGAGGATCATCGGTACTTGCTGCTAACTCCTTTCTTAAATCCTGATCCCCTACCTCTCGCATTGCAGTTTCTACTTCAGTTTTCATCTCTTCAAAATAATGTTCTCCCCTTGGTACAAGCCGTTTGTGTGGTTCGCGTATTGCATCTTCAACTAGATGCTCTTTATCTGTACCAATATTTTCATACATTGCTGAAACAGTTTGAAGTATTTCCTCTCGAACCTCCTCTGTCAGAACATACCTTTTCATGGTGTTTACTCGTTTATTCATAATAAGACGCGATTGTATTCTACCACCAACACCCTCTGGTTCTGGAATTTGATTTCCTAAATAGTCTAAGACTGATTCTATCATTTCTAAGCCAAGGTCATGACAAATTTTTACTGGGTCATAATTTGCTAATGAAATTGGCATCAAATTACTTTCTTCTGTGAGTTTTGAGAAAAGATCATTCCTAGAATTCATCAGATGAATTATCTCACTAGTAAAGCCCTTGAAATCTAGCTTGGATGCGTAATCCATCTTCAAACTTGCAGATAATCGTTCTTTATGTGATTCCCACCTGTAAAGCTTAATTGCCTGAAATAACGTTCTCTTAATAGATTCCTCATCTGGAAAATCCTTAAATAGATCACTTTTCAGGTTTTCAATGTGAGATGATGCCTGTATATCAAAATCTAATAGATTGCGCAGCCAAAGTTGGAATACGCGGAATTTATAAAACTCTGGATTTCCCCCAGCCACATATTTTAGAGGAAAATTTAATTTTAATTTTACTTCTGGATTATCCTTCCCAATAAACGGTCTCATATCTTCCTCCCTCATATTGGGCTCAATAAATCGCTTAACCAGGAATTTGTCAGCCTGTTCAATATCAAGGATTACTTCAATGATATCTTTAATCTCCTCATCAGATAGGACAAACATCTTAGTCTTGATAATGTTTAATAAGCCATAAAGTTCTATCTGGACATGTGAATACCTTTTAACTAGTACTTCAGGGCTTGTTGTTGGGATGAATAATCGTCGTTCCTCCTGTTCCTTATCAAGATCAGGATCAAGATGTTTTAGTAATTCTTCTCTTGCATCTTTGAAAAGATTAGTAGTTTCAGATTGAAGAGATGTTCGGAGAATGAAATCAAGTTCAGACTCAGGGAGAGGAGGAAGCAATTTGGTGGTGTCAGCAAAGAAGGAAATTTCTCCATACCATGGTCTAATTGTCCTCTCTTGAGTTTCAATGATTCTTTGGATAATTTTTTGACGTACACCCCTTGCATCCCAAGCGTGAACCGAATCATCACCTTTATAGATCGAAGCTTTATATGTTACGGCTTCTGCGGTACCTGTTTCTAGAGGGTATCTAGTAAAATATGTTTCACCAAAAACTGAAGCCCACTTATTTTTTGCTGAGATCCGTCTCCAATCGGTTCTCGCTTCATCAAATACGGACACTTATAGACCTCATCATAGGATTAATACGATTAAATAATCTTAAGGATTTGCTTATGGATCTTAAATAAAAAGAAGTTAAAGTAGAATTTAGAATTCAAAGAATTCATGTATATAAAGATAAAAAGTACCAATAATATTTATTCTTTTTCGAATTCTCCTATGACAATTTCGTATTATAGAGTACGGTTTAAATATTAAGTAATGGATATATATTTATCATTTACCTGAGTCCAGTTCAACAATGAGAATCCAAAATAAATCATGTATGACTCTTAGTATAAGCTTAGTCGTATTATTTTGGGTTCTTGAAAGTTTAACTCATACTTACATTTTTAATCAAGGATCATTTATTAAGAATTTTCTTTTTATTGACTTACATGAACTCTGGATGCGTTTTATTGCAATATTCATAATTATTTTTTTCAGTATCATCATAGAGAGATTCCTTAACGAACATAAAACATCAGAAAACCAGATCAAGCATCTAAACCAAGTGTTAGAATCTATACAGAATATAAGTAAGCTTATAACAAATGAAAAAGACTTGAATCGCCTCATTCAAGGTATAACGGACAATCTAATTAAAAATAGAGGATATAACAATGCATGGATAGTTCGTATTGAAAATAGCACTTTAATTCTTAGTGCTCATTCCAAACTAGGAAATAAAGCAAAACTGCTAGAGTCGAACCTTAAAGAAACAGCTACACTTAATTGTATCAGATTAGCTTTAGATACTTCAGGACTTCATCTTATTAAGGACCCTGCATCATTTTGCACTAATTGCCCATTATCACAAGATTATACTGATCTCTCAGCCTTTACCATTCAATTGGAGCGTAACGGGAAAAATCTAGGAATACTAACGGTGTCAATTCCTCGAAATTATGCGGATTCTCTAGAAGAACAGAAGTTGTTCAAGGAAATAGCTGATGACGTTAGTTACGCTCTATTTACTCTTGAATTGGAGAAAAAACGCAAATATATTGAAGATGCATTAAAAAAAGAGGAATTAAAGTTTCAAAGACTTGTAGAAAACATGAAAGAAGGATTACTTCTGGAAGACACTGATGGATATATTAGATATGTAAATCCTCGGGCGTGTGAATTATTAAATTTCCAGGAAGAGGAATTAGTTGGGAAACATTGGACTGAAATTGCACCAGAAAAAGACCGAGAGAGATTAATAACAGAATCAAAGAAGCGAATTATGAGTATCAGTAGCAGTTATGAATCTGTGTTACATACAAGGGATAACCAAAGGATACCTGCCATTGTCTCTTCTAATCCTTATTTTTCTGAAGAAGGAGAATTTCAAGGCGTACTCAGTGTTTTTACTGACATAAGAGAACAAAAGATACTAGAAATGAGACGAAAAAAGTTCATTGAAATAACTTCGCATGAATTACGAACCCCTTTAACTTGTATTAAAGGTTTTATAGAAGTTTTAGAACGACAAAATTATGATATTGATTTACAACAAAAAAAATATTGTTATCGTCTCATTAATAAAAATGTAGCTAGACTAGAACGTTTAATTGAGGATGTATCTGATATCTCATTGGTTGAAAGAGGGCCTTTTCACCTTAATATGCAAGAAGTTAATTTCAATGATTATATAAAAAATGAAGCTGAGATGTATTCAACATTATTAGGTGAACATTTTAGTTTCGAACCTGACTCATGTAATTTCCTTATAATTCTCCATATAGACAAAGAACGTATTAGTCAAGTATTAAATAATATAATTGACAATGCAAAAAAACAGACATCACCTAAAAATCGTTTAATTACCTTAAGAACGGAAATCAGAGAAGATGAAGGAAAAGTAAGGATAATAGTGTGTGATAATGGGATAGGGATAGCCCCTGAAAATCTCAAAAAGATTTTTGAAGAATTTGTTACTTTTGAAACTACCTACTCATTAGGAGGAGCAGGGGTCGGGCTTTTCTTAAGTAAAGTTATAATTATGAATCATAACGGGAAAATTTATGCTGAAAGTGATGGTACCAACACTGGAGCATCTATAATTTTTGAATTACCAATTTATAAGAAGAATGAATTCAGTTAATAAAAATCAATAGTTCTCTATGAATCAGGTTTCCTTTCTAAAAATCAAACAGTACTGATGACATCTGTTTCCAACCCAAGCATTATTCACTCCTAGCGCAACCAAAGCCTTATCATCTTGTAACCAAACCCTCTCATCCTTTAAAATCCACGGATGGTCTTCATCTTGAATTAAGCTTAGTACTGTGTCATAAGCCAGCGGAAAAACCCTTCCATTTGCAAATACATTGTTTGTGATGATCACCATGTAACCTTTAGGTCGTAAAACCTTATAAACTTCACCAAATATTTTTTGTTGTTCATTGATAAATGTTTGATAGTCTTTAAGGTTTCCAAGATCTTTTGGATTATTATTACTATATTTAGTATCTAATCCCAGCTCCTTTCGTTTTCTCTGCCGGATTGTGTTACGTTCAAGTTGACTCCAATAAGGGGGACTGGTGATACAGAAATCTACGGGTGATATGTTGAATTCCTGCCAATATTCCAGAAGATTTCGTGAATCCCCACATAGAATTCTCCATGAACTTGGATCATTAGTTTGATATAAAGGTGGGTATACTGGATTACCAATTTTTTCTATACGATGCTCACTAATTTCAGCATACTCGGGGGAGAGTTCAATTCCTACACCATTTCTATTACTCTGTTTAGCAGCAACAAGAGTACTACCAGTTCCAAGAAACGGATCTAACACCAAATCACCTGGTTTTGTAAAAAAGGTAATAAATTGCCGAATCATTGTTTCAGGAAATTTTGCGGGATGTAATAATTCCTCACTCTTTCGGGAAGGGGGACGATGAATAAACCAGGTTTTAGTGAACTTTATCCATTCTCTTCCTGTTAATAGGTTTAACCGATTTTTTGGATTTCTTTGACCAACTGGAAATCGTTTTCTCCCTCTTTTAAGTGTGAAAGTTTTTTCTCGCTCTAATCCAATTTTTAATGTATCAATCCTCTTGGATTGTGAAATTCTAGACCTCCGAAAAGGCTTTACATTTTGATCTTCCAAATTATACGTGTAATAAGAAAATCCTTCTTTTTTTCTGTCTTTTTTAATCAAAATGAACATGCTTTCAATTTCTTGATTATAATTATTCATCAAGTTAGACTTGATTACTTTCACTATTAAGGAGAATTTCTGGCTAATTTCTAAGGGAATAATATTTTTCGACAAGGGTTGAAAGAGGACGGGAGTCTCGAGATCAATATAAAAAACGTCTACTGGCCCTTCCTCTTCGCAAATTAAGTGATAACATTGTAGATTATTAGCAAGTAATGTATTCCAAAATGTTGAAAGATTTCCATCCTTAGAGAGATTAATCAGATCTCTTAAAGGAATTATTGCTTTTAATACCATAGGTTGAGTAATAAAATGAAAATATTTCTTAGTTTCATCATTAACTACCAGATCACCTTTGATTGGAGTTTTCATGGTTTGAAATAGCTCCTCGATTATTACAATTGAATTCAACTACTCTTTTAGAGGTTTTCTTACTCTTGATTTGAAATTTCTTTGCTTGGGTATTATTTTCTTTAGATTAGCTTACAAGAAGTAAATGTATAAATATTGGTCACTCAAAGTAGGTATTCAAATTCAAAATTTTTTATTCTAAGAAGATGGTAATGATGACAAAATTTTGTGACAAATGTGGTGAATTAGTTAATCCAAACGACCTTTTCTGCAACAATTGTGGCGCTCAATTGGACCGTTCGAAAACATGGTCTGTACCTGGGGCTCCGATGCAAACTCCAGAGACAAGACCAACATCTTTCCAAACAACACCGACTTCAACCCGACCTACAAGATTCTATCGGAGTAGAGAGGATCGCTGGTTAGCTGGGGTTTGTGGTGGACTGGGGGAATATTTTAATATTGATCCTATCCTTGTTAGAATTGGTTTTTTCTTCATTACAGCTGTTTATGGTTTTGGAATCATTTTGTATATCATTCTGGTGTTATTTGTGGAGGAAAATCCCCACCAAACTCCAAAACACTACCGAAAACGAAATACGGGAAGATATTAAGAGTTTTTAATTTTATTCCTCTTCTACTCCACCAAATTCGATTTCAAGATGAATTTTTTGAATGGTGGGATCCTTCAAACGAAGACTTTCCACCATACCGATCAAAGCATTCCCAATGAATTGTTGGACAAATTTTTTCGTTGCAACTTTCTTCTCATTAACATTTAAATTGAAGGAAATAATCTTTTGCAAATATTTTCACCTTGGGTAGCATATTTGAGAATAGGAATAGTATAGTATTTAAAAGTCTTAGTAGTAATCCTGTTTCACGATCTTTAATAAATATAGGATTTGAAATTCTTGCATCAAATCTCGCTTTACGGAGTTTCTAAAAACTATAAAATGGGAGAAGTTACAGTTGACGCTCTTCATGAAATAACATTAGATATTGAACCTGGATTCTTCGTTGTTTTGCTTGGACCCTCAGGCTCAGGTAAAACAACACTACTTAACTTGATTTCAGCCATTGATTTTCCTACATCGGGAAGAATACAGGTTGAAAATGTTGACATCACCTTTCTCAATCGTAAACAAAGAGCACAGTTCCGTAGGCATAAAATAGGCTTCATATTCCAGTTTTTCAACCTTTTACCTACATTGACAGCATTAGAAAATATTGAATTTGCCCTAGACTTAGTTGGGGTTACCACTAAAAATAGTGTACAATCTTTTAATAAAAAGAAAATTCGTGAAGTAGCTCTTACTTGGTTGGAAAATGTTGGCTTAAAAGACCGAGCGAATCATTTTCCGTCGCAAATGAGTGGGGGGGAGCAACAACGAATAGCAATCGCACGAGCACTGGCAAAAGACCCTCCAATTGTGGTTGCTGATGAACCAACAGGAAACCTTGACTTTCGTACTGGAGTCTCTATCCTCAAATTAATGAAGGAACTCAATAAACAAACTAAGAAAACGTTTATTTTAGCAACACATAATCGACAGATTTCTAAGATTGCTGATCTCGTTTTAACAATGCAAATGGGACAAGTAAGCCACTTTGAACAGCGGGAACCTATCGATGTTACTAATCTCGTTTGGTGACTTATAACACCTGGATGTCTAATATGAAATTTATTACCCGTATTTGGATGAAAAAGCTTGTTAGAGATCTTACTCGCCACAAACTCTTGACTATAGCTTTGATTTTATTATGTTTATTCGGAACTGGATCTTATCTAGCTTTGAGTATGGGTTATGAGAATCTTCACTCATCGTACAAACAGATTTATAGACAAACGAATTTTGCAGATGCTGAATTTTCTACTTATAATGATAATTGTTTTAACATCACAGAATTGGAAGAGGTTGTATCAGATTTCATTGCAGCTTATGAACAAGAAATAAAAGCTATTAATTTTCGATTGATAACAGGAACAGGATATAACATAACCAGTTCAATTGGAGGTGCTCAGAGACAGTTTTTAGCAGGTGGACGAGCGATTGGAATTGAATGGCCACAACAGGAGGAGAATCGTGTTAATGATTTGATTTTTACAAGTGGTTCATATTCTGATTGCTTTGAACAAGAGAATTCGGTTTTGTTGGAATCACACTTTGCTGAAAAATTCAAAATTAAAGAAGGTGACGATCTAACAACGAAGATATTTAATCAAACATACAATTTTATTGTCCAAGGAGTTATTTTTAGCCCTGAATATCTTGTCATCATTCCATCAAAGCATGATTTTCTTCCCACAAGCGTTTTTGGGATAATTTATTTACCAATTGAAAGATTACAAGCTTACACAAACCTCACAGGACTTGCTAATAATTTAATCGTAAAAATGCATTCAAATGTAAATCTTTCCACCCGAAACCGCATTATGGATGAGCTAGCTGAAGTACTTGATGAATCTACTAATGGGGTTTTCGCTCCCCCTGTAATGCAGGAGGACCAGATTTCAAATATGGCACTTCGCTTGGATTTAGAAACATTTGAAGAAGTAGCATTGACCTTACCTATAGTGGTTTTAGGTGTCACAGCAGTCTCAATTTATATTACTTTAAGTCGAACTATTCAAAGTCAAAGAAGAAATATTGGTATTGCTTCCTGTTTAGGCTATTTCCCGAATGATATCCTTTTTCATTATGTTTGCTTTAGTTTACTCATTGGAGGAATTGGTAGCATTTTTGGTACTGGTTTTGGAATTATTGTTTCAGGTGTGGTTACTTGGGTATATTCTTACTTTATGAGATTTCCTCAAATAATTGAGATTCAACTCCAACCCCATCTAATTTTTATTGCCTTATTAACTGGTTTGGGGATAAGTTTTCTCAGTGGAGCTATTCCCGCTTGGAGTGCTAGTCGTTTGTCTCCCCGAAAAGCCCTTCAAGTCATTTCCATTGAAAAAGGTTCACGTACATTCTTAGAAAAAATTTTCTTCATAAAATCTATCGGATTACGTCTCGCTATTCCTTTAAGAAACCTTTCTCGCAAAAAAGTTCACACAGCAGCAACTATTATTGCAATCTCTGCTGCAGTTATGATTATCATTGTTTCTTTCGCTTTTATTGATTCGGTGACTGCTGGTGTAAATCGTCAATTCAACGAAACCTCTCAGTATGACCTAATAGTGAAATATGATGGAATGAACTATTTTGATTTGGGAGTAAAGAATGATGTAACTTATATTCAGAATCTATCAGGAGTTGTAGCTGTTGAACCTGTATTACAAATACCCTCGACTATTAAAATTGGGGAAAGATCACAATCAGTGTTAATTACCGCGTGGAATAATTCTGATCCTGCTACTCATAAATTCCATTGGTCCTCGTCTCAAGATACGTTATTACCTAACAATAGCATGGTTATTTGTTCTGCTTTAGCACACCAGTACAACATTAAAGTTGGCACGGAGATCGAGTATAGCCTACCTTTCATTAAAAATGAAGTAAATCATGCTTATAATAAAGCTGAAGAGATATGGAATGAATCCTTAATTCATGGAATTATTTTTGCAAGAAATATAACACTTGACTACTTGAAAAATCTAATAAAACGGAATACAGAAAGTATCACTTTTTCCAAAAGTGTAAGTGACATCAGTTTTGTGAGTTCTGACTCTAATATTAGGGTTTCAGGAATTTCAAAAGAAATTTGGGGAAGTATGGTATATACTACTCTTCAAACTATCACAAGTGATAGTAATCTAAATATTGCACAATTTAAGTCAGGATTAGATATTGATTTAACACCTACAACCCAATTAATTCTGAAAGTAAACCAACCTTCTAATGTAACTTTGTTAGAAGAAATTAAAACATATATCTCACAATTAGAGGGGATTAGATCAATCGAATTCAGCTATGATTTTCATCAAGCAGTAGATATATTGATGGCAGCTTTTAACGCCATCATCTCGGTGTTTTTAGTTTTTGCATGCTTATTAGCTGGAGCTGCTATCTTCACGACCATTTATCTAAGCTTTCAAGAACGACAACATGAAATTGCAACGATGCTGACTCTTGGACTCTCAGACAAAGAATTTTTTTCAATCCTGACGATAGAAAATATTATTCAAGGTGTTGTTGGCATTCTCCTTGGAATTCCCCCTGGTCTTTGGATCGCTAGCTGGATTTTAGATAATGTTCTAAGACTATTCTATTTTGACATCATCATACTTCCCACAACATGGATTTTGATTTGGATAGGTATATTATGTGTTGTGCTGATTTCCCAAATCCCTGCGTTCTACTATGGAACTAAACTCGACCTAACTGTTGTAACAAGAGAATTATTATCCTGAAATGAATAACTTGAATATCTAGCTAAAAGCGTCCATCAGAAGTTTTATGTCATGAGTTTCTTGTAAAGAGCGGGAAATCCAGCCTGTATTGGCGTCTCGCTGCTCAAAGAGTGGAATATAAGGTTTAATATCCAGTAAAGGGGTATAATCCAACATATCCACACCTCGAACCTTAATAACATTTTTAGAACGACTTATTGATATTAATTCCACTATAGAGAAACCAATCGGATTGGGTTTAAGAGGAGCTCGTGTTGAGAAGACACCTCGTGTTTTCTCATTTAAAAAGGGAACAACTTTTAATTTAACTTCTTTAGACTTATGAAAAAAATAAATCAGATGTATATGCGAAAAATCCTGTAAATCATCAAGTCCAATAGCGTATTCGGAAAAAATTTCTATAATCCCTTCCGCTTTAGAGTAATAGGATTGAATAGGAGTTCCTTTCTTTCCCAAGAAAGGTGTACGAATATATCAAATGATTTTGAATTCTATTGTGTCTTTCATCCACGATCCTCTTTTCGATGAGAAACAATACTAAATTCTGTCAATGTCTATTTCATCTGGTTTGAAGAGTCTTCTCCCCTCCATTCCACCCGCCACAGTAATTATTTGTCCTGAAATATGACCTGCGAGTTTATCTGAAGAGAGAAATACAACAGCATAAGCAATATCGGATGGTCGTGCTATTTTCCTTAAGGACATGGTTTGGAGGGCAGTTCGTACCCCTTCATGGTCTTCCAGAGATTTCTCAGTCATAGGAGAAATAGTCCAACCTGGAGCTACGATATTCACTCTTCCCCAAGATGCTATATGACTTATTTCATTCTTTAAGGAAAGCATCAGTCCATGGAGTCCTGCTTTTGACACAGAATAATCGACATGACCAGCTTCCCCAAAAACTCCTGCTGTACTGCCAATATAAACAATACTAGCTGATTCTTTAGGAAAGGTTACTAGATTCTTTAAAAACTGTCTACTACAAATGAAAGCTGCCCGTAGATTTACTGCTATTGTTTTGTCCCATTGGTTTAATGTCATCTCATAAGCTGGGATGGATTGTCCTGGCCAGATGCCATGATTTACCACAAGACGGTCTATTCGTCCATAAGTGGCAATACTATCTTGAAATAACTCCTTGGTCTGTTCCTCAGAAGATAACTCGGCTTGAAGTAAACAATAATCACCAATTAACTCTTCACTAAATTTCGAAATCTGTTTCTTGTTTTTATTGTAATGAAGTGAAAGACAACAACCTTCTTCATCAAAAAGCTTTGCAATAGCTTGCCCAATACCACCGCTCGCTCCAGTTATTAAAACATGCTCTCCATTAAGTCCTGAATCCACTGTAAATCGCCTATGAAATTCCCTTTTTGTCATTTAAAAAAATTTAGTAAATCACTTTTATTCAAATCAAAAGTAGTTAAACCTAAATTTTTGAACCTAAAGGATCTTGTTTTCTTAACTTATTTCAGTGGAACTTAGATTTTACTTCTTTAAAAGTTATCTGGTATTGGTTTTGTGTGGTAATTCGAATCCACAATTCATACAATAAGTATACGTACTTTCATTTGTAAATTGACATTGAGGACATATTTTTAGTGGTTTTTTTAATGCGTCTGGATTTATTAGAACTTTTTCAGAACTCAGAGGTTTGGTTTGAATTTGTTTTTTATCCGATTCAACTTTATGAAATCTTTCTTCGGGAATTTTGAATGTAGAGCGAAGATCTTTATTCAGGCTCTTCATCTTATTATAAAACATCCCAGTGGATATGTTTCCTCTCAAAAATCTCTTCGTCTGGGTCGAAAACCATGTTTTCTTATTATTCCAAAATAATTCTTGACCCCCTTTTGGTTTTAAGGTATGATCATTAAAAATAGATTCAAAAATTTCAATGGCTTGTATTAATGATTCACGATCTTCAGTAAGTTTAAAGACTTCTTTTTTGGTGATCTCATCTGGGATTAAGGAAACTTCCGTTTCTTGGACGAATTTTGGACCAGGCTTCGATAATTTCAGCTCTGTTTGTTTTTCTGCAATAACAGCTTGCATGTCTGCTTCAACATCAGTACTCTTAATCTCAACCCTTTTTATAGTCATGAATTCTAATTCAGAGTAAGTACGTGCACCGATATCTTGAGCTTGTAGATATAACTGGTAATCAGGAAATCTCCCCCTCTGAACTTTTTTTGCAGTAACAAAATCTGGGGCATTTAATTCTTCAACTAAACGTAGTTCTGATATAGTGGAAGCTCCAACAGACAAAGCTTTTTTATATGTCTCAAAATGAGCAAATCCACCTTCTTTGATTTTTTCTGCGGTTTCAAAATCTGGAGCTCCAACTCGATCGATATATTCCAATTCAGAGTACGTTTGTGCCCCAACATTCTGAGCACGTTGATATGATAGAAAATCAGGAAATTTCCCTTTCTTAATAACTTTTTCATCTTCAATCGAAACCATGACAACATCCAGATCTTTGGTTGGGATTTCTTGTTCTTCTACAACTTGAGGTTTTTCTGCTATAATGGTCTTCTGAACGTCTCGAACTCTGATATCAGAACCTTCAATCGTGGTTTGTAAAAGTTCTTCTTCTCGTGTAAGTTTATCGGCAAAAGTAGGTTCAACTTCGATTCTAACCCAGCTATTTAATCCACAAAAAGGACAGGGTGGATTTACTGTCCTTTTAATTTCCTTAAGAGATTCAAATTCTCTATTTTCAATCCCCCTAAGACAGCGAGAACAAAATGTTGCCTCTGTGGGTTTTAATTTGGATCCTGATAACATAGAATAAGCGCTAATAGTCTTTTGTAAAACAAAACTCCTTGTACTAGTTATAATTTTCGCTACGCGCTCCCTATAAGGATAAATGACCCCGAGGAGGAAGAAGAAACCGATAATAATGAGCATTTCTAATCTAATAGGAAATGGAGCTGGATCAGGAAGACCAGGAGTAATTAAAACAAAAGCAATAACCGCAATTAACCCAATCCAATGAAGATTATTCCATATCCCAAGAATTGATTTTTTGAAGGTCTGTCCAATAACCAGTACACTGGTTTTGAGAACATTCAGTATTAAACGAATAAGCATACTGAAAAACGTTTTTATACGGCTTGGGAAGTTTTTAAGGCCCTGCCAAATATATCTGAGAAATCCTCCGACTGTAGTTCGCACTAATTGCCAAAGAGTTGAGAGAAAAGCACGAAAATCAAAAGTTCTCAATCTGTACCAGAGAATAGTAAGAAGGTCTACAATTTTATCGTCAAAGTCAGTTCGATGTGAGGTGAACCCGATAATTGTAATAACTCCTCCAAATAGTTCAATTATAAAAAGTACTTCAAAAGTGAAATCAACAACAAAAGGATAAAGGAGAAGTGGTAAAAACATAATAAAGACACCAAAATAGGCAATGATCGCTCCTAATGCTCCCCATTCGGTGTAACCCCTCCAGCGAAGAACATCTAATACAATTCCAAAAAATAAAATGAGGCCAGTGACTCCAAATAAGGCAATCGCAAATCTTCCTTCTGCATATTCTACAAGGCCTCCAAACACGGTAGCCAATATAGCTAATACGAAGAAAATCGTTCCGATCAATGTTAATTTGGAGAATGATACGATTTCAGAAAAAGTGGCAGTTTTTAATGTCTTTTTTTCCTTTACTTGTTTCGATTCACTTGCTGGAAAAACCTCCTTAGAAATCTTTCCTTCAATGTTCCTATTATCCGATTTCATTGGTTATCACTCCTCCATATTCTCTTTTTCAGACTGGAAAGTTTGATTGAATCCCTCATCAAGAATGTAATGATACCTAAAATCACTCCAGGAGTAATGAAAGAGACACCAAGTATAATGAGAATAATTCTTTCTTCACCGGCCCATTCCCCGAGTAATGTTTCAACATCGGACTCTAATATCTGTTGGAGATTAAATAAGGTGAAATTTTGTACAAATTTTGCTATAAGCTCAATAAATTCACCTAGGATAGGTAGGCTCTCTGCTAGAAAAATTCTTGTCCACTCTCCTGAAGGATCAATTATTCCAGATAAAATTAACACAAATCCATAGAAGATTGCTGAAACAGACAAAAGGATGCAAAGAATTAGTATAATAGAATCGATCATAGCCACAACTAATTGGCCTAACTGAGCAAGTGCTTGAGATAGAAATTGCACAACTATAAGAGCTGCCTGGGCGAGAGCATTACGGATGGCAATGAGTGATTGTTTAATGTAATGATTAACCTGACTAAACCACGCAGCATAAAGAAGACCAAGTCCACAAACCAACAATACTAAACTGATCAAAGGTTGGGTTAAACCAAGGTCTGGAAAAAACGCTCTTAATATCATAAGTGGACCAGTTAGACTAGCAAGAGCTCGTAGAATATCTACATTATGATCCCAAATATAATAGAGAAATGCCACTGTTGCTAGGTAAGCTGAACGAACTGTGTGGACAATGGCATTCTTAACATCAACAAGAAAGTTGTAGATTGCATGACAAGTCCGTACAATAGCATCTCTAATAGCAATAAGAGTTCGTTTGATGAAATTATTGGTTTGGTGGAACTGGGCAACATATACGAAAATACCTCCAAGAATCATTTCCCCAATGCCAAACAGATCTGTAAACCAAGAGTTGAGGGATATTGAAAGACCAATATAAACAAAAACACCGCCAGTTATCGTTAAAAAGGCACGTAGAATATCAACGCGGTGGTTCCAAGTATAATGGAGGAATGCCACTGTTGCTAGATAAGCTGAACGAACAGCTTGGACAATCGTATTCTTGATAGTAACAAGAACGTTTCTAAAAGCAATTAGGGATCGCTTAACAAAGAGGTTGGTTTGGCGGAACCAGGCAGCATAAAGGAAAAGACCTCCAATAATAATCCCCACTAATCCACCTAGATCTGTAAATTGAGGGGAGATGACAATTGTATAGCCACTAACAACAATCATTGAGCTGAAGAAAACAACAACGCCAAAAAGCACAACAAAAGCACCAATAATCGTTGATAAAGCTCGTAATATATCGACGCGATGATCCCAAGTAGAATGGAGGAAAGCCATAGTTGCTAAATAGGTTGAACGAGTTACCAGCACAATGGCATTCTTGGTGTCAACTAAGAACTGAAAGATGGCATGAGCAGCTTTCTTAATTGTAGTAACAGCCACTTCAATAGTATGAGTCAAAAACTGCCATAACTCTACTCGCCAGACGATTCCATCTGCCACAACACCAATGAGTACCAAGCCACTTGAAATCCATATTGTTTGTACATCAGTGGAACTTAAAACAGTAAGTAGTAGAACGAATCCACATAGGAAGACTGCAGTATTAAAAGTCGTTGTGACTGCTTTGAAATTGGCATGTTTATACCAGATCGCCACACCCACAATGTAACCTAGTAGAAATGGAATTAAGGGTAGTATGGGAGGTAATTTTAAAATCCACGATACTAGAGGACTAATAGTCATTAAACCGAGAGCAAAGGTTGTAATAACATCACGGTAATATTTTTGGAGGAATTGAACTGTTGAATGATAGGTGTTTTTCAGAAAAACAACAAATCTACGATAAGTCTGAACACTAACGTTTCCAATAGCAATGAGGGATTGCTTAATGAAGTGATTGGTTTGATGGAACCAAGCAGCATAGAGGAAGAGAAAACCAAGAATTATTACAGCTATATTTTGACCTAGATCGATTTGATACTGTGGAGACACCAAAGGAGATAGAAAAAAAGCTAGAATTATCAAAAGAAACCCAATAATTGTTAAAAAGGCCCGTACAATATCAACTCGATGGTCCCAAGTATAATGGAAGAATGATACTGTTGCTTGGTAAGATGTACGGACTGCTTGGACAAACGCGTTCTTGAGAGCAACGAGAAAGTTATAAATAGCATAAGTAGTTCGAACGATAGCGTCTTTAATAGAAATGAGGGTTTGCTTGATAAATAAATTTGTTTGGTTGAACCAGGCCACATATAGAATAGGAACTCCAAAAATTATTCCCCACACAAAATCATCAAGAGACCAAGAGTTGAGGAAAACAAGGAAACTAAATAATATAACAAGAGATCCAATAATTGTTAAGAAACCTCGGAGAATATCGACGCGATGATCCCAAATATAGTGGAAGAAGGCTACTATTGCCAAATAAAATGAACGAAGAGTCTCTCGAATAAAGCGAAAAGTCGCACGTATAGCCTGTACAATAGCATTTTTGACTGCAACAAGAAAATAGAAGATTTCTTTTCTCCAGATAATTCCGTTCTCGCTCAAACCGATTATAATTAACACTCCAGAAAGGAGAAGGGGGAGAGGAATAGGCCAAAGTTCACCCAAAATAATGTATGGATATAGTAGAAAAAGGCCCCAAAGAAGAACCAACGTACTTAAAGTCGTAGTAATTTTTCTGAAATGAGTATGGTTTAACCAAACGACAACTCCGAAAACATACCCTCCGATGAAAAGAGCTAAAGGTAATCCAATGGCATCATCCCACCATATGATCCCTAGACCCATAATCGAAAATGCAATAATGAACAGAAAAAGTCTAACAACTAAAAATTTGTATACACTTAACCAAAACACCACAGGCTCATCAATGCGAGTCATCTCTGCAAATAAGCCAATTACTGTTAGAGCAAGTCCCAAACCGATGAGAATAATGAAAGGAATTTGTGGAATAAAAAGCGCTATTATACTCATAATTAGTGTTGAAAACAATCCAAAAAGTCCTAATAATCCTCCAAGATTAGTTGATTTGTTTCTACTCTCATTGATCCATCGTAACTGGAAAAAAACCAAAATTAATCCAATTAAAAAGGCACCAGGTATGAGGAAAAGCATCAAAATTGGCTTTACGATGTCTAAAACGGTTATAAATTCAATATCTGGGTAATTAAATCGAATATATTCAACAATTAAAAGCCCTAATACAAGTAGAGATGAAAAACGTACCATGTGACGAATCTCATTTTCCTTATTAGTCCTCTTTTTCTGACTAAACGTTGTCACGTTTTCCTGGCTGCTAAATGTTTTTTCCGTTTTCATTCCCTTCTTCTTTTGGATTGAACTGTGTCATCTCCACTCCTGAAAAAAATATGACATTGTCATAAAAAGAAAATTACAGGCAATTAATCTCTGCGTACTCTTTTTCAAAGCATTCCCCTATGTAATTACACTACTCCTAAACTCTTTAAGTAAAGTAGACCTGGAGGTTATGACATTAAATAACCATAGTTTAAAGTATCTAATCTCTTTTATTCGTTTAAGTCCGTAATAAAAAATAACATATGCTTGAGAGCTTAAATCCTTATAAAGGTACTTATAGTTCATGTTTGGGAAATTGTTCTTCTTTAAACAAAAGAAACCAACGATAGTAATCCAGAAGTTCATATATCTTTGAGGAGGAATGGGATTTCATCCCCCTCTACTTGGCTTCATATAGTCTAAAATTGCTAGTTGAAAGATGAATGAACCAATGTGTACAAAGAACACTAAATTAAATATTAATTCATAACTGATGATAAATCCTAGAAATAATGCAACTCTCTTTAATCCTGGATCAAATTTTGTTTTATCTCTTAAAGAAGTCATTAATAAGATAGAGTAAATTACAAGGATGGCTAGTCCAAAATCTATCCCAGTAATCACGGCAAAGGCCATGAAAATGAATGCTTCGAGTGACCGATCAAATATTAATTCTAG
>JBHLPQ010000286.1:0-3669 GCA_048939265.1 Promethearchaeota archaeon
TAAGTGAGGAGGTAAAATACGTCACATATGTTGTTTCTGTAGATGAAGGCATTTTACAATCTATATCTGGGTTTGATCACACTTATGATCCATATATTGGAGAGTTCCCTCTTCTGTTAAATGAAACTCGTACTCTAGTAAATGCAGATACTACAGATACCACTGGTTCAGAGGTAATAGTAGCTATCTTAAGTACAGGAATTAACGATCCACATCCTATGGTTGATGATATGGATGACGATGATTTAACTGTTAATGATCCCAAAGTTGTAGTTTCTTATGATGCATACCACGAGCAGGTTGGTGGAGATACTGATGAGACTGAGGATGAAAATGGCCGAGGAACCGCTCTTGCTTCAATTGTGGCTGGGACGGCAGCAGTTGGAGGGAAATTAGAAGCAAAAGTAGATTTCACGTACCCCTTTCCTTATGGAACAGATCAAGATTACGAAACGCAAGAACTTGATGCATGGATCAACATTGGGACTCAGATGGGGCTTGCCCCTGAAGCTTATCTGTTTGATGTCAAAATAACAGAAGATGACGGATCTAGTTTCGATGAAGGAGCAGTGATTCATGGGATAGAATGGTCTGTTGAACATGGAGCTGATGTAATCCTCTTAGATGACATTTCAGATATGTCTGTTGCAGGATCAACAGTCATGATTGCAATTGAAGCTGCTACTTCTCTTGGTAGTCTGGTAATAGTGCCAGCTGGAGATTTTGAAGAATATGAAGGCTTTGATGACGATTATATTGTTCCATATTATACAATTCATAATGCAGCAAGTGAAATAACAGCATTGACTGTTGGAGCTACAACAGAAACAAATTCTTTGTGGGTTAGATCTGAACGCGGCCCAGTGCCAGGTTTAGAACTTTCCAAACCTGATGTAGTCGCTCCTGGAGTTCACATGTTGGCAGCAAATACTTATTTTGCGGATAATGAAGCAAATAATCCAGGAGGGTGGGAAGGGGGAGATCCTGAAGAAATGTTGTACTACGATGTTTTCTCTGGAACAGCAGTAGCAGCTGCAGTTGCTGCTGGTGCAAGTGCTCGATTGATCGAAGCTTATCCAGGGGCGTCTCCAACTGCAATCAAAATCGCTCTTAGACAAGGAGCTACGGATCTTGGATTTAATGAAATGGCTCAAGGAAAAGGATTAATAAACTTGGCTGAAGCAATGGATACTTTACTCAATGCTCCAAAACAGGCAGATAATTGGGTTGGTCATCGACATTATAAATATTCATCTCCATTTACCGCAACATACCAAGATTTCGACGGAGTAAAAATCCTCTTTGATGGCTCTTGGACTGATACTTCTGGTAGCTTGGTTGATCATGATTGGAGTGATTTAACGAACGGTAACCTGACATCACTCGGAGTCTCTTCAAATTGGCAACACCCATATGAGGATACCCCTGTTAGAGTTCCCGTAGATCTAGAAACATTGGGTCCTAGTGATTGGCAACACCCGTATAATGATACTGTTGCTGGATATTATTGGCATAATGTTTCCTATTCCTCAGCAGAACGTCTTACGGTAAGTGTAACAAATTTAACTATTCGCAGCGGTGATAATTTCACTGTTTACCAATCAGATGTTCCTAATGATCCCAACCCGTCCACCTTAATCTCAACAACTTTAAGTAATATTTCTTCGACTACAGATTATATCACTAATGAAAACTATAATAATCTGTATTTTGTATTTGGTAGTGATGGGGATGGAACAGCAACGGATATTTTTGGTATGTATGGTTCAATTTTCCTACATGGGTCAACGTGGTGGAATGTGTCTTATCCAGGTGCTACTACAGTCACAGTATGGCTAGATACCTTGAGGATTGCTGATGGGGATAATTTCACTGTTTATTATTCAGATATTCCCAATGACCCAGATCCAACTAGTAATGTTCTTGTAAGTAGAATAACGAATATTACATCAACACAAAGTTGGACCACTCCTACGTCCTATAATTGTTTGTACTTCAGATTCATAGGAAATGGTGATGGAGCCACATCGAACAGTCCGAGCCTATGGGGAATGTATGGTTCAATTGAACTTGGTATTTATGCTTCAGACGCAATAGACACCACTAACTTTGAATTTACGGAGCTAGATAGCGAGCTTGATAGCATGGGAGCTATTATAGAGTATTGGCATTCTGTTGATGCAGAAGCACCTCCAACTGCGACCATTCTCGAGTATTACGATGTCTATGTTCTAGCTCAACCATTAGCTGGATTATATTCTGGAGCTTTTAATCTTCCCAATGAAACTGCATATTATACATGGCTTAGTGGAGACTTGATCAGTTACTTAGATAATGGCGGACGAGTATTATTCATCGGGGACCAAGAATATCCTTACTATAATTATGCAACGAATGCATTGGGTGTAACCTGGAATCAGGGTGGGGGTGGAGGACCCACAACTGATTTTGTCAACCACGCGTTATTGACCACTCCGTTCGTTATAGAGGAACTTCTCATCGATGCTCCTTACACTTATCTTAATGGCACCGTTAATACCCTTGTTAGGGAAAGTGGGGCACAAACGATTGTATACTATGATGCAAACAATGGAAAAGCAGTATTTGTAGCTGATGAGGATGTCTTCAATGATGAACTTTGGGATGAACCATTCTCAGCAACGCCTGACCGCTTTAATAATTCCCAATTCGCCCTGAATATCTTTTATTGGTTCACTGGAATCACCTATCAATCAGGAGAACAGGACCCGTATGACAATCATTTCAAAATAGCATCATACAGTTGTCCTCAGATTATGACTGATGGAAACCAATGGGAGCTTGAGGTTGAAATCCAGAATATAGGAAACTCAACCAGTCAGGCTTGGATTGCCTTTGGTTTGGATCATAATCCTGATCCATGGGTAAATTTAGGTGCAGGTGCTTTTGGGAATGACCCTGATACTGGCAATGACGGTATCTTCATTACTCCTGATGATGATAATGCTAATGGTTCTTGGCAACTTTCACCTGATTTTGATATCGGGACTAGTTTATCTGATACCACCATTGAGTTCTATTACAATATTTCAGAAAACTATCCAATCGATCAAATCGCATTTCCACTTATCATGTTAAAAGCAACAGGTGTGGATCGTCAAACAGATGAATGTTACCTTTCACTTAATGGAATACAAATAAGCCCACTCTATGAAACCAATACTACAGCTGCAGGAGGACTAGGTGAATCTGGGGAGAGTTGGTACCCGATCTACCCAATGAGTACACTAAAACAGTATAATAATACAGTAACAATAACTGTACCAGAGAACATCACTCTTAGATTAGATTCATTTCAAATAGTAGGATATAATTTTACCAATTCCTTAGGTAATATACAACACGTTGTCACCCCAGCGTTGGCTCCATACGAAAAATACACAGTCTCCTATCAGTATACTCCGTCTGGATTTGATTCTCCGACCTATTTCACACCTAGAGTTCAGGTTTACCCCTACGATCCAACTTATGCCTATATTTCGCCTGGGTATGTAACCCCAGATGTCATCCACACCAATATCAAGGTGGATCTTGGCCATACTGGTATCCCGAGTTATTATTACGAACCCAATTCAGACATTTATGCAATCGATAAAATTGTACGTCGTGGTGATTTACCCCTATTATACG
>JBHLPQ010000126.1:0-10848 GCA_048939265.1 Promethearchaeota archaeon
GGCGTGCAACTATTCTTCTATTGGGTCTATTTTGGATTGTAGGAGAAGAGCTTTTTATTGGCGCTGCGGCTCTTCTCGGAACAGCAATAGGCTTTGCTTCTTCAACTACTCTGGGGAATTTTCTCAGTGGATTGTACCTTCTAATTGCTAATCCTTTCGATGTTGGTGATTATATAATGTTACCAGATTTGAAGATTGAAGGGATAGTTGAAGAAGTATCCATAAACTACACTAAAATCTTAACACCTCAAGGAATTCATGTAAGCATCAATAACCAAAAGATGTTAGGGACTACAATTCATAATACTAGTATTATTGTGCCTATAGAAGCAGTTGGTAAAGGAAAAATCACATGGAGGGATAAGGAAGGGGATAAATTTGATAATGTCGGAGATGTAGTTGATATTTTGAGAGGAATTCGTGCAAAATATTCTAATAAAGAACAGGAGTATTTTCTTTATCCTCTAGTGTACAATATCAATCCTGATAAATATAAACACTCTCTTACAAAGAATGTTTTAGATGAAGCATCGAAAAAATTTAGTAATCGGACCGCAGAGCAAATAACATGGTTTTTATCTGAAAGATATTACAATCAATCAATTTATCAACTTAATTTAATTGTAGAAAATCCCTACACAATTTTTGACCTTGCAAGTGACATTTTAGGATTTGTGGAAGAAAAATTAGAGGAAATTCATGATAATCAATCAACTTAGATTGACACGAAGGTAATTCCAATGTATGAAAAAGAGATTGCTATCCTTTTCTATGGAACGTTGGCAGGTTTAGCGACACTTTTTGGCATTTACGTCATAAGAAGAAATCAGGCGTGGGCTCTTAGGAATTCTCACTATGTAAACTCTTTTGCAGCAGGTTTAATTATAGCATTAGTTTTTTTTCATTTAATGCCCGAAGCAATTGAGCTTTCCGAATTAGCATTCTATCCAGCGCTTTTTATTGGCTTTTTTGCGTTTTTTCTGTTGGAAAATTTTGTTGTGATTCACTCTGGGAGTGAAATTCATTATTGTCTTGATGAAGATGGATTAGGAGTACACCATACTTCTCGAATCGGTGTGATGGCATTTTCTGGTCTAGCTTTTCATTCACTAATTGATGGAATCATTATTGGAGTTGGTTTTGAAATCAGTACAGAGATTGGTTTTTTAGCGGCAATGGCTGTAATTCTTCATGAAATACCTGAAGGTGTGACATCCTTTGCTATTGTAAATGAAGTAATGCCAGATAAATCTAAATTTTTATCTATTATTGTGGCTCTTGCTACACCCATTGGAGCATTGGTATCATTGTTTTTTATAGGAAGCCTAACAGAACCATTAATTGGAATCCTTTTGGCACTGGCCGCTGGTACATTTATTTATGTAGCAGCTTCAGACTTAATCCCACAGACTCATGAAAAGAACAATCTTCAAAATTTAGTTGCATTTATTGTAGGAGCTTTCTTTATTTATGGGATCTCATTACTTTTTCATACCTGATGGTTTCCATGACACAATATCTGTATAAAGACTGATGGAGTATGTATAATGAGAATTGGTGTCATCTCAGATATACATTCCAATTTTCATGCGTTAGAAGCTGTATTGAAGAACCTCGAGGGCGAAATAGATAAATTAATCTGCACTGGTGATTTTGTAGGTTATGGTCCTCAACCCCGAGAAAGTGTTGATTTCTTCATTGATTATCCTTTGCCCATATTCTTCTGCTTGGGAAATCATGATTTAGGTGTACGTTACATATATAGTTGTCGAAGCAAAGATCTCCTCCAATCTGATCAAAAAATTTTGAGATCATTCAATTTTCGAGAATCTGCCTCAGAAATGTTGAAGCGAAATGCTAAAGACCTACACGAAGAACATTTCCAATTTCTATCAAATCTTCCATTTAAACAGATATTCCAGTTAGGACAAACTAAGCTATACATCACACATGGGACACCTTCTGTGAGACGAACTGAGAATGTTGGTAGATATCTACTACCTCCTCCACTCCAACATCCTGAAGTTACATCTAAGCGTTTAAAAAACGATAATAAAGCGGAAAATGCAGATATAATCATAGTTGGGCATACTCATAGACGATTTTTAATCATTCGAGATGGTCTCTTTTCCTGGTCTCTCATAGAGGATATTCTTAATAACAAACCTACTAAATTTCCTTTAAAATTTTCATTTCAAGATAAAAGGATTATTATCAACCCTGGTTCAGTAGGTCAACCTCGTGATGGTACAGGAAATGCCTCATTTTCAATCATTGATCTTAATGAAAAAACTATCGAGTTTTGTGATCTAGAATATCAGATGCAGGCATTTTACAAACTAACAAAGAAAAAATGTGTCCCTGAAGTTCAAAATTCAACTTTTTGGGCTAATAAATTAGGCCACTTCTCAAGAAAGAATACTAGGTGAGAGTTGTAACTTAGATACCTTAAAAGATACATTAATGTAACAAACAATTATTTTAGTTAGTGTGACATTAAAAAATAGAGAGGTTAGTCGTTGCATGTATTAAAACATTTATTCAATTATATCATGCAACGAAAAACATTAGCAATATCTGTAATAGTCTTCATATTCATTGCACAAATCGCAGAATTGTGTATTCCAATCCTAGTTGGAGTTACCATTGACCAGATTCTTTTAACATTAGCAGAAGATCAGTTTGAAGTAACTATTGTCATTACAGGCGTTATTTTAATTTTAATTGTTAGTAGTATTCGTGGATTAACCCATTTTCTTGGTAGGTGGATCGGTTATCTACAGGGTGAGAAAATAATCTATGATATTCGAAAAGATTTATTCATCAAATATGAGACCTCGAGCCTGTTTTTTTTTGATGAACATCATACTGGAGATCTTATGGCCCGAGCGACTACAGACTTAGAACCAATCTCCGAATTCTTAGTATGGGGAGAACGGATTCTATTACAGGCTTTTGTGACTTACACGGGGATATACTTGGTTTTACTTTTAATTGATTTACAACTTTTTCTTTTAATAGGTATTGTTACGCCTACTTTATTCATTCTATCCTATATTGTTTCCACAAAACTCGGGCCACTTTACTTTGATGTTAGAGAACAATATGGAAAATTAACCACCGTGATTCAAGAGAATATTGCAGGTATACAAATAGTTAAAGCATTCAACGCAGAACTGAGGGAGAAAAATAAGTTTGATCAGGAAAACACAGCTTATTTTAGTTTACGTGCTTATGCATTTAAGATTAGATCCTTTTTTTTTCCAATGATTCTTTTCCTTGTAAATCTCTTAATCACTATTTTGATTTTCGCTGGAGGTTATCAAGTAATTAAAGGTGAAATTAGTCTTGGTTTATTGATTACTCTTTTTACTTATTTTACAATGCTCGCCATGCCCACGAGATTGTTAGCTTTTTCTCTAATTATGTATCAACGTGTATCAGCAGCAGGTGATCGAGTTTTTAAGTTATTAGAATCTTCAACTCACCTCACAGAAGTTATAGATGCCATAAAACTTGGCAAGGTGACCCCAACAATCACGTTTGACAATATATCTTTCTCATATGAGAATCAGGAGACACTCTCAAAAATTTCTTTATCCATTAATCCTGGAGAAAAAGTAGCTATACTTGGACCAACAGGATCAGGAAAAAGTACCATAATTTCATTAATTCCACGATTTTATGATCCAACAGCAGGTAAGATACTGATACAACTCGATAAGGACTCAGTTTATGATTTACGAAACTTAGATCTGAAAGATTGGCGAGAAAAAGTCGGATTTGTCCACCAAGAACCATTTCTTTTTGGAAGGACTATTGCAGAAAACATTGCATTTGGGTTACCCGAAACTACAATCGAAGAGATAAATGAAGTTGTTAGAATAACACAGCTTACAGAGTTTGTTAACACTCTTCCTGAAGGATTGGAGACGATAATTGGCGAACGGGGGGTGACTCTTTCTGGTGGACAGAAACAGCGAGTAGCTATTGCGCGAATGTTATTGAGAAAATGTCCCATAATGATTCTAGATGATGCAACATCGGCTCTAGATATTTCTACAGAAGCAAGTTTTCAAGAGGCATTTGATGAGTATCTAGCTAGGTCTCAAAGTAAACAGACAGTAATCTTCATCACTCAAAGACTTAGTACGTTAAAGATGGTCAACAGGATTATAATTTTGAACCGTGGCCAGATTGTGGAACAAGGGACCCACGAGGAATTACTAGATAAAGGTCGAATTTACCCCTTACTTTGGAAAACCCAGGAAGCAGGCTTAGTTGATATAAAACTTGCCTTAGAGAAAATAATTCAAGAGAGGAGTTGAGTATGAATGAGTGATAGTGAGGATAAACGTGATCGCCTCGAACGTGAATATTCAGATTGGGAATTGTTCAAGAGATTAATGAGTTACACCAAACCTCACTTGTTTATCTTTTCAACTGCTTTAGTGGCTATGTTTTTAGCAACAGTCCTAACTATTTTTCAACCATTGATTCTGGCTATAGCAATAGATGATTATATTTTAGCTAAAAATACTGTAGGTTTGGGATTTGTTACAACTATTTATTTTGTAGTTACAGTGATTTCATTCCTATTAAATGTGGTTGCTACTTATTTCACAACTATTACTGGGATCCGTATTATAACACAAATCAGACAAGAAGCCTTCTACCAGCTTCAGGATCTAAGTATGGATTTTTACGATAGAGAAGCAACAGGAAGAATTGTTTCAAGAGTTACAAATGATGTTGAGCGATTACTTAATTTGTTATCAACAGGGATAATAGACGCTATTGTTAATATAATGTTCATAAGTCTACTTTTTTTCGTCCTAATATATCTAGATTTGCGATTGACTGTAGCAGTCTTAATAATCTTCCCAATACTAGCTGTATTTACGATCTATTTCAGGGTTAAAGCACGGGAAGCGTGGCAACGAACTAGGAGAACAATCGCCAAAGTTACGGGATATTATCAAGAAGCTATATCTGGTATTGAAGTATCAAAAGCTTTTGCTGCGGAAGATTTCATGACGAATGAGTTTGATTTGCTGAATTTAGAGAATTATCAAGCGCGAATTAAGGCTCTTATATTATTTGCAATCATGTTTCCAATTATGGATATAATACTGGCTTTAGGCACAGCTCTTGTACTTACAGTAGGTGGGATTTCCATTGGGACCGGAACAATGACGGTGGGTGTGCTTGTAGCGTTTCTTTCATATTTGGGAAGAATATCTCAGCCAATCATGATTCTTTCAAACTTCTATAATAATTTGTTATCTTCAATGGCAGCTACTGAGCGAATATTTGATATTTTAGATAGAAGACCAAGTGTAATTCCGCGAGATAACAAAAAACTTACAAACATACAAGGATTAATTGAATTTCATAATCTAAATTTCTCCTACACTCCTGAAACTGAGAAAGTTATTACGAATTTTGAATTAAATATTCCTCCAAATTCATCAATTGCCTTAGTAGGACATACGGGAGCTGGAAAAACTACAATAACGAACTTATTATGCCGATTCTATGATTTCCATGAGGGAGAGGTATTATTAGATGGAATTGATATTCGGGAAGTAGATCTGGAGAATTACCGTCGATGGCTCGCTATTATCCCTCAGGATTCCTTCCTTTTTTCAGGAACTATTCGTGATAACCTCCTGTACGGAAAACCTGATGCTACCGATGAAGAGATCGAGCAAGTTCTCCTCAGAGTGGGAGCATTTGACTTTGTGATGAGTAAAGGATTGAATTTCCAAGTAGGGGAGAGGGGGTCGCGATTATCCATGGGAGAACGACAACTTATCTGTTTTGCCCGGGCAATACTCTCTGATCCGAAAATTCTTTTATTAGATGAAGCCACATCTTCCGTTGATGCCCATACTGAACTTGTCATTCAACAAAGCATGCATCATATTATTGAAAATCGAACTGCTATTATAATTGCGCATCGATTGAGCACTGTTCGGTCAGCTGATAGAATAATCGTTTTAGACCAAGGGAAGATTCAGGAAGAGGGTACTTTTCAAGAATTACTTGAGAAAAAAGGCATTTTTGCAGATTTATATGAAAAACAATTTGCAGGACAAGAAATCTAGTCACTAGAAGATTTTAAAGCCTAATACCAAGTAATTTCTCAATTAGAACTACAGTTTACTGGTTTTCTATAACTCTTGAATAGCTGCTTTCTAAAGGCTCATAAAGCATCTCTTAAAAACTGAGAGATCGTGAAAAAAAGGTATACCATAGATTAAGAGCTTCTTGGTTTTAAAGGAAAACTAGGCTGATATATATGAAACATTATAGACATGCTTTTTTCATAATACTTTTTCTATTATTCGTTGTACAATCCCCATTTAATCATGTGAAGGCAGATACACAGACATCTGGAACCTTCTACGGATTTGAATGGGAATATGGCGAAGAGATGAGAAATTTCACTAAATCTGTAAAGTTTAATGATTCTTTTTCTGAAAATGAAACACAGAGAGTCACAAAGTCTTACACAAAGAATGCATACATTCGCACAGGATTAGAAATACAGAATATTTTTTGGGAACGTTGGACAAATCGGTCAAAAGCTGCCCCAAATGATACTTGGGAATTACCTGGTTCTCCACAAAATTGGAAAAATGTATGGCGTGCTGATGGCTACCTAACTAATGGATCAGAACATAATGGTGCCTGGTATCGATATGAAGGGATCAACGGTGATCCAAAATGGGATTATTCCCAAAAGTTTTGGGCTGGCTTGGCTGATTTTTGGAAAACATGGGAAACAAATTATACCCAAATAACTGTAAATCACACAGAAGTCGTTCAGATGCAAGATTGGCTTGGGACTGTCCAAGGAGAAATGAATGTAGACGCTTATCATATCCAATATATTGATAACAACGACACACAAAGTGATCCCAGTGATGATGAAGTTGTTTTTGAAGAGCTTCTCCTCCCACGCATAGTTTTAGTCAAGGTGTTGACTAAAATAGAAGAGGTTCGCGTCAATGAAACAGTTGACGTATTTGCGGAATTATCTGGACAATTTAACTTCTCAGGAATATGGGAAGAGAACCTATATGGCCAACATGTATCTGTAAGAGATGGTTTGAACTACTGGTTTGACTATTTTGCCCTAATCTCAGGTAATGTTATCTATGATTTTGAAGGTGGTTTTACTCTTGCAGGTATTCTCTCCAATAATGTGACTCGGGAAGTAGAGTTCACTAGCAATAATTCTGAAGTCCCTGAATCAATTCGTCCAGCTGGGCTTCAGTCGTTAAAGGTGCGTCTTGCTGGTGAATGGGATAATTATGCAAAGGAAAATGGTACTTTGTATGGTCAAGGCGCTATTCAAAGTATGGTTCAAATCCTTCTAACCCAAGCTTCAACTTCTCAATCCCCGAATTTAGCTGTGTGGGGTAACTTCAATCCAGGACGGATTATAGGTTACAAAGACGTAGATGGTGATGACATCCTCACAGCTTTTCTAAATGAGTCTCAAATCGGTACCCCTGATGTGATCATGGCGGTTGGTTTTCCCGAAGGAGCACATCTCGACGCAGATTATTTAGCAAAATCAAATCTCGAAGCTGATGTTTACATATCTCTAGGTGACTGGATTATTGCTGATAATGATTCTTCTGCCACAATCGATATCGATAAATCTGTGAATGTCACATGGGGGTATGACCCTCGAATACCTGATCCTGATTTTGATGTGAGTTTAACCTGGGTTGATCCCGTTGAATCAGATGGGAAAGTTACATTTGAGTGGGAAACCACTTACACTGATACTCCTGTGACATGGTGGGCAAGAAATGACACTGCGGAACGGATTGTAATCGATGATACGGATATAGTTTACAGTTACTCTCTGGAAATAACCCCTGTTTCTGGAGAAGCCATTTTGACAACCACTTACGAACAATCAGAAATAACTGATCCCCAAGTTAGAGAAATGATGAGCTCACAACAAATGAGTATGGCAACTTATCGTCGTGACTATTTTCTATCGATGACTCAGATCGACGCGGATACTTCAGGATCTTTTGCTCGTCCTGAATCGCAGTTCGAAATGACCGTAGCAGGAGAGGATCTCTTCTCACAGAATTTTGGAGGCGCAAAAGAAGAGTACTACTTAAATAGTGATCCTGGAACCTCTTATGAATCAGGTACATCAGTTTTAAACCTACTTACAGCAGAAGGGTTCTCAGGAGAACCTACTAATCAAACTCGAAGAAATCCGTACTCTTCGCCGATATCAAAACGCCTTGCGACAGCTCTCACTCAATGGTCGGCGGATAATCATACAGAAGGTATTTCATGGATTTTCCGAGAGAATTTGGTAATCACAAGCTACCCAACATGGAAAGGCGATGGAATAACTCACGATCCCACCTATGCAGCCTTCTATGTTGGAACAGAAGAGCGTATTGAGGAAACATCTGAATCACTTGCATCAACTGAAGAAACATCAGGTCCACCTCCTACTTCTGCTGAAGATGGAGTTCCTGGATTTGATCTCACAATATCCTTAGTATTATTATCTATGGTTACCTTGCTAGTGAGAAAACGTAAATATCAATGAAACGATGGAAAATTAAAGCACTACTCTTACTAATATTAACAACATCCCTTCTTCCCTTTTTTTCTTAATTGACCTTTACAGGTAATTATAAATGAGAAGAAATTCTATCCTAATGCAAATAAAATACTTGAGAAAAGGATTACATCCCTTGACAGATACTTAGATGACTTGATTCTATGAGGTATTCTTTCTATGTCACGTGACGAGGAGATTCTAGAGCCTACAGATGAAAAGATCGATAAAAATTCTACTTCAGTCACCAATCATAACTTAAGGGAAAATGTTCCAATTTGGGGTACTAGTGTTGGTTATGCTGCTGGTAGATCTTCTATCTTCGTCTACTTGGCTTACTTTGGAATAGTATTAGGCGCAACTCCATTAGAACAATCCATCTTAACGTCAGTTAGAAATTTAGGAACCAACATCTTTCAGGGAATATGGGGTTGGCTATCTGATCTCCGTGGAAGGAAACTAGTTATTATAATTGGGCTTTCAACCCTTACTCTCACCTGTCTTATTTCCCCTTTCGTTAATAATCCAATGGAGCTTGTATTGATCTCATTAGTTATGACTGGTATTGGTTTTAGTATCATTCCCGCGTGGAATGCTTTTCTAGGGGATTATGCTTCGGAAGAAGATCGAGCATCGTTTATTGGCAGAATTAACTCAATAGGAACCTTAGGATCAGTTTTTTTTATCTTAGGCCTTGGAATCATGATGGAATTGAGTCCCTACCCTTTTCCTAAACTGCCTGAAAATTACACATTGAGTCAACCTGTCTTTTTCGTCCCTTTCTTTTCAGCTGCTTTTGTTTTCATTTTGACAATTATTATTTCTTATTTCTTAATTGAGAAGTATGAGGTTAAGAACAAGGTAATAATTGATGAGGAGTTTCATCCATCCTTGAAGATGTTAATTCAGAGAAATAAACCTTTTAAACGACTTTTACCTATTAGTACATTCTTCTCTTTCGCAATGAGCACTGCCTGGCCAATATTTCCTTTTGTTACCTTAAGAGTCGCTGATTCTTGGTTAATGGTTGCCTTAATGTGGATTATGTTTAACATACCTCGTGGCCTTGGACAAGATCTAGGTGGACGTCTTGCAGATGGAATTTTGAATAAAAAACTGGTCATTTTATTTTCAAGATTAGGGTATACAACAGTTCCTTTAGGATATGCAATAGGCCTTGTTACAGGGAATGCCTGGTTTTTAGTTATTGCGAATATCCTAGGAGGATTTGCCTTTGGTGCGGAAGATACTAGTTTTGCGACCTATTCCTTAGATTGTTCGACTGAAGATACCAAAGGTAGATACTATTCTATTCTGTTAACCGCAGGAGGATTCGCTGCATTCATAGGATCATTATCTGCTGGATTTATCATGGATATTTGGTTACGATTGGCAGGGATTGATTATAATAGCCAAGATTTCAATGTGGTTCTCTTTGTTATGTTAATGATAATCGCTCTTCTAAGAGTTATTTCTGCTAGTATGCATGCATTCATCCACTCTAATCCCTTAGATTACGATTTAGAACAATTTACTTCTTCATAGGATTTTTTTTATTATCTGTAGTATTTTTTCTAATCTCAGAACACATGCTATTATCTGCATAACATGGGGCAATTTCAATTAGAGAATGAATCTACAATCTAACCTAGCGATTCAAAATTAATTTATTTGACTGGAGGTAAAAAACCCATGAGTATACTTTCGCGGATCTTTGCACGAAGTCGAAAATCTAAACTAACAATTGGTATTTTAGGCGCCCCCAATGCTGGAAAAACAACTTTAGCCAATAGAATTTCCAGTGAATGTGGAAATGGGACTCCTCTTGGAGAAGTTAGTCCAATCCCCCATGAAACACGTGATGTTGTCGCTTTAGAGCATTGCACGGTCTCAGATCACAGTGGATCCCTTGATTTGACGGTTGTTGATACTCCAGGGATTGCTACTTCAGTTGATTATCGGGAGTTTCAATCCTTCGGCTTATCTCGACAGGAGAGCATTGAACGTGCCAAAGAAGCGACAAGGGGTGTTATAAAGGCTATCCAATCACTTGACAAGCTTGATGCCGCAATCGTAGTTGTTGATGCTGCTAGAGCCCCCTTTGATCAGATTAACTGGACTGTTCTTGGGAATTTAGAAGCAAGAAATATTCCATTAATTGTTGCCGCAAACAAGACTGATTTACCTGAAGCTGATACAAACCTTGTAAAAGAAACTTTTCAAAGTGCAATAATCCC